>CAJJIY010000080.1 GCA_905187695.1 uncultured Eubacteriales bacterium | reverse complement strand
TTTTTGGCGCACCTGCGCCGGGCGGCGGCAGAGGCCACCGACTATGAATCGCTTTGCCGGAATGCGGCCACCAAGCGCTATACCAACGCCCGTGTGCGCCGGGGGCTGCTTTATCTGCTTTCCGGCGTGGTGCCGGAGGATCTCCGGGCCCGTCCCGCTTATGTCCGGTTGCTTGCGGCCGGGCCGCGCGGCATGGTTTTCCTGCGGGAAAGCACGCATATGCGGGATATTCCGGTTGTGACAAAGCCGCGTGACGCGGCGGCACTGGGGAAAGCGGCCGTCCGGCAAAGGGAGCTTGCAAGGATTGCGGACGGGCTTTTTGCCCTTTGCTTCCCGCATCCGATCCCGCCGCGCGATCTGCAGACCGCAAAACCCTATTTAGCGGCAATCAAGCGCTGAATTCCGGTTTTGAAAAAGTCGGGACGGGCCGTAAAAACCGACCGACCCAACGGAGACGGAATCCTGAAAAACAGGCTAAGCCCGGAATACGCGGTGCCCCCGGATTCTGCCTGGAGTGGCGGCGGTGCAGAGAACTTTTTGAAAGCAGAAGCGTGTATGTTTTGCCCAAAACTGCACCGGTATTTTTTACAGATGGGTTGACATCCGAGGCTTTTTCGGATATAATATCAGTAGTGGATGCGTCAGCGTTACGGTTTTGCGCCGTATGCGGTTCGCCCGCTTCTGAACCGATAGCGCCTCGAGTGGATATTCCGTCAGTTTTTCTGACGGACGCTTCCGACACCGGGCTATCGGTTCTTTTTATCTTTACGACATCGTAAAAGATTCGTTTTCCGTTATCACCGATTGCTACAAGCAACTCACCAGAGAAGTTTTCTCCGCCGATTTCAAACTGTACGGAATAGCGGTCATAGCCTTTTCCGTTGTATTCGGGCGGATATTTTGCGTCCTCCTGCCCGATATATTCGCTGGCGCGGAGCATATTGTCAAGTTCGGTGGGGCACGCATTTTTGTTTCATATGTGCCGCTCTGCCGGTTGTACTGTCGTTTTGAGTATTGAGCGTTTGTATACTCATTCTCTCCGATTCGCGTAAATGTCGCTCCGCCAACCTCTTTGCCTTTGAAATGCAGTCGCATATAGGCGCGGACGGTTCCGTTTCAATCAAAAAACAAGAAAAGGATTGACTTTCAAAGAAAATCGTGCTATACTGTATCTGTTATGCGGCAAGGAGGTAAGAGCATATGGCTGAAACCAGAAAAAAAGCAGAGGGTGAATATTTCGAGTATCAGGGCAAACCGCTGGTGCGCGAAGACGACACCATTGTCTACGGCGACCTCAATCATGATCCTTGCGTGCTGGTGCTGGAAATTATGTCCTACACGGGCGAAGGCGACCGGCGGGTGCCGGATAAGGTGCTCATTCAGATTGTGGATGCAAAGAATCCCAACAAAATTATCAAACAGGGCGACAAAAACAGCCTGCACGACGCCTTTTCACTGGGCACGGTGTGGCTGGACCTGGAACTCAAGAAAAACGCGCAGGCCTGAGGCCGGCGGGGGGGCACTGTAAAGTTAAAATGAAAAGATAGCTCACGAAATCATAGAAAAGCTTCAC
>CAJJIY010000079.1 GCA_905187695.1 uncultured Eubacteriales bacterium | reverse complement strand
TTTTTTGGAAGGGTTTTTATTTTGAGAGGGCCTTGCGCCGCGCGCGGCGCACCCGATTGATGTGTCGCTCGAAGCTGCCGTCGTCCAGCAACCGTGCCAGTATATACTGGTCCAGCACCGGCACACTGCAGGCATAAAAGCCGCACTTTTCGGCAAAACGGGGCAACAGCGCGTTCGGCAGCAGCATATATCCCACCCGGAGCGCCGGCGAGAGCGTCTTGGAAAAAGTATTCAGATAGATCACGCCCCCCGCCGTTGCCTGTCCGAACAGCGTTTCACCCGGCTTGCCGATGAGTGAAAATTCGGATTCATAATCATCCTCGATCACAAACCTGTCCCGCGCGCGGACAAAGTTCAGATAGGCGCGCCGGTGGGTGGCGTCGGCCGTCACACCGGTGGGAAAACTGCGATAGGGCGTGACATGAAGCACGCTGGCTTTCGTGGTCAGCAGCGCCTGCGTCTCGATCCCGTTTTCCCCCAGCGGCAACAGTTCCACCCGGACGCCGCGGGCATGGTAGACCCGCTCGATCTGTTCATAAGCAGGATTTTCAATGGCATAAAGCCGCCCCCGACCCAACAGCTCCGGAATCATGCCGTAAAGCGATTCCGCGCCCGAACCGATCACTACCTGTTCCGGCCTTACCCGGATGTTCCGGCTACGCCCCAGATAGCGGCAGATGGCATTTTTCAGTTCCGGCAGGCCACTGCCCGGCGATCTTTCCCGCAAAAGCGCCTCTCCCCGCTCGCTCAGCACCGTCCGCACCGCCCTTGCATAAAGCGAAAAAGGAAAAGTCACATCCATGGGGAGCGCCGGCTTTTCCGATGGAAGCGGCCGGAGTTCCTGTTCACCGGCCGCCGGCGCGGCCGTGGGGCGGCCGAAGATCTCCGAATGTCCGTAGGTTACAAAAAATCCGCTCTTCGGCCGGGACTCGATATACCCCTCGTAAAGCAGGATGTCATAGGCGCGCTCCACCGTCACCACGCTGACCGAAAACCGGTCGGCCGCGGCGCGTTTGGAGGGCAGTTTCTGACCGTGGCGATAGGTGCCGGAAAGAATGTCCCAGCGGATCTTTTTGTAAACTTCCATGTACTTTTTCATCTGCATCTGACCTTATAAAATGTTTTCAAACTGGGTATTTTTATAATACCACTTTCAGTATATAATAAGAGACATCAGATTGCAACCCCCGGAGGACAAAAAAATGCAAAACCGCGTTTATTCCACCCGCAAGCTCTGCTATACCGCGCTCTTTATGGCGCTGAACATCGCCCTCAGTTCCTTTGGCGTGCCGGTGCCGGGCGGCCACCTTTATCTCAACGATATCGTCATCTGCCTGGCCGCCCTCGTCCTTGACCCGGTCTCGGCCTTCTTTGTGGGCGGAGTCGGCGCGTTTCTCGGCGACCTCTTCTTTTACCCCGCGCCTATGTTCGTTTCGCTGGTCACACACGGCCTGCAGGCCGTGGTCATCTCGCTCATTGCCGGGCGCAAGGAAAAACTGACCCCGGTGCCGCGTGCCGTTCTGGCGGTTTTTGCGGGGGCAATCATCATGGTGGTGGGCTACTCGCTGGGGCGCGCCTTCATTTACAGCACGCCGGAATACGCATGGCTGAAGCTCCCCTTCCAGATTCTGCAGGCCGCCGTCGGCGCGGTGATGGGCGTGTTGCTCCTTTACTTCACCCCACTCCGCCG
>CAJJIY010000078.1 GCA_905187695.1 uncultured Eubacteriales bacterium | reverse complement strand
CTTAAGATGCATAAGGATCTCGCGTTATATCGCCTGCGCCGCCGTTGCCGTCGTTTTCGCCCGGCGTCCCGGTGTTCCCGCCCGGATTCTCGTTCGGCCCGGTCCCGTTGCCTTCGGTGCCAGCCGCGTTGTCTCCGGCGCCCGCCGCGTTGCCCGTGTCCGGCAGACCGGTCTCGCCCGTCGGCAAATCCTTTTTGCACGCGCACAAAAGCCCGCAAAGGAGCGCAACCGCCAGCACAAGAATGAGCATTTTCCCCAAGTGTTTCATTCGGTCTCCCCCTTTTTTACGGCTTTTTGACAAATTGATTATATCACAACCCGCGGAAGCTGTCAAGCCCTTGGCAGGCGGAAAAGCCTGACAAGTTCCGACAGCGCACGCTCCGCCCCGCCACGCTCCGCCCGCGCACGGGTCTCCTTTTCCCGCCCACCTCTTTCAAGGAACCAAAATCCGCCGGAAAACGCAAAAAGACAGCAATATTTGTCTTATTTCCCGCTTTTGCTGACTTGTATTTTCTCCCGGGACACTCTATAATGAAAGCACAAACCAATCTATGGAGGTGGCTTTTATGGCTTTCCCGGTTGCACTTCAGGTTTATTCAGTCCGCAAGGACGCGGAGGCAGACCTTCGCGGAACCCTTGAAAAAATCAAAGAAATGGGCTATGACGGCGTGGAGTTTGCCGGTCTTTACGGCAACGACCCCAAGACCGTGCGCGCGCTGTGCCGGGAGATCGGCCTCACGCCGATTTCGGCTCATGTGCCCTATCTCACCATGATGGAAGACCCCGAAAAGGTGCTTTCCGATTATGCCGCCATCGGCGTTTCCTTCGTGGCCGTGCCTTATCTCACGCCCGAATACCGCCCCGGCACCGAAAACTGGCCGTCCGTGGTCAAAAATATCCGGATGCTCGGCCAGGTGGCCAAGGAACTCGGCATCCAGCTGGTCTACCACAA
This sequence comes from uncultured Eubacteriales bacterium, assembly GCA_905187695.1. Classification (GTDB taxonomy): domain Bacteria; phylum Bacillota; class Clostridia; order Oscillospirales; family CAG-272; genus Firm-07. Next base: position 778 of record CAJJIY010000078.1, on the reverse strand, counting down.
TCACGATTTTGAATTTACAAAATTCGGCGGCAAATACGCGCTGGACGAGCTCTACGATAGCGTCCCGGCCGATCTCCTCAAGACCGAGCTGGATGTCTGCTGGGTCAAGGTCGGCGGCGAGGATCCGGCCGCTTATCTGAGAAAATACAGCGGCCGCGCCCCCATCCTTCACCTGAAAGACTTTTTCGGTGAAAAATCCGACAATATGTACGAGCTCATCGGCATCGAGGGCAAAGCGCCCGCCCGCCCCGCCAACTTTGAATTTCGCCCGGTCGGAAAAGGCCTGCAGGACTTTCCCGGCATCCTCGCGGCCGCCGGAGAATGTGGCACCAAATGGGTCGTGGTCGAGCAGGATCAGCCCTCCATGGGTCTCACCCCGCTGGAATGTGCCCGCGAGAGCATCCACTATCTGAAAACCGTCAACCGGTAATCCCCCAAAAATATTTTAAGGAGAAAAATCATGGCAGAAGACAAAGATCTCAATGCGTTCAAGGAATCGCACGAGGAAAAGGTCATCGACACGAGCAAAAAGCTGCGCATCGGCTTTATCGGCTGCGGCTGGATCGCCGCAGACAAGCATTTGCCTGCGGTTACCTCCCAACCGGATCTGAAAATGTATGCCCTGTGCGATATCCGGCCGGAGAGAGCGGAGGCTCTGAAAAAGCAGTATCACCTTGACGCAAAAGTTTATACCGATTACAAAGAGATGCTGAAGGATCCGGAGATCGACATCGTCGAAGTCGCGACGCCAAATCCTCTGCACTGTGAGATGACGGTT
>CAJJIY010000077.1 GCA_905187695.1 uncultured Eubacteriales bacterium | reverse complement strand
AGAAGCGGCCGCCGCCGCGGAACGCCCGGATGACAATTATTGCGCCGCCATGCGCAACTATGCCTGCGTCAACTGCGGCGCGGAGATTGTGGCGGACGACAACACCGCCGCCACCGAGTGCCCCTATTGCCACAATCCTGTTATCCTTGTGGGACGGCTCGCCGGGCAGATGCGCCCGCAAAAGGTCATTCCCTTTGAAATCAGCAAAGAAGAAGCCGAACGCCGTTTCCTGCGTTTTGCAGGCAGTAAGCATTTTGTCCCGCGCGATTTCAAAAGCGAAAAACACGCCTCGGAGATCTGCGGTATCTACTATCCTTTTTGGGTAACGGACGCCGACACAAGCGCCTCCATGAGCGCGCGTGCCACCAGAGTGCGCTACTGGATGGACAGTGACTACAACTATACCGAAACTTCCAATTTCCATATCGAGCGGGAGGGCGACATTCATTTCGAGGACATTGTCACACCGGCCCTGAAGGAAGAGGACGGAAAAATGCTTTCGGGCATTCTGCCCTATCCCAGCGAGGCGCAAAAACCCTTTGATATGAGTTATCTATCGGGCTTTATCGCCAAAAAACGGGATATCGAAAAAGAATCGGTGCGGGAAGCCGTGCGCGCACGGATGAGCGACTATTCAAAGCGTCTGCTGCGCGATACCATCACCGCACACTATACCACGGTTATCCCCGACAATCCGCGCTTGCTTGTAAAAGAAATGCACTGGGATTATGTCCTGATGCCGATCTGGCTTCTTTCCTATCAGCATCGCGGAAAGACCTATACCTATGCCATAAACGGAAACACGGGCAAGGTCTATGGCGAATTGCCGGTCAGCGGGAAACGGGTCTCCGTTTTTGGCGGCATCATGGCCGCGGTCATCGGGGCTTTGGCGGCGCTTTTGGCCGCTCTGCTTCTGTAAAGGGGGCAAACGGGATGAAAAAAACACTTTTTTCACTCTGCCTGATGTTGCTTCTCGGCGCGCTTATATGCTCGGCTACGGCCGGGACCGCCGGCACCGTCATCCTGGACAAAGGGGGGCTGCTGACCGAAACACAAATCGCCTCCCTCACGGCACTGCCTGCCGACCCGGTTTCGGATGTCCGCTTTTTTATCCTGACCGGAAACGGCAGCAGTTACCCCAGCGACCAGTCTGTTTTAAATCTTTGCGGCCTCACAAGCAATGACAGTGCAGTCATCCTCTATCTCCGGCATTATAACAACTCCTATTATTACGATCTTTACACTTTCGGCACGGCTTATTCCTATTTTTCAAACGAAGCGGTAGACCGTTTGTTGGATGACCCGGATGTTTATGACAACCTTAAAAGCGGACTTCTCAGCAAAGGGCTCAGCGCTTTCCTTACAAAAGCCAACGACATCTGCCGGGAAGAAGCGGCAAAGGAAGCTGAAAAAACCCGCACCAAACCGATTAAAGTGGTTATCACCGGCATTATTGTCGGTCTGATCGGTGGCGGCGTCAGTGCGCTTGCCGTGGTGCTTTCTTACCGGAAAAAGCAGCATGGCGAATCCTATCCGCTCAACCGTTTTGCCAAACTTCACCTGACCAATTCCACAGACCGCTTTGTCGGTAGCTTTGTCACCCGCACCCGTCGCGTCAAGACCAGTTCCTTCTCCGGGGGCGGCGGAAGCATGGGCAGAGGGGGCGGCGGTGGCAGCAGTGGCGGTGGCCACCGTGGCGGACGCTGAAAAGACCGCATCTGTCTGAAAACCCTTGCTTCAATAAAA
>CAJJIY010000076.1 GCA_905187695.1 uncultured Eubacteriales bacterium | reverse complement strand
ATCGCGGCCGAGCCGCGCACCGTCCTTTTGCACGAGGCACCGCACCGCCTGCTGACCACGCTCTGCGATCTTTGCGCGGTGGCCGGGGAAACGCGCCGGGTGACGCTTTGCCGCGAGCTGACCAAACAAAACGAGGAGATCCGCCGCACCACGCTGGGGGCGGCGCGGGATTATTACGAAACAAACGCCCCCCGCGGCGAATTTGTGTTGGTGCTGGAGGGCGCGGCCGAAAAGAGCGCCGATCCGGCAGAAAATCCCCGCGCCGCGCTCTCCCCGGCCGACCATGTGGCATATTATGAAAAGGAAGGCCTTTCGCGCATGGAGGCGATCAAGGCGGCGGCACGCGAGCGGGGGATGAGGAAGAGCGATCTTTACCGCCAACTGACCTCCGGGGCGGCAGCTTCGGCACAGGACGAAAACGGGGAAGAGGAATAAAAACTATTTTACATTCCCCCGTTTCCTGTCGGCGAAGCCTGCTCTTGGCGTATGAAATACGCCCGGTGGGCAGCCTCTCCCCGACCCTGCACGCAAATCTGCCGCCGGGGACTGTTTTCTCTTGAATTTTACAAATCCCCTTGCAAACCGGGGCGCGATGTGTTACACTATTTTCATCTTTTTATCTGAAAAAGGAGACTATCATGGCAAAACGGCAGGTCGGCGTCATCGGCGCCACGGGTATGGTCGGTCAGCGTTTTCTGACGCTGCTGGAGAATCACCCCTATTTTGAGGTGACGGCACTGTGCGCTTCGGCGCGTTCGGCGGGCAAAACCTACCGGGAAGCGGTGGGGGATCGCTGGAAAATGAAAACCCCCATGCCGGAGCGTTTTGCCGGCATGACGGTGCTGGACGCCGCCGATATCGACACCGTGAAAAAATACTGTTCGGTGGTTTTTTGCGCGGTCGATATGAAAAAGGAGGATATCCGCGCGTTGGAGGAGGCCTATGCAAAGGCCGAGATTCCGGTGGTCTCCAACAATTCGGCCAACCGCTGGACACCCGATGTGCCCATGGTCATTCCGGAGATCAATCCCGGGCATCTGTCGGTCATTCCGGCACAACGGCGGCGGCTCGGCACGCGCCGCGGCTTCATCGCGGTCAAGCCCAACTGCTCCATCCAGTCCTATGTGCCGCTTCTCACGCCGCTCCTCGCGTTTGAGCCCACCCAGGTGGTGGCCACCACCTATCAGGCCATTTCGGGCGCGGGAAAAACGTTCCGGGAGTGGCCGGAGATGATCGACAATGTCATCCCCTTTATCGGCGGAGAAGAAGAAAAAAGCGAAAAAGAGCCGCTGCGTGTGTGGGGCAAGGTCGAAAACGGCGTTATCGTGCCGGCCGTCGCGCCGCTCATCACCACACAGTGTATCCGCGTGCCGGTCACAGACGGGCACACCGCCGCCGTGTTTGTGAATTTTAAAAAGAAACCGAAAAAAGAAGAGATTCTTGCCGCTTGGAGGGATTTTGCCGGCTGTCCGCAGGCGTTGGGGCTTCCCAGCGCCCCCGCGCAGTTTATCACATATTTTGAAGAGGAAAACCGCCCGCAGGCGGCGCTGGATCGCGATCTTTACGGCGGTATGGGTATTTCGGCCGGACGGTTGCGCGAGGACAGCCTTTTCGATTTTAAGTTTGTCGGGCTGTCGCATAATACCCTGCGCGGCGCCGCGGGCGGCGCGGTGCTGATTGCGGAGCTTCTGGAACGCGAATCCTATTTTGACTGAGGGGCGGTATCTTGGGGCCGGAACAAAAACGGCTGAAAAGGACAAAGTAAAAATTAAAGAGAAACTATATATCACCGTCCCGGAAGCCGGCCAAAGCCAAGGTTTCCAAGGCAGAAAAGCGCGTGCCCGCCGGCACGCGCTTTTCACGATTGCCGTTTTTTATCGCCGGAATCCCCCTTCGGCGTATCAAATACGCTTCTCGGGGGGATGTCCGGCGATTCCACCCTCCAATCTACCGCCCCTGCGGGACTCTTCTTGGGGCCGGAACAAAAACGGCCGGGAAAAATAAAGTAAAAGAGAAATATTTATATCACCGTCCCGGAAGCCGGCCAAAGCCAAGGTTTCCAAG
>CAJJIY010000075.1 GCA_905187695.1 uncultured Eubacteriales bacterium | reverse complement strand
TCTCAGCGTATAAGATACGCTTCACGAGCCGATGTTCGACAATTCTTCATCCCAACCTGCGCCCTCAAGGGGCATGCTGTGCGAGGGGCATCTTGTGCGAAGGCCGAAAAGGGAAAGTTCCGTACATTGCCTTTTGTTTTCTATAGAAAAAGGTGTATTCACAAAAAAGGACGCCGGAAAAGGCGTCCTTTTTTAATTGTTTTCAGCGGCGCATGAGGTCGGCCAGCGTGACGCTGTCCAGGTATTGATTGACCGTGTCGAAAAGGCCGTTCCAAAGCGGCCGGGTGCGGCACTCGGCCGAGCGGCCGCAATCGGCCGCGCCGCAGGAAAGGCAGGAGACGGGGGCCAGGTCGCCTTCCGTAAGGCGCAGGATCTCGCCCACGCGATAGTCTGCCGGATCCCGGGTGAGGCGATAGCCGCCGCCGCGGCCGTGGATGCCGGTCACCAGGTTGCCCTGTGTGAGGAGCGGCAGAATTTTTTCCAGATATTTCAGCGAAATGTCCTGCCGGGCGGCCACATCCTTCATGGGGATATATTCCTCGCCGCCGTGTTCGGCCAGGTCGATCATCACGCGCAGGGCATAGCGCCCGCGGGTTGAAATCATCATATTTTTCTCCTTTTTGGGGTGGTTGCTTCCTTTCGCCTGATGTCGGCGCCCGGCTTTTTACTGTCCCGGCGCGCGGCGCGCTCTTTTTAACCGGAGCACTGTGCGGTTTTGCAATGACCGCAATGCTCGCAACCGGGCGCGCCGAGTTCGGCGGGCGGGGTGAGGCCTTTGCGGGTGTAATAATCCAGGAGCGCCCGTTTGATGGCTTCCTCGGCCAGCACCGAGCAGTGGATCTTGTGAGCGGGCAGGCCGCCCAGCGCCTCGGTGACGGCCTTGTTGGTCAGGGTCATCGCTTCCGAAATCGGTTTGCCCTTGATCATTTCGGTGGCCATGGAGCTGGAGGCAATGGCCGAGCCGCATCCGAAAGTTTCAAATTTCACATCGGTGATGAGGTCGTCTTTGACCTTGAGATAGATTTTCATGATATCGCCGCATTTGGCGTTTCCGACTTCTCCCACGCCGTCCGCGTCTTCAATCACGCCGACATTGCGGGGGTTGCGGAAGTGATCCATCACTTTTTCGCTGTAAAGTGCCATTTTATGATTCCTTTCTTTTTACGGAATGAGGAAGGCCTGTCTGCCTTCGCTCAGATTGCGCCAGACCGGAGACATTTGGCGCAGGTAAGCGACCACTTCGCTGACGGATTTGATGATATAATCAACCTCTGCCGCGGTGATATCCTCCGAGAGCGAGAGCCGGAGCGAACCGTGCGCGATCTCGTGCGGGCGGCCGATGGCCAGCAGCACATGGCTGGGATCCAGCGACCCGGAGGTGCAGGCCGAGCCGGAGGAGGCGTAGACCCCGCGGTCCGAGAGGAGGAGCAGGAGCGATTCGCCCTCGATCCCCTCAAAGCAGAAGTGGACATTGGAGGGCAGACGGTGAACCGGGTCGCCGTTGAGAACCGAGTGCGGAATCCCGGAAAGCCCTGCAATCAGGCGCTCCCGGAGAGGGAGCAGGCGCGCGGTGGTCTCCGGCAGGTTTTTCACCGCCTCGCTCAGTGCCGCGGCCATTCCGGCGATGCCGGGGATGTTTTCGGTGCCGGCGCGTTTGCCGCGCTCCTGCGCGCCGCCCTCGATAAGGGGCGTCAGGCGGATGCCCTTCCGGGCATAGAGCGCGCCCACGCCTTTCGGCCCGTGAAATTTGTGACCCGAAAGCGAGAGCAGGTCGATGTTGTCGCGCACGACATCCACCGGCAGATGCCCCACGGCCTGCACGGCGTCGGTGTGGAAGAGCACGCCCGCCTGCCGGCACAGCGCGCCGATTTCCCGAATGGGTTCCACCGTGCCGATCTCGTTGTTGGCGTACATGACCGAAACCAGCGCCGTGTCGGGGCGAAGCGCGGCGGCGACTTCCTCCGGCGTGACGCGCCCCTTTTCGTCCACCGGCAACAGCGTGACCTCAAAGCCCTCTTTTTCAAGCGCTTTCAGCGTGTGCAGTACGGCGTGATGTTCGATGGCGGTGGAAATCAGATGCTTTTTGCCCTTGGCCGCGCCCAGCACGGCGGCACTGCGAAGCGCCTGATTGTCGGCCTCGCTGCCGCCGGAGGTAAAGGTGATTTCGCCGGGGGCGGCGCCCA
>CAJJIY010000074.1 GCA_905187695.1 uncultured Eubacteriales bacterium | reverse complement strand
CGTCCGGGCACTTTCTGCTTTGCATCCTTTGCAAAAATACGGATCGTATTTTTATGATACCTCATCCGGGGAGATTTGTAAAGAACCCGCAAAAGATCCCGTTTTTCTCAACCGGCCTCCGGTTCCGTTTCTGCGTGTTGCGCTTCCACCGCCGCGTCCTCAACAGCCGTTTTTGTGCCGAAATAAACCGTGCAACCGGAAACCGTGGCCGTGACCCAATCCTCCCCGGAGCCGGCCGCCCCGCTCTCGTCCTTTCTGACTTTCTCAAGCGCCCGCGCGGCGGTTTCGCCATCGGCAAAATAATAGACCGATATGCGTTCGGTTTTTTCCACGCCGTCCTTCATCGTCGTTTTGGATCCGGTGACCACTGCTTTGAGGTCATACCCGACCCATTCAAAGGCGGCCGGCACCACCGTCATGTCCTTGAACGTGTTATAGCCCGCGTTCGTCAGCGATAACAGCACCTTGTCCGGGTCTTCGGCCGGTGCGCTGTCGCCGCCATCGGCTTCTTCCACGCGCGACTGGGGCTTTTCAAGCAGGGCGCTCAGGTCGCATCCGGTCATCAGGATCAGAGTGCCCAAAGTCAAAATGGTTACCAAAATCAGCAAAACCAAGCGTTGCATACCGAATCTCCTTTTTGATTAACGAAATGTCGTAATAATTATACGGAAATTATTATTGTTTGTCAAGCCTTTTTCACATAAAATATACGAAAAAGCGTACAAGGAGGCTTCTCATGGATGTTCTGAATCGGATTCTCGAGCTGCGGGGCGAAAAAGGCTGGTCGGAATATCGCCTCAGCGTGGAAAGCGGCATTCCTCAGTCCACCATTTCCTCTTGGTTCCGGAAAAAAGCGCAGCCCTCGATCGCCTCAATCGAGGCCATCTGCGCCGCGTGCGGCATCACGCTCTCGGCCTTTTTTGCCCCCGATTCCCTGTCGGGGCTGACTGAAACGCAGTCGGCGCTGCTTTCCGCCGCCGCGCGCCTGACGCCCGAACAGCAAAAAGCGCTTCTTTCCTTCCTTTCTTCTTTATAAATAAAGCCAAAAGGCCGGACCGTGTAGGTCCGGCCTTTTCCTTTTGCGCTTCAAAGCACGGTGATGGTCTCGATCTCCACCGGTACGCGCGGCACATCCTGCATGTAGTAGCCGTAATTGCCGGTCTTCACGGCGGCGATCTTGTCAATCACCTCGTCGCCTTCCACCACGCGCCCGAACGCGGCATACTGGCCGTCCAGGTGCGGTGCGTCCTCATGCATCACAAAAAACTGCGAAGAGGCCGAATCCGGCACATTGGTGCGCGCCATCGAGAGCACGCCCCGCTTGTGTTTCAGAGTGTTGGTGCGGCAACCGTTGGCGGCAAACTCCCCCTTCACGGTCTTGGCGCGGCGCTCTTCCATGTCGGCCGTGTAACCGCCGCCCTGAATCATAAAGCCGGGGATCACACGGTGAAAAATGAGGCCGTCAAAAAAGTGATTTTCGCACAGCGAAAGGAAATTGGCCACCGTAAGCGGCGCATATTCCGGATACAGTTCGGCCTTCATCGTGCCGAAATCCTTCACTTTAATCAAAATCTGCGGATGTTCCATTTTATTTCTCCTTGTTTTTTAATTTTATTTTTTAAATTCAAAAATGGTTCTTTCAAAGGCACGCTTACGGTTGCGGCCCGGATGCCGGATAGGCCCGTGCAAAAAGTTCCGAAAGCCGCGCCGTCTGCCCCGCCAGGTGCAGATAGCCGAAAAGCGTCTCCATCCCGGTGGCCGTGCGGTATTCGTGCACGGTGGCATGGCGCGGGGTCTGCGTGTGCCCCATGTTGCGCCCGCGGTGGAAAACGGCGTTCTCTTCTTCACTCAGGCAGGGCGCGATCCGCTCAAAGGCCGCGGCCTGCGCGGGCGCGCTGACAAAAGCAAGCGCCCGCGCGTTGAGCGCACGGGAAGAGGAAAACCCCGCCCGCACCAGATGCTCCCGCACCAGCAGTTCCAGCACACAGTCCCCCAGATAGGCCAGCGCCGCCGTGCTGACGGTGCGCAGATCTTCCCTCATCTTTCCGCCTCCCCGCCCGCCGGCCGATCGGTCTCAAAGGAGGAAAGATCCCCCAAAACGGGTTGGGTTTCGGGTGTTTCTTCTGCCCCGGAAAGCGAAATGCGCGTCACGCCGGGCACATCCGAAAGCAACCGCGCCTCGCGGGTATGACAGCTGAAAAGCAGACACTGCCCGCCCGATTGCGTATAACGGTAAAGCGCCTCAAGGAGAGACTTGGCGCGGCGGTCGTCCAGCCGGGAGAGCGCCTCGTCCAGAAGAAGCGGCAGCTTGTCCCCGCCCATCACGCGAAGAAGCGACAACCGGAGCGCCAGATGCACCGCGTCCCGGCAACCCGCGCTGAAACGCGAAAGCGGCTTGTCCCCCGCCGCGGTCTCCAGCGAAACGGCAAAGTTTTCATCCAGGCGGAGCGTCCGGTATGCGCCGTTCGTAAAGACCGGCAACAGCGTGCAGGCCCCGGCCGCGATGCGCGGAAAAAGATCCCGCCGGAGCGAATCGGCCGCCTGTGAAAGCGCCGAAAGCGCCATATTGAGCGCGGCGAGTCGGTCCGAAAGCACCGCAAGCTCGGCGGCTTTTTCGTGCTCGGCCGCCGTCAGCGCCTCCGGGTCG
>CAJJIY010000073.1 GCA_905187695.1 uncultured Eubacteriales bacterium | reverse complement strand
AAGAGCGGCGCGGGTTGCCGCTCAGAGCGCCCCGTTTTCCGGCTTCGGCTCCGCGGAGGCGTTTTTCAGATAGTCCATCGCGGCCGAAATGCCGCCGATCTCGTCAATCAGCCCCAGTTCCACGGCCTCCCGCCCGCAAAGAAGCGTGCCGACATCCCCCATGAGGTCGTCCGGGCGGAGCATGAGCTCGGTCAGTTTTTCGCGCGCGATCCCGGAGTGGGCACAGATAAAGTCCGAAATGCGGTCCTGCATATCCCGGAAATACCGGAAGGTCTGCGGCGCGCCGATGACCGTTCCGTTCACGCGCACCGGGTGGAGCGTCATGGTGGCGCTGGGCACGATGAAGGACCGTTTTCCCGAAACGGCCAGCGGCACCCCGATGGAATGTCCGCCGCCCAGCACCAGTGTGGCGGTGGGTTTGTGAAGCGAGGCAATCAGCTCGGAAAGCGCCAGTCCCGCTTCCACATCCCCGCCCATGGTATTGAGAATCACCAGTACCCCGCGCACCTCCCTGGATTCCTCGGCGGCCACCAGTTGCGGAATGAGATGCTCATAGCGGGTGGCCTTTTCACGCTCGCCCAGGAGGTAATGCCCCTCTACCTGTCCGATGACCGTGAGACATTCGATTTTTTCCCCGCTCTCCCCCACCAGCACACTGCCGTTGTAAAAATGAGGTCCGTCCGCGGCCTTTTTTTCTTCCGTTTTCTCCATTTTTCTTCTCCTTTTCGCGTTTTGGCGCAAATTTCTTTCAAAATTTCATTTACAAGATTTCTGTTTTATGTTATAATATCCTCGTAAGTCTTGTTTTAATCTTGAAAAGGAGATGAAACCATGGAAAAGAATTTTCCGGTGGAGACTTCCGCCCGCCACATTCATGTGACCGAGGAGACGCTCAAGGCGCTGTTCGGTGCGGACGCGGTGCTTCACAACAAAAAAAATCTCAGCCAGCCCGGACAGTTTGCCTGCGAGGAAAAGGTGACGCTGGTCGGCCCGAAGGGTGAACTGAAGGTCAGCATCCTCGGCCCCTGCCGCAAAGCGGATCAGGTGGAGCTTTCCTTCACCGACGCGCGCGCGCTGGGTCTTTCGGGCGTTCCGATCCGCGAGAGCGGCGATGTGGCCGGAACGCCGGGCCTTACGCTGGTGGGCCCCGCCGGTAAGGTGGAAATGAGGGAGGGCACCATTGTGGCCAAGCGCCACATTCACATGACCCCCGCCGACGCCGAGGCTTTCGGCGTGTCGGACAAGGAGATTGTAAAAGTGCGCCTGGATACCGCCCGCCCGCTGGTTTTCGACGATGTGGTGGTGCGTGTGAGCGACAAATTCGCGCTGGCCATGCACATTGACACCGACGAATGTAACGCCGCGGCCGCTTTCGGCGCCGTGACCGGCCGGATCGTGCACTGCAAGGGTTAAATCCAAACCATATCACATAAAAGGAGAAAAATCATGAGCAAAGTCAGCGAATTTCCCTACGCTGTGAGCGCCGAAGTCGCGCATCAGTGTGTCGTTCGCAAGGGTTGCGACCACGGCCCCGCGCCGCTGCCGGAGGAAGGCAAATGGATCGCGGCCAAACAGATCACCGATATTTCGGCCTATACCCACGGTGTGGGCTGGTGCGCACCCCAGCAGGGCGCGTGCAAGCTCTCGCTCAATGTCAAGAACGGCGTGATTGAAGAAGCACTGGTGGAGACCATCGGCTGCTCCGGCATGACCCACTCGGCCGCCATGGCCGCGGAGATCCTGCCCGGCAAGACCATTCTGGAAGCCCTTAATACAGACCTGGTGTGCGACGCCATCAACACCGCCATGCGCGAGCTCTTTTTGCAGATCGTGTACGGCCGCAGCCAGTCGGCCTTCTCGGAGGGCGGTCTGGTCATCGGCGCGGGTCTGGAAGACCTCGGCAAGGGCGCGCGCTCCATGGTCGGCACCATGTACGGCACCAAGGAAAAGGGCGTCCGCTACCTGGAGATGACCGAGGGCTATTGCACCCGCATGGCGCTGGACGAAAACAACGAAGTCATCGGCTATGAATTTGTGTCGCTGGGCAAAATGACCGACTTCATCAAGAAGGGCATGGAGCCCAACGAGGCCTATGAAAAGGCAAAGGGTCACTACGGCCGCTTCGCGAAGGAAGACGGCGCCGTCAAGTACATCGACCCCCGCAAGGAATAAGGAGGGATGCGAAATGGCACAGTTTGAAGGATATGAAAGACGTGAGGCGAAAATCCTCAAGGTTCTGAAAGAATACGGCATCTCCTCCATCGATGAATGCAAGGAGATCTGCGACCGTCACGGCGTGGACGCCTATACCATTGTGCAGGAAACCCAGCCCATCTGCTTTGAAAACGCAAAATGGGCCTACACCGTCGGTGCGGCCATCGCCCTCACCGAGGCCGAGCGCACCGGCGACAAATCGGCCGCAACCGCCGCCGCCAACATCGGCGTGGGTCTGCAGAGCTTCTGCATTCCCGGCTCGGTGGCCGAAAACCGCAAAGTGGGTCTGGGACACGGCAACCTCGGCAAGATGCTCCTTTCCGAGGAGACCGAGTGCTTCTGTTTCCTGGCGGGTCACGAATCGTTCGCGGCGGCCGAGGGCGCGATCAAGATCGCTCTCAACGCCAACAAGGTGCGTAAAAAGCCCCTGCGCGTGATCCTCAACGGTCTTGGCAAGGACGCGGCCTATATCATCTCCCGCATCAACGGCTTTACCTATTGCAAGACCAAATTTGACCCCTACACCGAAACCGTGAAGGTGGTGGAAAAGAAGGCCTTCTCGAACGGCCCGCGCGCCGATGTCAAGTGCTACGGCGCGGACAATGTGCCCGAAGGCGTGGCGATCATGAAGCGCGAGAAAGTGGGCGTTTCCATCACCGGCAACTCCACCAACCCCACCCGCTTCCAGCATCCCGTGGCCGGCA
>CAJJIY010000072.1 GCA_905187695.1 uncultured Eubacteriales bacterium | reverse complement strand
ATTATACCAAAAGGAACGAGAGGCTCTCAACTTTCATTTAAGTTTACAATACGAACATGAAATAGCGGAGGATTGTTTATGGCCTTTTTATCTTTGCGGAATGTAAAAAAGGAATATCATACCGGTTCGATTATCGTGCCGGCGCTGGAAGATGTTTCTTTCGACTCGGACGAAGGAGAATTTGTTGTCATACTCGGCGCGTCCGGCGCCGGCAAAACGACTTTGCTGAACCTTCTCGGCGGAATGGACTCCGCAACAAGCGGGGTCATCGAGCTTGACGGAAAAAATATTACGGCCCTTGGCAAGCGCGATCTGACTTTTTACCGCCGCCACGATGTGGGCTTTGTGTTTCAGTTCTACAATCTGATGCCCAATCTCACCGCCCTTGAAAATGTGGAGATCGCCATTGAAATCTGCGACAATCATCTGAACCCGCAAAGCGTGCTGGAATCGGTCGGCCTGGCGGACAGACTGGACAATTTCCCGGCGGAGCTTTCCGGCGGCGAACAGCAAAGAGTGTCCATCGCCCGCGCGGTCGCCAAAAACCCCAAGCTGATCCTTTGCGACGAACCGACCGGGGCGCTGGACTATATGACGGGAAAGAAGATTCTGAAGCTGCTTTACACCCTGTCCCGGGAGCAGAAAAAGCTGGTGATTGTTGTGACGCACAACACCGCGCTGAAGGATATGGCGGATAAGGTGATCCGCATCAAAAGCGGCAGGATTGAAAGCGTGGAAGCCAATGCGCATCCGATCCCGGTGGAGGCGATCGAGTGGTGAAAACATATTTTAAAACGATCCGGAGAATGTTCCGCCACCACCTTATCCGTTTGCTGTCCCTGATGGGGGTGATCCTGATCTCCATCGGCTTTATTTCGGGCATCGGTTCTCCGACCGATATGATACGGGACAGCATCGAAAAATTTTACCGGAAGCAGAATGTCAGCGATTTTATCGTCAAAAGCAAGACGGGAAGTTTTACCGACGATCAGATCTCTGCTGTCAGATCGCGCTACGGCAAAAGCAATGTGAACACGGGCCTGTCCCTGGATATTCAAACTGCCGAAAAGCGCTCCCTGCGGCTGTACTTTTTGGATTTTGACGAATGGGACATCAATGTCCCGGAGCTTGTTGACGGTGAAAAAGTGACCGACGATGACAAAAATTGCGTTTATGCCGAGGTTTCCGACAAAGTGATCAAGGGATACGCCGTTGGGGAAACCGTGGAGATTGACCTTGGGAAGGCGCTGAAGTTGCCGATGGAATATAAGATCTCCGTGACCGTCAAAGGGATCATCAAAAGCCCGCTGACTTTCGGAAAAGACGGCGAACCAAGCTACAACAACCCGGAAGACACGGAAATTCCCGACAGCACGGTGAAGCTCGGAAAGCTTGATCTGCTTGAGAATATTCTGTATTGCCCCGCCTCTCTCCTGCCGCAGCCGGTAAACGGAGACCTTTATATCACGGCAAAAAACAGAACGCTTTTCAGTTCTTTTTCCGACAACTACAAGGCGTATGTGGAAAAAGAAAAGTCCGAGCTGACCGCCTTGCTCGGAGACGATATTGAAATTCTCACACTGTACGATAATTACAGCTTCAAGTCCATCCTGTCCAGCGCCGATAAGGTGCTGGAGATCGGCAATATTCTGATGGTCATATTTATTGCCGTCTCGCTTCTTGTCGTTCTTTCCTCTATGACGCGGCTGATGGAAGAAGAACGCGCACAGATCGCCTGCCTGAAAACGCTGGGGTATTCCTCCTTCAGCATCGTCATGCGATACATTTTGTTTGCGTTGGTCGCGCTCATTGCCGGTGGCGGCGGCGGCTTTTTTGTTGGCTACGGCGTTTCGTGGCTGATGTGCTATGTGTTCGGCTATGGTCATGTTCTGCCGCCGATTTCGGTTGTGGTGAACCCCAGTTATTATTTTCTGTCCGTCGGTATCGTCATGCTTATTACCCTGACCGCCGTTTTCATTCTCGGTATACGCATGACCGGCGACACTCCGGCCAATCTGTTGAGACCCAAGCCGCCGAAAAAAGGAAACCGGGTCTTTTTGGAGAAGCTCCCGTTCATCTGGAACCGGTTGGCCTTCAAATACAAATCCTCCCTGCGCAATATCCTGCGCTATAAAATGCGCTTTTTCATGATGCTGGTTTCGGTTGCCGTATCTGCCGGCCTTGTTTTTGCCGGGCTGGCGCTCCTTGATATGTGCCTGTTTGATGATTTCGGTTCATCGGCAATTATCGGGATTTCGGCCGTAATCGTCGTGTTCGCCGGGCTTTTGACCGCCGTTGTCATCAATACATTGACTACCATCAATATCAGCGAGCGCAACAGAGAAATCGCAACCCTGATGGTACTCGGCTACCTGAGCAATGAAATCTGCGGATATATTTACCGCGAGATCTATATCAGCACATTGATCGGTATTCTGTTCGGTTATCCGGTCGGGGTCGGACTGGCAACGCTGGTTTTCAAAACGATCGGGTTCGGCACGGTCAGCGGTGTCAGCTGGTTCATGTGGCTGCTTGTTCCGGTTGTTGTTTTCGGATTCACTTTGCTCATTACGCTGCTCCTGAGGCCCAAGATTCTGAAAACAAAAATGAACGAAAGTCTGAAAGCAATCGAATAAACAAAAAGGCGCTTGAAAAAGCGCCTTTTTTATCATCGGAATTTTGAGCGGCCGTCCGGATCGTCCGTTTTGCCGCCGGGATTCCCCGCCGTATCCGCCGATGCCGTGCCGCCTTTATTCATTGCCGCCGGAAAAAACCCGGCAATGTCAAAGCGTGCCGGCCGGCCGTAAAAATAATCCGAACCCAATCCCCAAAGGATCAGATTCGGATTTCTTATTTGGTGCGGGCAAGAGGACTTGAACCTCCATGAAATTGCTTTCACTAGAACCTGAATCTAGCGCGTCTGCCAATTCCGCCATGCCCGCATATATCGCGCAGGGGTGAACCCTGCGCTGGTCTGAGTGACAAGACTTGAACTTGCGGCCTCTACCACCCCAAGGTAGCGCGC
>CAJJIY010000071.1 GCA_905187695.1 uncultured Eubacteriales bacterium | reverse complement strand
CGCGCCTTTGCGCTGTGCCGCCGCACCCGCCGCGCCGTGCGCCATTCGGTCTTTTTCTCGGGTTGTTCGGTTTTCTTCGGCCTTTGTATTTCCGGCCTTTATTCCTTCCTTCTCGGCAGGATTCCCCCGGCGCTCATCGTGACTCTGCACGCCTTTTTCTGGTGCGCGGCCGCCGGTCTTTGCGCCTATCTTTTCCTGCGGGAGAAAAAAGAGGAGGATGGGGAATAACCCCATTGCCCCCGCTTCCGGTTCTTTGGCGCGGCGCCCGCCGCTTTTCCTCTCACTGTTTTTTAAGGAGTCTTTAAAATGCCAGTCAGCGAAAAAATCAGTTCGGTCCTGAAATCCGTCGAAAAGCCCGGGCGCTATGCCGGGGGCGAGTACGGCGCGGTTCTCAAAGATAAGGAAAAAGTGAAAGCGCGCTTTGCTTTCTGCTTTCCGGATACCTATGAGATCGGAATGTCCAACCTCGGCGTGCGGATCCTTTACGGCGTTCTCAACAGCGATCCCGACATCTGGTGCGAGCGCGCCTATGCCCCGTGGGTCGATATGCAGGCCAAAATGAGGGAACTTTCCATTCCGCTCTGGGCACACGAGTCGGGCGATCCGCTCACGGACTTTGACATCATCGGCTTCACGCTCCAGTACGAAATGTGTTACACCACTGTGCTTTCCATGCTGAAACTTTCGGGCATTCCGCTCCTTGCCGCCGAGCGCGGCGAGGACGCGCCGGTTCTCATCGGCGGCGGCCCCTGTGCCTACAACGCCGAGCCGATGGCCGACTTTTTCGATTGCTTTTCCATCGGAGAGGGGGAGGATTGCCTTCTGGAATTCACCCGCCTCATGATCCGGATGAAGGAAGAGGGGCGCTATACCAAGTCGGCGTTTCTCCGCGAGGCGGCCGCCACGGTGAAGGGGATTTATGTCCCCTCGCTTTATGAGATTACCTATCACGAAGACGGCACCATTGCCGCCATCACCCCCAAATATCCCGATGTCCCCGCACGGGTGGAAAAATGTATCATGCCCGATATGGACAAGGCCTTTTTCCCCGAAAAGGTGGTCATGCCCTACATCGAGACGGTGCACGACCGCATCATGCTGGAGGTTTACCGCGGGTGCATCCGCGGCTGCCGCTTCTGTCAGTCGGGCATGATTTACCGCCCGGTGCGCGAAAAATCGCCCGCGGTGCTGAACCGGCAGGCGCGTTGCCTTTACGACTCCACCGGCTATGACGAGATTTCGCTCACCTCGCTTTCCATCAGCGATTATACCCGGCTTTCCGAGCTGACCGAAGATCTGCTTTCCTGGACGGACAAAAACATGGTCAGCCTTTCGCTCCCGTCGCTTCGCGCCGACAGCTTTTCCAAGGAACTCATGGATCGCGTGGCCTCGGTGCGCACCTCTTCGCTCACTTTCGCGCCGGAGGCCGGCACCCAGCGCCTGCGCGATGTCATCAATAAAAATGTCCGCGAGGAGGATATCCTGCACGCCGCGCGCGTGGCTTTTGACGCGGGCAAGACCACCGTCAAGCTCTACTTCATGTCCGGTCTCCCCACCGAGACCAACGAGGATCTTGCCGGCATTGCCGAGCTGGCCTCCCGCGTGGTTCATTCGTATTATGAAAATCCCAACCGGCAAAAGGGGCGCTCTCCGCTGGTCACCATCAGCGTTTCCTGCTTTATCCCCAAGCCCTTCACCCCCTTTCAGTGGGAGGCGCAGGACACCATGGAAATGCTGGCCGAAAAGCAGGCCTATCTCGGCAGTAAAGTGACCGACCGCAAGGTGCGCTACACCCATCATGACGCGCGCGTCAGCCGCGTGGAAGCCGTGCTGGCGCGCGGCAACCGCAAGCTGTCGGCGGCGCTGCTCCTGGCCGCCGAGGAGGGATTCTGCTTTGACGCGTGGGATGAGTTTTTCGATTACGACCGCTGGATGTCGGTCTTTTCCCGCGCCGGGATTGATCCCGCTTTCTTTGCCAACCGGCAGATCGGTCCGGAGGAAATCCTGCCCTGGGACATGATTGACTGCGGCGTGAGCAAGGACTTCCTGCTCCGGGAGCGTGCGCGCGCCTATGCGGGCAAAACCACACCCAACTGCCGCGAGCAATGTTCGGGGTGCGGCGCCGACAAACTGGGCGGCCTGCGCCGTCCCTGCCCCATGGGAGGACGCCATGAAAAATAACGATGTAAAGTTTTCTCTGCCGCTCCTGCCGGAACCCCGCCCCATCCGGGTGAAATTCCGCAAGGTGGGCGACCTTCAATATATTTCCCATCTGGATCTGCAGCGCACCTTCAGCCGCGTGCTGGTGCGGGCGGGTCTGCCGCTCTGGTATACGCAGGGCTTCAATCCGCACATCAAAATGGTGTTCGGTCTGCCGCTTCCGGTCGGGTGCGAGAGCGAGTGCGAGTTTCTTGACCTGCGCCTTGCGCGCGAAATGACGGACGGGGAAGTGTCCGCGCGCCTGAATGCCGAGGTCACGCCCGAAATGCGGATCCTTGCGGTCTATACGCCAACCCGCAAATTTACCGACATTGCCTTTGCCGAATACGAATATGAACTGGTCGCGGCGGGCGAAGACCTTGCCGACCGCGTGCGGGAGACGCTTGCCGCCGATCCTTTGCCGTTGGTCAAAAAGGGCAAGAGCGGCGAGCGGACGGTGAACCTTGCCGCGCTTATGCGCGATTGCGCCGTGACCCCCGCGCCCGGCGGCTGTCACATCCGCGCCACGCTGGCGGCAGGGCAGGGCGAATATCTTTCGCCCGAGGCGCTGATTGGCGTTCTGCGCGAAAAACTGGGGATTTTCTGCGGCGATCCCACCGCCGAACACTACCGGATTCTGCGTCGCCGGGTCCTCACGGCCGATGGCGGCGACTTTACCTGAGAGGTGCGCCGTGCCGGACAAAGAAGAAACAGAAAAGAAAAAAAACCTTGCGCCCGCCAAAGAATCGGGGACAGCGCCGGCCGCTCCGGCGACCTTCCCCCAAACGCCCGCGCCCGCGCCGGGGGATTTTCCCGGCGTAAAAACCGTCCCCCGGATTCTTTATACCGATGACG
>CAJJIY010000070.1 GCA_905187695.1 uncultured Eubacteriales bacterium | reverse complement strand
TTTGCGGTTGGGGCCCCAGGGAAGTGCTGACCGAAAACGGGAAAGCCACGGCGGTGGTCTTTAAAAAGTGCACCCGCGTGACGGACGAAAACGGCAGATTCAACCCCCTTTACCAGGAGAACGAGACCATGACGCTCCCGGCCGACCGGGTGATTTTCGCCATCGGTCAGTCGGTGGCGTGGGGCGGACTGCTGGAGGGAAGCGAAGTGGCGCTCGGCAAAGGCAACGGCCCGGTGGCCGACGGCCTGACCTATCAGACTTCCTGCCCGGACATCTTCACGGGCGGCGATGTGCTCACCGGCCCCAAATTTGCAATCGACGCGATTGCGCAGGGGCATGAAGCGGCCGAAAGCCTGCACCGTTTCGTGCAGAACGGCCACATGACCATCGGCCGCGACCCCCGGCGGTTCGTTCAGTTTGACACCGGCGATATCCGGCTTGAAAGCTATGATCATTCCTCCCGCCAGGAGGCGGCCGACGGCCATGAAAAATCCTTCCGGGATGTGCACGGCACGCTGACCGAGGAACAGGTGAAGACCGAGACGGCCCGGTGTCTGGGCTGCGGCGCGGTGGTGGTGGACGATCACCGCTGCATCGGCTGCGGCCTGTGCACGACCCGCTGTAAATTTGAGGCGATCACACTGCACCGGGATCATCCGGAAGCAAGCGAAATGGTGGTGGCCGAGGACAAGTTCGGCAAGATTCTGCCCAACATGGTCAAACGCGCGGCCCGGATCGCGCTGGTCCGGAACAGCAAAGAGGACCGGGCTTTTGTGGCCGAACGCAAGGCGGCCTACAAAAAGGCCGGGAAAAAGGAACCGTAAATGCACGAATTGGGCGTGGTCTTCCACTGTATCAAAGAAGTCAACCGCTTTGCCGGGGAAAACGGCGTCAAAAGGATCCGATCGGTGACGGTGGAGATTGGCGAGGTTTCCACCGTGCTGCCGGCACTTTTTGAGGATTGCTGGAACTGGGCGGTGAAAAAAGAGACCGTTCTAAGGGACGCCGGGGTCAAAATCGAGGTTCTGCCGGCCGTAACGCACTGCGAGGATTGCCGGCAGGACTATCCGACCGTCCGGCACGGCCGAATCTGCCCGTATTGCGGGAGCGAGCACACCTTTCTGCTTTCCGGAAACGAGCTGATCATCAAAGAGATCGAAGCGCTGGACTGAAGCGGACGCGCCTTTTGCGGCCGGCGTTTGCATCGCACAAAAAAAACAAACCCAAGCGAAAAGCGTTTGGGTTTGTTTTTCGTACCGCACGGCAAGGCCACCGGCGTTTTTGTCTGGCGTTCCCGAGGTGATTCGAACACCCGACCTACCGCTTAGGAGGCGGTCGCTCTATCCGGCTGAGCTACGGGAACAAAAGGTATCAGGCGCCGCGCGGCGCCATAAAATAAGAGGGGACGCGTGCCGCCAACAAGCATTATAGCATGCTTTCCCCCAAAAAGCAAGATTTTTTTGGAAGGAGGCGGGGAAAAGATGAAAAAATACGGCCGGTGGGCGCTTCTTTTTCTGACGCTTGGCTGGTGCGGGGTGATTTTTTCCTTTTCATTGGTCAGCGGCACGGCCTCTGAGGCCACCAGCGGCACGGTGACGCAGATGCTCAACGGTTTCCTGTCGGCGCTGGGTTCGCCGGTGGTTCTCGGCGGGCACTTTGTCCGCAAGCTGGCGCATTTTACCGAGTATTTTGTGCTGGGCGTGACGGCCACGGCCACGCTGTGGGGCTTTTTAGGGGGAAAGGGCCTTTTTCTCATCCCGTTGCCGCCCTTTTTGACGGCGCTGACGGATGAGCAGATCATTCAGCGCCGGGTGCCCGGCCGGGGGCCGTCCTTTCTTGATGTGGCGCTGGATACGGCGGGCGGCGTGACCGGCGCGCTGGCGTTTTTGGGTATTTTTTTGCTCTTTTGGCATATCCGGCGGGAAAAGACCGAAAAAATGCGGAAAACCTCTTGACAAACGAAGTTCTTTCATGATATAATGATTTGCCGCGTGAAAAGGGCTTTTTCAAGTGCGCCATGCGCCGCCCCGACAGCGAGTCTATGAGAAAGAGAGGTGCTTTTCGTGTTTGCGATTTTTGAAACCGGCGGAAAGCAGTACAAGGTCAGCCAGGGCGATGTAATTTTCATCGAGAAACTGGGCGCGGCCGAAGGCGAAACGGTTGTGTTTGACGCTGTCAAGGCGCTGTCCCGTGAGGGTGGCCTGGTGATCGGCACGCCGAATGTCGAGGGTGCAAAGGTGACTGCCACCGTACTGAAGAACGGCAAGGGCAAGAAGATTTATGTCCTCAAGTACAAGGCCAAGAAGAACGAGAAAAAGAAGATCGGTCACAGACAGCCTTATACCAAGGTGCAGATCGCGTCGATCGAAGGCTGATCCCTTCCATGACGCACATCACATTTTTCCGAAACGACGGCATTTTCTACGGATTTGAGGAGCGCGGCCACGCCGGCTGCGGGCAGTTCGGGAACGACCCGGTCTGCGCCATGATCTCTTCGCTGACCATGTACATTGTGGACGCGGTGGAAGATGTGTACGGCGGCAAAATCCGCTATGACATCAACGACGACGACACCGTGATCACCGTCCGTTCCCCCAGTGCGCTCCCCGCTTTCGAGCCGGACGAGCGTGTGCGCTTTGCCGTATCGGGGCTTTTCCTCACTTATTATCACATGCTGGAAGATATGCTTCTGCACGATGATCTTTACGAGTTCGGGGAAGAGGGCGGCGTTGAAATCGAAGTGAAAGATCTGGAATACGAAGAATAATCCGTCAGCGTCCGGTGTGCCGGACAGTTTGAAAGAAGGAGGATCACACAATGCTTAGAATCAGTTTGCAGTTCTTTGCTCATAAAAAAGGCGTTGGTTCTACCAAGAACGGCCGCGACAGCGAGTCCAAGCGTCTTGGCGTAAAAGCCGCCGACGGTCAGGCCGTCAGTGCGGGCAGCATCATCGTGCGCCAGAGAGGAACGGCCATTCATCCCGGCAACAATGTGGGTATCGGCAAGGACGACACCCTGTTTGCGCTGATTGCCGGTCGGGTGAAGTTTGAGCAGAAGACCAAGGAAAAGAAGCAGGTCAGCGTTTACGCCGACTGAGTTTCACCGGTGATAAAAAGGCCGCCGCGCGGAATT
>CAJJIY010000069.1 GCA_905187695.1 uncultured Eubacteriales bacterium | reverse complement strand
TACTCCCCCCGCCTACTTCCCCGCCTACCCCCCCACACCTTCCACGCACCCCACATCATCCGCCATTTCAACATCCGAAAGGAGTCATTTTCATGGTAATTGACACAAACCAAACCAAGACGACCGTAGCCTACCGTTGCCCGCACTGCGGTGCGGCGGTGATGAGCGCCGTCAGTCTTTTTGCGCTCCGCGGATCCATGGTGCGGCTCAAGTGCACCTGTGGGCGGAGCATGATGGAAATTCAGCCCTCAACGGATCGGCAGATTCATCTGACCGTCCCCTGCCTCATCTGTCCCAAGCCGCATCATTTCACGGTCAGTGAAAAGATCTTTTTCGGCAGCGAGCTGTTTGTGCTCCCCTGCCCTTACAGCGATCTCAACCTCTGCGCGCTGGGCGAGATCAATCATGTCAAGGCCGAACTGGCCCGCACCGAACTGCAACTCCTGGATCTGATGGAGGAAAACGGCATTGACAGCTTTGAGGCACTGCACGGCGAACCGGATGAAAACGGAAGCATGAGCGACCCGCAGGTGCTGGAGATTGTCCTTTTTGTCATCCGCGACCTGGACGACGAGGGCAAGATCTACTGTAAATGCCCGCCGGATACCAAACGAAACTTTGATGTGGAAATCCGCCCGGAAGGCGTGTGCGTCACCTGCGCCCAGTGCGGCGCGCATAAGATCATCCCGGTCAACTCCTTCATCGAGGCCAACGATTTCCTCAATTGCGATTCCCTCACCCTGGAGTGAAAAATAAACGAATAGAGATCGGGGGCCTTTCTTGCCAAGAAACGGCCCCCGCACCCCCCAAAGAAATCTTGAAAAAAGGGTTTAGCCACAGCCGGGAAGTTCACTGTCCACGCACGGGTCGCCCTCCCAAAGCAGTAAAAGAAAATAAAAAGAGCGGGGGAAACTTCTTGCCAAGAAGTTCCCCCCGCTTATTTCATATTCCTACATCCCTCACGCCCAGCTCATGGTCGTGGGTTTTTTCTCCCGGATGATGATATTTTGCAAGAAATTCACGGCTTTAGCAAGGCCCTCGTCGATGGTCATGAGGCTATCCTCATGTTCGATGGAGAGCACGCGGTCATAGCCGACCAGCCGCAGGTTACTGACGAGATCGCGCCAATAGCTTTCGCCGTTGCCATAGCCGACCGTGCGGAAGACCCAGGAACGGTGAATCTCATCGCTATAGTGCTTGGTATCCAGCACGCCGTTGCGGGCGGTGTTCAGCGCGTCCACCTTGGTATCCTTGGCGTGGACATGATAGATTGCGCCGGACAGCGCGCGGATGGCCGCGACCGGATCCATCCCCTGCCAGATCAGGTGGGAAGGATCGAAATTCGCGCCGATCTCCTCGCCGACCGCCTCGCGGAGCCGCAGGAGCGTTTCGGGATTGTACACGCAGAAACCGGGATGCATTTCAAAGGCAATGTGCGGCACATGGTGCTCCCGCGCGAACGCGGCGGCCTCGCGCCAATAGGGAATCAGTTTTTCATTCCACTGATAGTCCAGAATCTCCAGAAAATCCTCCGGCCAGGGGCAAGTGACCCAGTTGGGATAGCGGGAGGTCTCGCAGTCGCCGGGGCAACCGGAGAAAGTGATAACCGTGTCCACGCCCATTTGCTCGGCCAGCAGAACCGCCTCGCGGAAATCGCGGTCATAGGCCGCGGCCTTGTCCTTTTGCGGGTGCAAGGGATTGCCGTGGGCAGACAGGGCGCAGACCCGCGTGTGATATTTTTCCAGTGTGGCCAGAAATTCTTTCATGGCGGCGGGATCGGAAAGCAGTTTGCCCGGATTGCAATGCGCCTTTCCGGGATAGCCGCCCGCCCCCAGCTCCACGGTGTGCACCCCCAGCGAGGTGAGGATCTCCAGGGTTTCGGGAAGGGATTTCATGCCATAAAGATTGGCCAATACGCTCAGTTCCATCGTTGTTTCCTTTCATCTATAAACGGTGCGCGGCGATTTGCGCCGCATTTGTTGCAGAGTGAGAAAAAGACAGGGGGTCGCCACCGCAGTGGCGACCCCCTTTTCGGAGCAGGCAACCGGAGTTGCCCCTAAAGCGCTGCCTTGCGGCTTTGCTTATTCTTCGTCTTTCTTTTCTTCGGTGCCTTCAGCCGGTGCTTCCGCCGGAGCTTCCACAGCCGCCATGGCCTTTTTCTTCTTGTTCATCACAAGAAGCACAGCCGCCACGCCGCCACCGACCACAACCACACAGCCGGCAATGATACCGATCAGCGCGCCGACCGGCAGACCGCTCTTGTTGTTCTTCTTGTTGTTGCCGGTGCCGGTGCCCGGCTGCTGGAACTGTTGTTCAATATCATCGCGGGGTCTGAGGTTGAGATCGACATTCGGATCATCATGATCCTTTTCATCCTTCTGCTCAAAGTCCGGGAATCTCGCCTGGAGATAAGCAAGAATGGCCTTCGCTGCCCAATCGGGATCCGTGCCCTTCACGCTGTCCGGCGCGTGCTCGGGGTCAACGCTGGCCCACTGATAAGCCGGCATCACGCCGGGCGTTGGATCTTTCACCTGCACATAGGCAAGACCCATTTCCTTATAGCTGTTGACGCGGCCGCTGGTCACAAAGTCGGTCTCTGTGCCGGCCTTGGTTGCGTCATACTTCATGCCGATATAGCCGGGCTTCGTGATGGCCTGATAGCCGGTCTTGTAGTTCCAGAACGCAGGCGCCTGGTCGGCAGGAATATACTGCACCGACTGGCCCTTCATATCGGTGGCCACATGGCCCTTGACGCTGGCGCCGTAGGGCATCAGGCATTTGATCTTCGGGTTGGCGTTGCCGGCGTCGTCCATCGCGGCCTCGTTGTCCATGTTAAAGGCTTTTTCGCCGATGGCGTACATATAACTCTCCGTTTTGGAAGTGCAGTCACTCAGGTTGAACATATCGGGGGCAATATGCTCCGAGTTGCCGCTTCCATCATCTGCCATCGTGGTGGATTTATAACCCCAGATGTAGTAAATATCCACATCTTCGGGAATCTTGTAGAAGTCGCGGAAAAGATCGCGCGCCAGATCGGGATTGGGATTGTTGCCGCTCAGCGTCGTGGTGATATACTGGCTCAGCGCGGAAATGGTCGTGCTGCTGACAAAGAAGAGCACCGCGCTCTTGTGAGGAGCCAGCGCGCCGTTGCTTGCCAGGTTGTTTTCAAACTTCAGCGTGGTGATGGCCGGCTCGTCCATGGCCTTCTTTTCCTCCTCGTCCATCACGTGGCCGGCGCGGACGTTGCCGCTCTTGATGTCTGCCTTCTGCAGGAACTTACGGCTGCTCTTCCAGGTATTCCATACATGGTAGAACACATCTGTTGTCTTACTTGGAGGCCCCTTCCAGTACGGAGAGCGGAGAATCGAGAGCGCATACAGATTGACGGCGCTGTCGCCGCGGTTGTAGATCTCGATATACTCAAAGGCGTCGTATTCCGCATTGTTTTTGTCGGGATTCTTGATTCCGCAGTTGGAGTTGGCAACGATCTCCGTCATGACCAATGAGGGCACATCGGTTGCCGTCGTATGGTCGTAAGGCTCGTCTGCCGCCGCCATCGCTGGAACGAGCAGAACGCCCGCCAGCATGAGGAACGCGAGAGCTGTCGCTATAAACTTGCGCATAGTTAGCACCTTCCTTGTTTTGTTTTGGTACCTATATTATAGTACGCTTTCTGCTGTTTGTCAATAATTATTTTTACCAAAACCGCGCTTCTTTTGTTCATTTTATTCAAATGTCACATCCCGTTTTCCGATTTTTCAAGGATAGGACATTCCGGATACACGATTTGTTTAAATTTATCGGGTGAAAACGCCCAAAAAGCCCCCGCCCGCATTGACGGAAAACCCCTTCCGGATCTGTCCGCCGCACCGTTCCCCCTCTTTCGGCCGTTTTCCGGCCGGAAAAGGGCCCCCAAACACCCGCGCCGCCCCCCGTTCTCCCTTTTTTCTCCTTTAAATTTAGTGAAATTCACCATACCC
>CAJJIY010000068.1 GCA_905187695.1 uncultured Eubacteriales bacterium | reverse complement strand
CGGCTTCCGCCGCCGGATGCTTCCGCTTTACGATCTGCCGGTCTCGGCCGGGACGGGGGTGGCGCTTTACGGCGACAGCGCGGAGGAAATTTCGGTCAGCGACAACACCCGCACAAGAGAGGCCGATTTTGCACTGCGCATCAGCGGCAACTCCATGGAGCCCCGCTATCATGACGGGGATATCCTGTTGGTGCAGGAGACCGACACGATCGAATTCGGCGAGCTCGGCATCTTCATTCTGGACGGCAACGGGTTTTTCAAGGTCTTCGGCGGGGACCGTCTCTTCTCGCTCAACAAGGAATACGGCGACATTCTCCTCAAGGATTTTGAGGATGTCCGGGTGGCCGGCCGGGTCATCGGAAAACTGAAAAAACGCTGAAAAAAGCCGCCCGCCGGGCGGCTTTTTCCGTGGTTCTTGACAAAGCGGCAAAAAAGTGCTATACTTCTGTTGATTAAGGGGGCTGGCGTTGCCGTCCCCGGTCCGAAAGGAGATAAAACCATGAATTTCCCAAAGAGAATGCTTTCGCTCTTTTTTGCCGTCCTGCTTTGCGGCACCGCTTTTGTTTCCTGCAAAAAAGAGGAATCGAATGTCAAAAAAGAAACCACGGTCATGAGCGTTTCGCTCAACCCGGAGGTCGAATTTATTCTGGATGAAAACGGCGTGGTGCTCAGCGCCAACGCGCTCAACGAGGAGGGCAACCTCATTCTTTCCGCCCGCGTGTTCACCGGAATCTCCGAAAAGGCCGCCGTCAAGCTCTTTATTGATGTGGCAAACGAGACCGGCTTTCTGGAGGTCGGCACGGAAGGGGAAAACACCAATCATCTGAAAGTTTCCTTCTCCGGCGAAGAGGCGCAAAAGCGCTTTGACGCGATGAAGGAAGAACTGAACCGGCATTTGAGCGATATCGGCCTTGCGGGGAGCGTTGAAAAGGGCGCGGACATCACCGCCAAGGATCTTGAAACAAAGCTGTCGGAATGTTGCCCGTGGCTGGAGGACGCCAAGATCGCGGGGCTGACTTACGAAGAAAAAGTCAAGGCTCTGCTGGAGGAGCGAAAAGAGACTGCCGAGATTTATTCCCAGCAGCTCAAAAAGGCTTATTATGAGCAAAAGGAGCTGGCCGTCCGGGAAAAGACGCTCCAGTATGTGAAGGATAAGCTGGATGCCGCCAGCGCCCTTGCGCTGGATGTGGCCATGAAGGCCTACAACGAGCAGGCGAAAAATCTCACCGATCTGCGCGAGAACCTGCTTCTTTCAAAGGATAGCCCCTATCAGAAGGCGCTTGCCGCTTTCCTGGACAAAAAGGCCGAGTTCCTCAATTACCGCAAGTATCTGGATACGCTCCCTGAGGGAGAGGTCAGCGAAGAGCAGAAAGCGCGTCTGGCGGCCATCCAGTCCATGCTGGAGAGCACGGAGCAGTCGCTGAACACCGCATATACGACGGCAAACAGCTCGATCGACAACGCCAAGGCACTGCTTGACAGCGCCTATGGAAGCGCCGTTTCGGTCATTATCGGCCTGAATACGGCGGCCAAGAGCTATCTGGACGAGGCAAACGGCAAAATCAACGAATTCCTTGAAAAATTCGAGACCGAGCAGCAGCAGAGCTTCAAGGAAAAGGGAGAGGCGGCCGCCAACGATTGGAGGGAGCGGGAGGCTGCTCTCAAAGCCGGTTATCAGGGTTAAGACGCACATCTCCGGCGTAAAAGTGCTGAAACCCTTCTTCGCCGTATTTTATACGGCTTCATCCGGCTTTCATCGCTTTCGCGCTCGGACCTGCGCGTCTGCGGCGCACCTCTCCGGTGTAAAAGTGCTGAAACCCTTCTTCGCCGTATCTTATAGGGCTTTCTGAAGCTACATCCAAATGATGAAAAATGCGGGGGAACTTCGTGAGAAGTTCCCCCGCGCGGTTTTTATTCCTTTTTCAGCCGGGCGGCGATGAGGTCGGAAAGGGCAGAAAATTCCGCGCCCGAAAGGCGCTCGCCGCGGATATCGGCGCGGTGCCCGGCGGCGGTGATAAGGTCGGTGCACACCTCTTTGGAAAGCTCCGGAAAGCCGTTTGAAAGGGCATTGGAGAGGGTCTTGCGCCGCAGGCTGAAGGCGGCCTTCACGGTTCGGAAAAAGAGCGCCTCATCCGCGGGGGTAAAGGGCTTTTCGCGGTGGAGCGTGATGCGAACCACGGCAGAATCGACCTTGGGGGGCGGCAAAAAGTCCCCGGCCGGCACCACAAAAAGCCGTTCGCAGCGCCCGTAATAGGAGAGCGCCACGGTAATGGCGCCATAGGCGGCCGTGCCGGGCGCGGCGCACAGGCGGTCGGCCACTTCTTTTTGCACCATCACGGTCACGGCGCCGAAGGGCAGGCGGCTCTCCAGCAGCTTCATTAAGATCGGGGTGGTAATGTAATAGGGCAGGTTGGCGCACACAAAAACCGGGCCGGCCGCAAAATCGGGCGCAAGCAGGGCGGCAAGGTCGGCCTTCATCACATCCTCGTTGAACACCTTCGCGTTGGGGCGGTCACTCAGGGTAAAGGAAAGCACCGGCAGGAGCGAGCGGTCAATCTCCAGCGCCCGGACGGCGCGGTAGCGGTCGGCCAGTTCGCGGGTCAGCGTTCCGATGCCGGGGCCGATCTCCAGCACCGTCACATCGGGATCTTCGGGGGAGCAGGCGTCGGCAATGGCCTCCACCACGCGCCGGTTGGTCAGAAAATTCTGCCCGAATTCCTTGCGGAAACGGAGCGAAAAGGTGGCCATCAGATTTTTGACGGCCCGGATATCGCAAAGGTCCATAAAGAGGAAAAACTCCTTTCGGGGAAAATAAAAGGCCGCGCAGAGCGCGGCCTTTTGTCGTGGTGGAGACAGTTGGGATCGAACCAATGACCTCATGCATGTCAAGCATGCGCTCTAACCAGCTGAGCTATGCCTCCGCAACGGATGTATTATATCATAAATTTTCGGGAAATGCAAGCCCTTTTTCGCCTTTTTTCAAAAAAATTACGCGGCGCCCGCATTAACAAAAAGTTCACAAACAAAAATGCACAAAAAGAGCGCCGATTTGCTCGGAATATGATACAATTATGATAAGATGGGGGAGAAGTTAGAAACGGCCAAAATGCCGGTTTTCTCCCGCTTCAAATCAGGAACGGAGGCAGTTATGGAGGCAGAAAAAACCGTTGGCGCCGGTCGGATCCGCGCTTTCTTTGATGCCGGTACTTTTGTGGAATTGGGGGCGCTCATGCGCCGCGCCGGGGACGAAAACGAAAACGAGGGCGTGGTGTGCGGATACGGTGCGCTGGACGGCCGTCTGGTCTTTGCGTTCGCGCAGGATCCGGACCGGATGGACGGCGCGCTCTCGGCCGGTTACGCCCGGAAAATCGAAATGCTTTATGAGCGCGCGCTCTCGGTGGGCGCGCCGGTGGTCGGATTTTTTGACAGTCGCGGCGGCGCGGTGTTCGGCGGCGCGGCCATGCTTTCCGGGTACGGACGGCTTCTTTCGCTGTTTGCCGACGCACGCGGTCGCGTGCCGCAACTGGCGGTGATTTCGGGCGTTTGTGCCGGGAGTATGGCCGCCTGCGCCGCGCTTTTTGACTTCACCGTCACCGTAAAAGGGAAGAGTAGGCTTTATGTCTGCCCGCCCAACCTCACGGGGGAGCCGGCCGCGCGGGAGGATCTGGCGTTCACGGCCGGGAGCGAGGCCGAGGCTTTCGCATGGGTAAAAGAACTGATCTCCTTCCTGCCCGACAATGCGCGGGACGGCGCGCCGCTCTTTGAAACGGCGGACGATCTCAACCGCGCCCTCACGCTTTCCGGGCATACCACCGCCCAAGCGGCGCTTTCGGCCGTTGCGGACGACGGCCGCTTTTTCCCGCTTTTCGCGGGCACCGCGGGCGAGACCGGGGTCGGCTTCCTGTCGCTTGGGGGGCACAGCACGGCCTATCTTTCGCTGGATGGCGCCCTGACCCCTGCCGGCGTGCGTAAAATGACCCGGATGCTCCGGTTTGCCGCCGATTTCGGCGTGCCGGTGCTGCATTTGCTCAATGCCACCGGATTTGCTCCCGATCAAAAAGAA
>CAJJIY010000067.1 GCA_905187695.1 uncultured Eubacteriales bacterium | reverse complement strand
GCGGCGCGCCGCGCCGCGCCGGGGCGGAGTTTTTCCAGCACCGGGAGCACCTGCGCGCGCAGAATGTTGCGCTCGCAACAGGGCGTTTCGTTGGTACTGTCCTCCACATGCGGCAATCCGGTTCCCCGGAGATAATCGTGCAATTCGGCACGGGAAAAAGACAGAAGCGGCCGCACCAGATACTGCCCCTCTCCCAGGGCGCGGCAGGGGGACATCCCCCCAAGACCGGAAAGACCGCTTCCGCGCACAAGATGCAAAAGCAGACTTTCCAACTGATCGTCGGCATGATGCGCCGTGACCAGCAACGGGATGCGCCGTTCGCGCATCAGGGCGGAGAGCGCCTCATAGCGGGCCTCACGGGCGGCGCTCTCCAGGCTTTCGCTCTTTTCGCGGGCGCGGGCAGGCGCGTCTACCCGAAGGCAGAAAAAAGGAATGTTCAGCGCCGCGCAAAGGTCGCGGCAGAAAGCGGCATCGCGGTCGGCCTCCGCGCCCCGGATGCCGTGGTGCACATGGGCGGCAAAGACCGCGCCGTGCCCGCGAAGAAGCGAGAGGAGCGCCACCGAATCCGCGCCGCCCGAAAGCGCCACCAGAAGGGGCGTTTCGGAAGGAAGTCCGGCCAGCGCGCGGGGATCCGGCACGGAAAGCGCCCTCATGAGGCGATTTTCCGGTGGAAAACGGGAATCCGTAACGGTCATGGCAACGCCCCTTACGGCTCCGGATGGTCATCCAGCGTGCGGAACCGGGTATAACTGCCGATCCAGCCCATCGTAATCTTGCCGGTGGTGCCGTGGCGGTTCTTCTGAATGATGACCTCGGCCACATTGCCTTCCCGGTCGCCGGGGTCGCGGTCGGTTTTGTAATATTCATCCCGATAAAGGAACAGTACGGCATCGGCATCCTGCTCGATAGAGCCGGAATCGCGCAGGTCGGAAAGCTGCGGCCGCTTGTCGGTCCGGCTCTCCGGCCCACGGGAAAGCTGAGCACAGCAGATGACCGGTGCGCGCAGATCCTTGGCCATCAGCTTGAGGCCGCGCGAAATATAACCGACCTCGACCGAACGGTTGTCCGACGGGCGCTCGCTTTCCATGAGCTGGAGATAGTCCACCACCACCAGCCCCAGGTTTTCCACCCGGCGAAGCTTGGCTTTCATCGCCGTCACGCTCATGCCGGAGGTGTCGTCAATGAGAATATCGGTGGCCGAAAGGCGCATGGCCGCATCGGCGATCTTGTTCCAGTCTTCCGGTGTCAGCTGACCCGAACGCAGACGGTAGCTGTCCACCAGCGCCTCGCTGGCCAACATCCGGAGCACCAGCTGATCGGCCGACATTTCCAGTGAGAAGATGCAGACTTTTTTCTTGGTAGAAAAAGCCACATTGGTGGCGATGTTGAGGGCAAAAGCGGTTTTACCCATACCGGGGCGCGCGCCGACCAGCACCAGATCGGTATCGCCCAATCCCACCAGCATTTTGTCCACGCCTGAAAATCCGGTCGGAGTGCCGGCCAGCGCCTTCTGATCCTCGGAAAGTTTGTGCAGATCGGAAAGAACCTGATACAGCACATCCCGCACATGAAGGAAGTTTTTGCTGTCCCGCCCGGCCGAAAGATCCGAAAACTGCCCCTGAGCATAGTCCAGAATCTTGCTGACGCTCTCCTGCTCCCCGAAGGACAGCTCCGAGACTTCGCCGCACACCGAAATGATGCGGCGGCGAAGCGCCGCGTCCCTGATATGCCGCGCATAATCGGCATAGTTCATGGCGCTGGGGGTGGCCTCGACCAGCGAACGGATATATTCTTCCCCGCCGGCCTTCTCATAAACCCCTTTTTGCACCAGCATCTCGATCAGAGTCACAAGGTCGATCTCCTGGCTGGCGTCAAAGAGCTCCCGCATGGCCGCATAAATGGCGCGGTGCTCCTCCACATAAAAGTCGTCCGGCTTTAAAATCGGCACCAGTTCGTTGAGCACTGCCGGATCGATGAGCACCGAACCCAGAAGCGCCCGCTCGGAAGGAAGCGAGCAGGGCATTTTACGATCCGCGCCCGCGCCGTTTTCCCATTCGTTACTGTTCATAAAAAGTTTCTCCGGCTCAGCGTTCGGTCACCAGCACATGGATCCGGCCGGAGACATCGGTGTAGAGCCTGACGGGCAGTTCATAGCGGCCATAGGCCTTGATGGGCTCGGCAAGCGTGATCTTGCGCTTATCCACTTCGATACCGGCCGTTTTCAGAAGTTCCTCGGCAATTTCCTTGGCCGTGACGGAACCGTACAGATGACCGTCTGCGCCCGCGCCGACCTTGAAGGTCAGGAGAACGGTCTCCAGCTTTTCGGCGGTCTCTCTGGCAGCGGCGCGCTCGGTCTCGATTTTGTGAAGCCGCGCGGCCTCCTTGTTTTTCATCTCGCTCACCGACTGGGAACTGGCGGGAATGGCCAGTTTCCGCGGCAAGAGGAAGTTGCGGGCATAACCGTCCGAAACCTCCACGAGTTGGTCTTTTTTGCCCTGTCCCTTGACATCGGCGGTCAGAATTACTTTCATTTTCTTGTCCTTTCTTCACAGGCGGTTTTTCAGACGCCGCGATGGGTGTCTTCAATATCTTCAAAATAGGAACGGATGGCCTCGCGCAGGTCGGCCACCGCGCTTTCCAGCGTGACATCCGAGAGCGCCGCGCCGGCCGAGTCGAACCGGCCGCCGCCGCCCAGTTTCTCCAGAATGAGCTGAACATTGACCGAGCCGTCCGAGCGGCCGGAAATGTGTACCGCGCCCTCCACTTTGATGAGTGCGAAAGCGGCGCACACGCCCCGCACGCCCAGAAGTTTTTCGGCCTCTTTGGCGGCGGCAATGCGGTCATCCGCGCCGCGGCCGGTGCCGGGGCTCCAGGTCAGCCCCACGGTGTTGTCCATCATCAGCTGACAGCCCGAAAAACTGCGTTCGCAGACATAATCGGCATAATCCTCATTAAAGAAATGATGCACATATTCGGCGTTGGCGCCCTTCCCGAAGAGATAGCGCGCGGCATCCAGCGTCCGGCTGCCGGTGTTGTGGGTGAATCCGCCGGTATCCAGCATGATGCCGGACAGCATGATGCTGGCCACCTCGTCCCCGACCAGTTTGGCGCTGCTTTGCGGCGTGCCGGTCTCGCTTTGCTCCAGCATCTCCGAAATCAGCTCGCAGGCCGAGGAAGCGCTGGGGTCGATATAATTGATAACCGGGTCAAAATCGTATTCGCCGGTCTGCCGGTGATGGTCGATGATGGCGATTTTGCCAGAGACCTGCCGCACGCTGTTGGCGACATCGGGCGACTCGATGATCTGGAAGTTGTTGGCGTCGGTGATTACCAGCAGTGTGCCCGAGCGCACCAGGTCAAGGCCCTTGTGCCCTGAAACAAACATTTCGCTGTAGGTCCTGGAGGCCATGAGCCGCTCCGAGACCAGCCTAAAATTGGGGTTGTCCAGATCCATGATGATCTTGGTGGGCACGCCGGCCAAAAGACCCAGCTGCGCCACGCCGATGCACGAGCCGATGGAATCGAAATCCGGATTGCGATGACCCATAATGAGCAGGTTGCTGGCCTCTGAAATCTTGGTCAGCAGGTAACTGGCCACCACGCGGGACTGCACCTTGGTGCGGCGCTGGAAGGGACGGGTCTGGCCGCCATAATAGCGGATGCCGTCCCGACGGCGAACGGCCACCTGATCTCCGCCGCGCTGGAGCGCCATGTCCAGTGCCGACTGCGCCTCGTGCGCGCGGTTGGCCATGGTGGAATCCGAAAGCGAAATGCCCGCCGACAGCGTGACCGAAATGCCGTATTCGCCCAGGCGGATGTCCCGCACGCGGTCCAGGATGGCGCTGAATTTGTCCTCCTCACATTCGCAGAGCTTTTCCTGCGAGAAGAAGAGCACATAACGATCCCGCTCATATTCGCGCAAAAATCCGTTCAGCTCGGCCGCCCATTGGATGAGAATATCGTCCACCCGGCGGGAAACATCGCGGTAATTGACATGGGTATACTGCGCCAGCTCCTCCAGGTTGTCCACATCAATGTAGGCAACGGCCGGCATATCGCGCTCGGTCTTTTCCTTGAGATCCAGCAGCTCGCTGACATCGGTAAATGTGACCACGTAATGATTGCGGTCGTTCAGCGTCACCGGATAGGCGCGGGCAATGTAGCGGCCGCCCGCC
>CAJJIY010000066.1 GCA_905187695.1 uncultured Eubacteriales bacterium | reverse complement strand
CTTCTACAACGAAGCGGTGCTGCGGGCGTTCGAGAAGGAGATGGGGGTCGAGGTCATCCGCCCCGACATTGCCGGGCTGATGGGCGCGTGGGGCGCCGCGCTCCACGCACGCGCGGCGGGGAAAGAGGAAAGCACCCTGCTTTCCGGGCAGGCGCTTTTGCACTTTACACACACCTCCCGCGCGGCGGTCTGTCACGGCTGTACCAACCGCTGCAACATCACCGTCAACCTTTTTGCCGACGGCGAAAAATTCGTTTCGGGCAACAAGTGCGAGCGCGGCGCGGGCAAAAAGCCGAGCGAATGTCCGCTCCCCGACCTGCACGAGTGGAAACGGCGCGCTTTTGCGGAGCTGGTCCCGGTCACGGGACGGCGCAGCTTTACAATCGGGTTGCCGCTGGCGCTGGGTATGTACGAGTTGGGGCCGCTTTGGTATACGCTTTTTAAGGAACTTGGGTTCGGCGTGCGTTTTTCGGGCTTCGGCAGCCGGGAGATCTATGCCCGCGGCGCGTACAGCATCCCCTCCGATACCGCCTGCTATCCCGCCAAGATCATGCACGGTCATGTCGAAACGCTTATCGGGGAGGGCGTGGACGCGGTCTTTTATCCTTCGCTCACGCGCAATGTGGATGAAAAAGTGTCGGACAATCACTATAACTGTCCGGTGGTCGCGTATTATTCCGAGTTGCTTTCGCACAATCTGGAATCGCTTTCCCGCGTGCGTTTCTTTTATCCGTATCTGAATCTTTGCAGTGAAAAGGAACTCACCGCGGAGCTGTTTGACTTCCTTCAGAAAGAATTCGGTGATTTTACAAAAAAGGAAGTGGCGCACGCCGTGCGTGTGGCATTCCGGAGCTATGAACGGTACATGGCCGCCATCCGCGCCGAGGGCGAGCGCGCCGTGCGCCTTGCAAAAAAAGAAGGCAGGCGGCTGATGGTGCTTTGCGGTCGTCCGTACCATATCGACCCTGAAATCGGGCACGGCATCGACCGCCTTGCCACCACGCTGGGCTTTGTTGTGGTCAGCGAGGACGCGGTGGCACATCTGGCCAGTCATCCGGTACGCCCGGATGTGCTCAATCAGTGGACCTATCATGCGCGGCTCTATAACGCCGCCCGTTTCGTCACCGAAACGCCGGGTGCAGAGCTGGTTCAACTGGTCTCTTTCGGTTGCGGCATTGACGCCATTACCACCGATGAGGTGCGGCAGATCCTTTCTTCGGGCGGCAAGCTCTACACACAGCTGAAAATTGACGAGATTACCAATCTCGGCGCCGTGACCATTCGCTTGCGGAGTCTCCTGGGGGCACTGGAGCAACAGGAAAAGGAGGGGAAGAGATGAGCGAAAGAGTCATTTTTACCAAAGAGATGAAAAAGGATTATACCATCCTGCTTCCCACCATGCTTCCCATGCATTTCAAAATTCTGGCCGAAATGCTCCGCTCCTACGGCTACAAGGCCGAACTGCTGGAAAACACCGACCGGAGCGTGATCGACCGCGGACTTCAGTATGTGCACAACGACACCTGCTATCCCGCGCTGCTCATCATCGGGCAGTTCATCAGCGCCCTGCAAAGCGGCCGCTACGATCTCAACAAAACCGCTCTGATGCTCACGCAGACCGGCGGCGGTTGCCGCGCTTCCAACTATATTCCGCTTCTCCGCAAGGCATTGGAAAAGGCGGGCATGGGGCAGGTTCCGGTGATCTCGCTGAACATTTCGGGCATGGAGAAAAATCCCGGCTTCAAGCTGACGCTGGGGCTCGGAAAACGGATGCTGTATGCGGTTTATTACGGTGATCTGCTTCTTTCCATGGTCGAGCAATGCCGTCCTTATGAAGTGACGCCGGGCTCGGCGCAGGCTCTGGCCGACCAATGGGTGATCCGGTTGAGCCATCAGATGCGGGGTGGCCGTTCGGTGCGGTATTCCACCGTGCTTGATACCTACCGGGAGATTCTGCGCGATTTCGCCGCGTTGCCGCGCCGGAAGGAAAAAAAGCCCCGTGTGGGCATTGTGGGCGAGATCTTCGTTAAATTTTCTCCGCTCGGGAACAACCATCTGGAAGATTTTCTGGTGCGGGAGGGCGCCGAGCCCGTCATGGCGGGATTGTTGGATTTTCTGATGTATTCGGTCAACACCGCCGTGGTGGACACGCGGCTCTACGGCATGAAAAAAGGCCGGGGATGGGTGATGAAATGGGCCTATCGCTATCTGTACAAAAAACAGCTGGATTTCATCCGGCTCTACCGTGAGGAGGGCACCTTTGCGCCGCCCACCGACTTTGAAAAGACCCGCGCCGCCATCCGCGGCTTCATGAGCGAGGGCGTGCAGATGGGAGAGGGATGGCTGCTCACTGCCGAGATGCTTGAGCTTATCGAGGGCGGCGTGACCAATGTCGTGTGCACCCAGCCCTTCGGTTGCCTGCCCAATCACATTGTGGGAAAGGGCATGATGAAAGCCGTGCGTGAAAAGCATCCCGGCGTCAATCTGGTGTCGATCGATTACGATTCCAGCGCTTCCCGCATCAATCAGGAAAACCGGTTGAAGCTGATGCTGGCGGCGGCGACCCGGCAGGAAGGACAACCCTTTGCCGAGCCGACCGAAAAAGAGGAAGAAGAATCTTTACTCATGAGGTGAGGCCATGGAAAACGGACTTTTGAACAAAGAAACCCTTCTTTCTTTTTGCCGGGAGTTTGATTATCCCGATGAGGCGGTTGCGGCGCTTTCAAAGGCTTTTGACTGTATCGCGGCCGATACCGATGCCCGCGGCATTTTTGCCCGGATCCTCAGCAACTATGAAGAGGGGCGAAGCGATGTGCCCTTCCGGACGATCGCGGAGCAGACCGACCGGGCCGGGCGCTATGCCTGTGTGCCGGTCGAAACGGCCAACCTGGTGTTGCTTATCCTTATGAGCCGTCATGCGCAGGTGCTTTTCAAGGCCGCCGGCATGGATGAAACGATGTTTCATGAATCCTTCCTTGATCTGCGCTGTAAGCTCTTTGAGTGCCGGAAAATGCGCGGTGTGTGGGGCAATTTCGTGTTTGACTGGAATGCCCGTTGGTATGATGCCAGCCGCGTGGCGCTGGGGCGGTTGCAGTTTGAGATATGGCCGGCTCCCTGCGTCATACAGGCGGCCGGGCGGGTCATCGAGCGCGGCTATCCGCTCATCAATGTTCACATTCCCTCAAACGGTCGCCTTACGCCGGAGGCCGTCCAGGATTCTTATCAGAGGGCAGTGGCTTTTTTCACACCTCGTCTGCCGGGTAAAGAGATCCTTTTCCGTTGTTCTTCCTGGTTGCTTTTCCGCCGTCATGCCGAACTGCTGGGTGAAAACACCAATATCACACGCTTTGCCGCCGCCTATCACCTTTATGACTGGGGCAATTACGCAAGCGCGGCTTCCTCTGACCTCTGGCGCATTTTTTACCGCGATGCCGGAAAAGCCCCGGCCGAGTTGCCCCGCCGGACCTCGCTGGAACGCGCCTATGCCGAGATGCTTCTTCGCAGGGAACTGCCGGGCTTCGGCGCGGGCATTCTGCCTGCCGACGAGATCGGCTGATCCAAAAAACAGCGCCCTTCGGGGCGCTGTTTTTTTGTCCGTTTCCGCCATTCACCACGCGCTTTCCCTTTTGCATAAACTTTAGAGAACGGAAAAGTCCGTTCAAAGGGGGTGATGGCATGAAACTGGATAAACGGGCGCTTTCGCGCATTGCAATGATGAGTGATGCACAGTTAAAAGAACTGGTGGAAAAACTGGCCACCGAATACGGGGTGGATCTTTCGGGATTTCAGGTGCGGCCGGGCGATATGGACGGACTCCGGCGGGCACTTCGGAATGCCACGGATGAAGATCTGGCGGAACTGACGCGACAACTCAAAAACGGGAGGCGACCCTCGTGAGCGAAGAAAGAGGATTGCCCACGGAGGAATTTGCGGCTTTGCTTTCCGGCGTGGAAAAATGGGCGCCGCTTATCAAAACGGTTCTGCCCCTGATCGGAAAGTTGGGCGCGGGAGAAGAAAAGCCGGAAGCGGCAGCCCCTTCTGCCCAAGATTCTTCGGGCGGGTCTGATCCCGGGGACGCGATTCCCACCGGGGGCGGTTTGTCTGCCCCCGGCGACTTCCGGGGGGAAAAGGACAAAGGTCCCCGCATGCCTGTTTGTGACGGGCCGTCCGCCGGCTGGCCTCCGCCCCCCGGCCCCCCGCCTGCTTTCGCG
>CAJJIY010000065.1 GCA_905187695.1 uncultured Eubacteriales bacterium | reverse complement strand
CTCCGGGCAAGGCCAGCGCCTCCACCTTGAGCAGGTCGCCGCCCGCCTCGGTATAGGCCATGCCGTTGACCACGCCGCAAAGGTCGCTCTCGCCCGCCGTTTCACGGGGCAGGCTTTGGGTGCCCAGAAAATCGGGGAGCATGGCGGGCTTTACGGTCACCGCGCCCTTTTTCCCCTCGGCCACGCCGCGCGCCGCTTTGCGGCAGATGGTGGCAACGGCGCGCTCCAGATTCCGCACGCCGGCCTCCCTTGTATAATCGTCAATGATCGCAAGGAGCGTTTCGGCCGGGAGTTTCAGCTGGCGGCGGGTCAGACCGTGGCGCCTTAGCTGTTTGGGATAAAGATGATGTTCGGCAATGGCCAGTTTTTCGCTTCTGGTATAGGAAGAAAGTTCGATCACTTCCATCCGGTCAATGAGCGGTTTCGGGATGCCCGAAAGCGAATTGGCCGTGGCGATAAAAACACACTCGGACAGATCAAAGGGCATTTCCACGAAATGATCGCGGAAATGCTTATTCTGCTCGCCGTCCAGCACCTCCAGCATGGCCGAGGCCGGGTCGCCGTGCGCGTCGTGCGTCATTTTGTCAATCTCATCCAGCAAAATGAGCGGGTTGCACACGCCGGCCTGCGTCAGCGCGGCAATGATACGGCCGGGCATGGCGCCGAGATAGGTCTTGCGGTGGCCGCGGATATCCGCCTCGTCCCGGATGCCGCCCAGCGACACCCGCACATATTTGCGGTTCATGGCGTGCGCCAGCGACTGCGCCACCGAGGTTTTGCCCACGCCGGGCGGGCCCACAAGACAAAGCACCTGATTGCCGAGTTCCGGATTCAGTTTCTTTACGGCCAGATATTCAAGAATCCGCTCCTTGACCTTCGTCAGGCCGTCATGGTCGGCGTCCAGGATCTTCCGGGCGGCCGTCAGATCCACCCGGTCTTTGGTGCGGCGGCCATAGGGAATCTCCAGGCAGGTGTCAAGGTATCCCCGCAGGACGCTGGATTCGGCCGAGCCGAAGGGCGTTTTGCTCATCCGCTCGTTTTCCTTGAGGAGTTTTTTCTCCACTTCGGGCGGGAGGTGCGCCGCGCGGATGCGGTGTTCATATTCATCGATCTCGCTGTCGCCGTCCTCGCCCAGTTCTTCTTCAATCACGCGGATCTGTTCGCGCAGATAGTATTCTTTCTGATTGCGCGCCAGATGCTCCCGCACTTCCTTGTGAATTTCCATCTCGCACCGGAGAAGTTCGGTCTCCTCGCCCAGAAGCGCCACCAGTTCCTGCAGGCGCTGGGTGATGTCGTACTGCTCCAGAATGGCCTGCTTGTCTTCCTGACGCACCAGAATGTTGGCGGCCGTAAAATCGGCAAAAGCGCCGGGGTCGGCAATCTCATCGGCCGCTTTTTTCAGTTCGGGCGTGAGAGAGGGAATCAGCTCGGCCATTTCGGCCGTCATCCGTTTGGCCTCGCGCAAAAGCGCCTGCACCGGCAGATCCGGTTCGGTCGGCGCGACCGTGCGACAGATCACCTCGGCCGTATAGTAATCGGCAAAACGGTGGAACCGCAACAGCTGTGCGCGGGCATATCCCTCGCACAGCACGCGGGCCTCGGTTTTGGACGAGCGCACACATTGCTTGATCTTGGCCACCGTGCCGGTCCTGTAAAAATGTTCCGCGCAAAGTTCGCCGTCCACCGGCGCCTTGAGCGAAAGAAGCAAAACGAAAGAATCGGTGGCGTTGGCGGCGTTTGCCGCGGCAAGCGACGAGGGGTCGCTGATTTCAAAATTGAGGGGAATGGCCGGAAAAGCCGTGACCCCGCCCAGCGCGATGACCGGGAGCGTCAGCTTTTCCACCTTCTGCGTAAAATTGGACATAGCGTTTCCTTTCCAAGGGGTAAAATATACAATTCTATATTATAGCATATCTTTTCGGTTTTTTCCAGTGCTTTTCAAAAAATATATTGAAAGAAAGTACAGATCCTTGTTTTGCTTTTTCGCAAAGGCCGCGCTCTCTTTGTCCCGCCTGTCCGGCGTGCCGCGCCCCGGCGTTTTGGGGAGCTGAGGCGCCTTTCTCGCTTTGTATGTGCAAAATCGACAAAAAACACCATTTTTTTCTCCTTTTTTTCTTCGTCCGTGGATTTTTCACGAAATTTTTCGGCGAAAATCGTCTATTTTCCCCATTTACAAAAGGGACAGCCTGCGCTATAATAGCACCGTGACCGATGTCCGGTCGCGTGCACGGCAGATCATCCTTGCGCACGGAGTGTCAAGCTTATGACACCAACGCGGGCGAAGGATCTTTTCTACCGTGCATTTTGCTTTCAGACCGGCGCAAAGGGGATTTTTTGCGCAGAGAAAAGATTTTTGGGCAAAATTTTCAAAACCCCTTGACAGCCGGCGCCCGCCATGGTATAATAACTCGGTAAAAAGAAGCAGAACACCCGTTCTCACCCTGCCGCCGCGGCGCGCCGGGTTCAGATTTTCCCCTCACACGGGGGCAGAGTGCGGAGTTTTCTTCTTCGCACGATTTTTATTTTTACCGGGTCGGTCCCGGAATGGAGGTGCCTGCTATTAGCGCTGGAAAAGATTTGCCGATCAATGAAGAGATTCGGGAAAAAGAGGTCCGCGTCATCGGTGACGACGGAGAGACGCTGGGGATGATGACCAGCAACGCCGCCCTGAAAATGGCCTATGACCGCGGTCTTGACTTGGTTCTGATCGCCCCGCAGGCGACCCCGCCGGTCTGCCGGATCATGGATTACGGCAAATATCGCTTCGACCGTGAAAAACGGGAGAAGGAAGCCAAAAAGAAACAACAGGTGGTCGAAGTCAAGGAAGTGCAGCTTTCCTGCCGGATCGATGTGCACGACTTTGAGACCAAGGCGCGCAATGCCGTCCGTTTCCTCTCGGCAGGGAACAAGGTGCGCGTTGTGGTCCGCTTCAAGGGCCGCGAGATGGCGCATCAGGAACTGGGGCAGGAAGTGCTCGCGCGCTTCATGCAGGCGGTTTCGGAGGTCGGCACCTCGGACAAGAAACCCACGCTGGACGGCCGGTTTCTTTCGGTCGTGCTGGCACCGGTCAAAAATTAACATCGTATCGGATGGCGGCGCCTGCCGCTGTTGATAAGCGTTTTCACGGAAGGGAGAAATTAAAATGGGAAAAATCAAGACGCATAAGGCCTCTTCCAAGAGGTATGCCGTTACCGGAACCGGTAAAGTCAAAATCAACCATTGCCATCACCGCCACAATCTTGGCCTTAAGGATTCAAAGCGCAAGAGACATCTGCGCTCCTCCGCCATTTTGAGCGCGTCGATGACGGCAACGGCCCGTCATCTCATTCAGAAATAAAGCAGAATTCGGAGGATAGAGAAAATGGCAAGAGTCAAGGGCGCGACGATGACGCGCAAGAGAAGAAATAAAGTTCTGAAGGCGGCCAAGGGCTATTGGGGCGCCAAATCCAAGCACTTCAAGGTCGCCAAAGAAGCGGTCATGAAGAGCGGGAACTACGCGTTCGCCGGCCGCAAGATGAAGAAAAGAGATTTCCGCAGCCTGTGGATCACGCGCATTTCGGCGCAGGCCAAGGTTTGCGGTCTCAACTATTCCAGATTCATGAACGGTCTGAAGAAGGCCGGCATCGAGCTGAACCGCAAGATGCTTTCTGAGCTGGCAGTGTCCGACAAAGAAGCGTTCGCCGCTCTGGTCGAGAAGGCAAAGGCCGCTCTGTAAGATGAAAACCCGGTTAAGGCCGGGTTTTTATCTATAATTGGAAGTTTTGAAAACACGGAAAAACACCCGGAAAGGAGAAGAAAATGGAAGCGGAAAATATCATCACTTCCCGGCAGAATCCGCTCATTTCGCGGATCGCCAGCCTTTCCGAGCGGAAATATCGCGAGCGGGAGAGGCTTTTCCGTTTTGACGGTACAAAGCTGTTTTCAGAGGCTGTTTTTGCCGGCGTGCCGCTTCGTGCTGTGCTTCTTGCAGAAGGCGCGGCACCCTCTCTCCGGGCGCTTCCCGCTTTTTCGGCGTTGCCGGCCGGGTGCCGCGTTGTCACGGTCTCGGACAGTCTTTTTGAGCGCCTTTCGGACGAGCACGCGCCGGAGGGCGTCCTGTCGGTCGCGCCGTTTCTTTGCGAGGTACACCGCCGGGTGTCGGCCGCCGATCTCCCGGGGGCGCTGCGCCCCGGCCCCACGATCCTGCTGGAGGATCTGCAGGATCCCGGCAATCTCGGCACGGTCATCCGTTCGGCGCGGGCGTTCGG
>CAJJIY010000064.1 GCA_905187695.1 uncultured Eubacteriales bacterium | reverse complement strand
GGCCGGCGTGGCTGCCGCGGCGGCGCTTCATGCCGGCGGGCATACGGTGGCGGTGCTCGGTTGCGGGGTGGATGTGGTCTATCCCCGCCGTCACGCCGGGCTGATGGAAGCCATTGCCGAACGGGGCACCCTGCTGAGCGAATCTCCGCCCGGCGCTTTCCCGGCCCGGCAGAATTTTCCGGTCCGCAACCGGCTCATCAGCGCGCTTTCCGGCGGCGTCCTCGTGACGCAGGCGGGTATTCCCAGCGGCGCGCTGATTACCGCCAAATATGCCCTTGCGCAGGGCAGACCCCTTTTCGCCGTGCCGGGTTCGGTGGACGCGCCGCTTTCGGCCGGCGCCAATCAGCTGATCCGCGGCGGCGCAGTGCCGGTCTTTTCCGCCTTCGATCTGCTTATCCGCCTGCCGGGCGGCAGGGAATGTCTCCCTTTACCGGAGGATGATGATTGCCCGGAACGCGTTTTTTCACCGGAGCGGCTTTTGGCCTTTGACATTCCCTGTGTGAGCGCGTCGTCGCAGGTTTTGCCGGAACAGCCGGATACGGCTCTTTTTGCCGCCCCAAACCC
Source organism: uncultured Eubacteriales bacterium (assembly GCA_905187695.1). GTDB lineage: Bacteria > Bacillota > Clostridia > Oscillospirales > CAG-272 > Firm-07. The sequence continues at coordinate 3,687 of CAJJIY010000064.1, read as the reverse complement.
GCCGGAACCGGACGCGGGCGGAACCGGGAAAAAGCGGCTGTCGGGCAAACGGAGAGCAAAGCCGGATGCGGCGGCCGGAAAAGAGACGGCGTGTCCCCCGGATCTCTCGGAACTCTCACCCGAAACACTGGATTTTTATCATTCTTTACCGGAAACCCCGTTTTATCCGGACGAACTGCCCGGAAAGGGCTTTTCACCCGCGCGGATTCTGCCCGCGCTGACCGAGCTGGAACTTTCCGGCTGTCTCACGCTTCTGCCCGGCGGCAGATATGAAAAAAAGTAACCCTGTGTCTGAATTTTTGAAAGGAAATTTACATGGCAAATCTGGTAATCGTAGAATCCCCTTCCAAAGCAACCGCCATTAAAAAATATCTCGGCTCCAACTATAAAGTCATCGCCTCCAAGGGTCATGTACGCGACCTGCCCAAGAGCACGCTCAGCGTGGATATTGAGCACGGCTTTGAGGCGCATTACATCAACATCCGCGGCAAGGGCGACCTCATCAAAGAGATCAAAAAAGAAGCCAAGGCCGCCAAAAAAGTCTATCTCGCGCCCGACCCTGACCGCGAAGGGGAGGCCATTGCCTGGCATCTGGCCAGCGCGCTGGGGCTGGATCCCGAAAAGACCCTGCGCGTCACTTTCAACGAGATTACGCCCGCCGTGGTGCGCGCTTCTATCAAGGAGCCGCGCCACATCGACATGAATCTGGTCAACGCCCAGCAGACCCGCCGTATCTGGGACCGGGTGGTGGGCTATAAACTCTCGCCCTATCTCTGGAAATCGGTGCGCAACGGCCTTTCGGCCGGCCGCGTGCAGTCGGTGGCCGCCCGCATTATCGTGGACAGGGAAGAAGAGATCCGCGCTTTTTGCCCGGAAGAATACTGGACGGTTGACGCCGTGCTGAAAAACGGTGAGGGCAAGAGCTTTACCGTGCACTTTTTCGGCAATAAAGAGGGCAAGATCCGCCTGACGGACGAGGCAGCCGTGCACGCCGTGACAAAGGCCATCGAAGGGAAACCCTTCCGCGTGGAGAGCGTCAAGCGCGCCACGCGCCAGAAGCTTCCCGCCGCGCCGTTCACCACTTCCACGCTTCAGCAGGAGGCCTCCCGCAAGCTCGGATTCCAGTCCCAGCGCATCATGCGCGTGGCGCAGGAACTGTATGAAGGTATCAGCGTCGGCGCCGAAAACGGCGGTATGCAGGGCCTTATCACCTATATGCGTACCGATTCGCTCCGCGTGTCCGCCGAGGCGCAGGAGGCCGCCCGCACCCTTATCAGTGAAAAATACGGTGCCGCTTACTGCCCGGAAAAGCCCCGCGTTTATAAGGCCAAAGCCGGTGCGCAGGACGCGCACGAGGCCATCCGTCCCTCGCATATTGATCTGGAGCCCGACCGCATCCGGCGCTATCTCACGCCCGATCAGTACAAGCTCTACAAACTGATCTGGGAGCGGTTCATCGCCAGCCAGATGCAGTCCGCCACACTCAACACGCTTTCGCTGGATCTTCTGTGCGGGGATTATCTCTTCCGCGCCGGCGGATACAGCGTGGCTTTTCCCGGATATATGGCCGTTTATGAGGAGAGCGAAGAGGAAGAGGTGACCCGCAAGGACAACATCGGCGAACAAAAAGATCCGCCGATCCCGGCGCTTACGGTCGGAGAGAGCCTTTCGGCCGACCGTATCGACCCCGCCCGTCACTTCACCGAGCCGCCGGCGCGCTATACCGAGGCCTCGCTCATCCGTTTCCTGGATGAAAAGGGCATCGGCCGCCCCAGCACCTATAACGCCATCATCACCACCATCGTCTCCCGCAATTATGTCACGCGGGACGGCAAAAGCCTGGTGCCGACCACGCTGGGCGAGCTGACCACACGCCTCATGAAAGAAAATTTCCCGGACATTGTGGATTATGCTTTCACCGCGCAGATGGAGACCGAACTGGATGAGATCGAAAAGGGAGAGGCCGATATGAAAGAGGTGCTCTCGCGCTTCTGGGCGGATTTCTCGGTCGAACTGGACAAGGCGCAAACCCATCTCAAGGCCGGCAGCTTCGAGATCCCGGTTGAAAAGACCGATCTGATCTGTGAAAAGTGCGGCGCGCAAATGGTGGTCAAGGAGGGAAGATACGGCAAATTTGCCGCCTGCCCCAATTATCCCGCCTGCCGCAATACCAAGCCGCTCACAGAGGACGGAAAGGCCAAAGAAGAGGAAGATAAAGTGGTGAAAAAGCCGCCGGTGGTGGCGGATTTCAAGTGCGAATTGTGCGGTGCGGACATGGTTCAGCGCACCGGTCGATACGGCACTTTCTTTGCCTGCTCCAACTATCCAACCTGCCGTTTTACCAAACAGAAGGTGAAAGAACTGGATGTCCCCTGTCCGAAATGCGGCGCGAAGATCCTGATAAAGACCGGCCGCAACAAAACGGTATTTTACAGCTGCGAGCGCTATCCGGAGTGCGATTTCTCCTCCTGGGATATGCCGACCGCCGAAAAATGCCCCCGTTGCGGACAGATGCTTTTCCGTAAAAAGGGGAAACCGATGCTCCTTTGTCACAATAAGGATTGCGGCTATCGGGTAGAGACCGAGGATACCGAGGCCGCCGGAGAAAAGAGCGAATGAGCGAGACGGTTGCCGTATTGGGCGCGGGTCTTGCCGGGACGGAGGCCGCCTACCAGATCGCAAAGCGGGGCGTTCCCGTCCGGCTTTATGAAATGAAGCCTGCCAAAATGACGCCGGCGCACCATTCACCCGGCTTTGCCGAGCTTTGCTGTTCCAATTCTTTCCGTTCGGACGCGCTGACCAACGCCGTGGGCCTCTTGAAAGAGGAAATGCGGCGTATGGATTCGCTCATTCTGCGCGCGGCCGATGCCACCCGTGTGCCGGCCGGTTCGGCACTGGCGGTGGACAGAGCGCTTTTCTCGGAATACATCACCGGGGAGATTACAAAAACGCCGAATATCGAGGTTGTTTCCGAAGAGGTGACCAAACTGCCCGCCGGGGGCGTTTGCGTGGTGGCCACCGGGCCGCTCACGGCCGATGCCCTGGCTGCGGAGATCGCCGCGCTGGCCGGCGGGGAAGGATTGCATTTCTTTGACGCGGTCGCGCCCATTGTCGAGTTTGCCGGGATTGATATGGAGGTGGCCTATTTTGCCTCCCGTTATGGGAAGGGCGAGCCGACCGACTATATCAACTGCCCCCTCACGCGGGAAGAATATGAGGCTTTTTACCGCGAACTGACAACCGCGCGCACGGCCGAACTGAAGGATTTTGAAAAGAAAATCAAGGTTTTCGAGGGCTGTATGCCGGTGGAGGAAATGGCGCGAAGGGGCTTTGAAACGCTTTGCTACGGGCCGATGAAACCGGTCGGACTTCCCGACCCGCGCACCGGCCGCGAGCCTTTTGCCGTGGTACAGTTGCGCCGGGAGAACAAAGAAGGGACCATGTATAACCTGGTCGGATTCCAGACGCACCTGGCTTTCCCGGAGCAAAAACGCGTCTTTTCCATGATTCCCGGACTTCAAAATGCCGCTTTCCTTCGTTACGGTGTGATGCACCGGAATACATATCTGAATTCCCCCGGCTTTTTGGGGGCAGACTATGGCGTGCTTGCCCGTCCCGGTCTTTACTTTGCCGGGCAGATGACCGGCGTGGAGGGTTATATCGAATCGGCCGGCTCCGGGTTGGTGG
>CAJJIY010000063.1 GCA_905187695.1 uncultured Eubacteriales bacterium | reverse complement strand
TCCGGCCCCGCGTGCCCGGCGACCGGCTTTTCTCGGGCGGCTGCCACCGCGCGGTGCGCAAACTTCCCGGTCTTTCCCCCCTGCCGGTTCCGGTGCGTGCCGGAATGCCGCTTCTTTGCGACGCGGCGGGTGTGCTGGCAGTGCCTTTCGGCGGCGCGCGCGACGGCGTGTGCGCAAAAAACGGATACCCTGTGACATTTTATTTTCATAAAAACCGTATACTACAAAAAGGAGATTACCACGATGTTGATGAACAAGGACATTGAAAGCGTATTGGTCGATGAAAAACAGCTGGATGAAATCACCACGCGCCTGGCCGCCGAGATCGACCGGGATTATCAGGATACCGGCCGCCCGCTGGTCATGGTCTGTATCTTAAAGGGCTCGGTCATGTTTTATACCGATCTCATCAAAAAGATCCGCCGGCCGGTCGAGATGGAATTTATGAAGGTCTCTTCCTACGGCGCGGGCACCGCTAGCTCCGGTTGTATCAATCTGCACCTGGATATCAAACGCAACGACTATGAACATCTTGACATCGTCATCGTGGAGGATATCATTGACAGCGGCCGGACGCTGATGATGCTCACCGGCCTTCTGCGCGACCGACACGCTTTCAGCGTGCGCTCCTGTACCATGCTTGACAAGCCCGCCCGGCGGGAGGTGGATTACACGCCCGATTACTGCGGCGTTCAGATCCCGGACCAATTTGTGGTCGGCTATGGCCTTGACTACAACGAATATTACCGCGATCTGCCTTTTGTCGGCATCCTGAAGCCTGAAGTTTATACCAAATCCTAATCAAAGCGGGGAAAACCATGAAGAATCACATTAAAACCATCCTTTTTTATCTGCTTCTTGTCGGCGTTATCATCGCGGTGCTGGCCACGGTCTTTCACAGCACCAAGAGCGAAAAACTGGTGCTCCAGGATGTCGTGTCCTTCTTTAAGGCCGACCGGGTGACCTCCTTTGTGATCGACAAGGACTATAACCTCACCATGGAGGTCATCAAAGTCGATGCCGAGGGGAACCTTGTGCGGGATGCGGAAGGGAAATTCGTCACCGAAAAGCACGCATACGAGCTTCGCACGCTCCAGCTTTTCGAGGATTACTGCCATCAATATGTGGAAAACAATCAGAATCTCACCACCTATGATATCGAGCCGGCCGCTTCTTATCCCTGGTGGCTCAGCGTCCTGCCTTATGTCATTGTGATTGTTGTGTTCATCGTGCTTTGGTTCTTCATGATGAACTCGGCCGGCGCAGGCGGTTCGCGCCTGAACATTTTCGGCAAGGCCAGAACCAAGACCGCTACCGAAAGCAAGGACAAGGTGACCTTTGAAGATGTGGCGGGCGCGGATGAGGAAAAGCAGGAACTGGAGGAGATTGTCGAGTTTCTGCGCGATCCCAAAAAATTCACCCGGCTGGGTGCGCGGATTCCGCACGGCGTGCTGTTGGTGGGCCCTCCCGGAACCGGTAAAACCCTGTTGGCCAAGGCCGTCGCGGGCGAGGCCGGCGTGCCCTTTTATTCCATCTCCGGTTCGGATTTTGTGGAAATGTATGTCGGCGTGGGCGCTTCCCGCGTGCGCGATCTTTTTGAGACCGCCCGCCGCAGTCCGGCCAGCATCATCTTTATCGACGAGATCGACGCCGTCGGCCGTCACCGCGGTGCGGGGCTGGGCGGCGGACATGACGAGCGCGAGCAGACGCTCAACCAGTTGCTGGTCGAAATGGACGGCTTCGGCAGTCATGACGGCATCATCGTCATGGCAGCCACCAACCGCCCGGATATCCTTGATCCCGCTCTTCTTCGGCCCGGCCGGTTTGACCGGGAGATCACGGTGGGCGCCCCCGATATCAGGGGCAGAACCGAGATTCTGAAGGTCCATTCCCGCAAAAAGCCGCTGGAGGCCTCGGTCGATCTTTCCGAGATCGCCCGCAAGACCGCCGGATTCACCGGTGCGGATCTGGCCAACCTGCTCAACGAGGCGGCGTTGCTGGCCGCCCGCCGCGGAAAGAGTCTCATCGGGATGGACGACCTCAACGATGCGTTCATGCGGGTGGTCGCGGGGCCCAAAAAGACTTCCATGATTATGAGCGAGCGCGAAAAGAAAAACACCGCCTATCACGAGGCCGGACACGCCATTGTCTCTCACCGGCTCCCCACCCTGGATCCGGTCACGCAGATCTCCATTATCCCCTCCGGCCGGGCGCTGGGCTATACGCTCAATCTGCCCACCGAGGATAAATACAGCGTTTTCAAGGGCGAACTGAAAGAGCAGATTGCCGAATTGCTGGGCGGCCGGGCGGCCGAGGCGCTGGTCTTTGGCGATGTGTCGGGCGGCGCTTCCAACGATATTCAGCGCGCCACCAAGACCGCGCGCACCATGGTCACGCAACTGGGTATGTCCGAGACGCTGGGGCCTGTGCTTTACGGTTCGGGCGAGAGCGAGATCTTTTTGGGGCGCGATTTCTCCAGCACCAAGGATTATTCCGAAGAGGTGGCCGCCAAGATCGACGCCGAGATCAAGCGGCTGGTCGATGAAGGGTATCAGACGGCCATGCGGATCCTCACCGAGAACCGCGAACGGCTGGATTTTGTCGCCGGCTATCTTCTGACGCACGAGACCATGGACGGCGAGCAGTTTGCCGCGGCCATGGACAAAAACGCCACCGCCGAAGAGCTGGAGGCCATTGAGACGGAGCGGCATGAGCGGAGCGCGCGTGAAAACGAGCAAAAACGCGCGGAGCACGAGGCCGCCAACGCCGCAAACGGGCAGGACGGTCCCGGACAGGACGGTTCGTCTCCCACAAACGAAACAAAAGAGACCGAAGAATCCGGAGAGCCAAAGGCCGGGGAGCCCAAAAAGGACGATCCTTTCGGGAACGATTTCAATCTTTTCGGATAAAACCATTCAAGTACCCGCCTGCGGGAAACTGCGGGCGGGGCTTTCCAATGCGGGAATCAAGGAGTCGGCATGAAACAGAAACAAAAAGAACTGCTGCTGGGCATTGACATCGGTTCGACGACGGCCAAAGTGGTGCTGGCGTCGGACGGGGAAATCAAATATCAGTGCTACGAGCGCCATTTTTCCAAGGTGCGTGAAAAAACGCTGGAGATTCTTTCGCGTCTTGAAGAGGAGATCGGCGGAGCCGCGCTTCGCGTGGCGGTTTCGGGTTCGGCCGGTCTGGGGCTTGCCAGCGCGGCCGGGCTCCCTTTTGTGCAGGAGGTTTTTGCAACCGGCGAGGTGATCCGCGCATTGGAGCCGGATACCGATGTGGTGGTGGAATTGGGCGGCGAGGATGCCAAGGTCATCTTTTTTGACGGCGGCACCGACGAGCGGATGAACGGAAGCTGTGCCGGCGGCACGGGCGCGTTTATCGACCAGATGGCCACCTTGCTGGATCTTTCGGTGGAGGAAATGGATCGCCTTTCGCTTTCGGCAAAGCGTATTTATCCCATTGCTTCGCGTTGCGGCGTGTTTGCCAAAACAGATATCCAGCCGCTTTTAAATCAGGGCGCGGACAAGGCCGACATCGCGGCCAGCATTTTCCGCGCCGTGGTCAATCAGACCATTGCGGGGTTGGCGCAGGGAAGAAGAATCACGGGGAAGGTCATGTTCCTTGGCGGTCCGCTGTATTTTAACGAAGGACTCCGGCGGCAGTTCTGCGAGGTACTGGCTCTCCCGAAGGAAAAAGCCGTTTTCCCGGAATATGCGCCGGTCTCGGTGGCGCTGGGCGCGGCCTATTATGCCGCAGGTCTGCGCGAAACCTTTACATACGGGGAACTGGTCGAAAAGATCCGGGCCTCGGTGGGGGCTGTTTCGGCCACCCGCATCCTGCCTCCGCTTTTTGAAAACGAAAAAGAATATGAAGATTTCCGTGCGCGGCACGCCGCCGCCACGGTAAAAACGGCCGACCTTTCGGCCTATACCGGCCGTGCTTATCTGGGCATCGACTGCGGCTCCACCACCACCAAACTGGTGCTGATGAGTGAGGATTGCCGCCTGCTTTATACCTATTACAATTCCAACCGCGGCAACCCGGTCGAGATCGTGCGCGAACAACTGCTGGAGATCTACCGTCTTTGCGGCGACCGGGTAAAGATCGCTTCGGCGGCCGTCACCGGCTACGGCGAGGATCTCATCCGTCACGCTTTCCACCTGGATATGGGGTTGGTGGAGACCATGGCGCATTTCACCGCCGCGCGTTTCTTCCGCCCGGAAGTGGATTTTATTCTCGACATCGGCGGGCAGGATATCAAGTGCTTTAAAATCAAAGACGGCGCCATTGACAGCATCATGCTCAACGAGGCCTGCTCTTCGGGGTGCGGCTCGTTTATCGAGACCTTTGCCCGCGCCATGGGCTATGACGCGGCCTCCTTCGCCGCGCTCGGGCTGTTTGCCGGGGCGCCGGTGGATCTGGGCTCCCGCTGTACCGTTTTCATGAATTCCTCGGTCAAACAGGCGCAAAAAGACGGCGCCACCGTGGGGGATATCTCGGCCGGCCTTTCGGTTTCGGTCGTTAAAAACGCGCTTTATAAGGTCATTCGGGCCGGAAGCGCGGCAGAACTGGGCAAAAATGTGGTGGTGCAGGGCGGCACCTTTTTGAGCGACGCCGTGTTGCGCGCCTTCGAGCGCGAGCTGGGCGAGC
>CAJJIY010000062.1 GCA_905187695.1 uncultured Eubacteriales bacterium | reverse complement strand
CCAGCCGCCGAAGCCCGGCTTCTATCAGACCATGCAGGCATCCGAATACCGCCGCCAGGCCGCACAGCAGCCCATGCCGAAGCAGGAGCAGCCGATGCTGGCCTCGCCGGTGCAGCTGCCGCGCTCCGAGCCTGCGCCTGCGCCGCAGGCCTTTGATCTTCCAAAGCCGGAAGCAAAACCGGAGGTCAGAGCGGAGCCGAAGCCCGAGCCGCGGCCGGAGGCAAGGCCCGAACCGAAGCCTGCAGAACGACCGGAGCCGAAACCGGAACCGGTCAAGGCGTCTGAAGTGCAGCAGCAGGAATTTGCCGTCAGGGAAGAGCCCTTCCGTATCATCGGCGAGGCGCTGCACACCTATATTATTATTGAGCAGGGCGAAGCCGTTCTGTTCATTGACAAGCATGCCGCGCATGAGCGCATTCGCTTTGAGGCGCTCAAAAAGGAAGACCATCCCATCATGGCCCAGCTGCTGCTGGCCCCCGTCTCCGCGGAACTTTCGCGCGAAGAGGCCGCAGCTGTGCTGGAAAACAAGGCGCTTCTGGAGCGCTGCGGGTTTGAAACGGAGGACTTCGGCGGCGGAGACGTGCTCATCCGGCAGATCCCGTCCGACGTGGACGTGGAGGACGCAAAAGCGCTTTTGCAGGAACTGGCCGGCGATCTGCTGGCCGGAAAAACACTTGACCCGGACAGCCTGCGCGACAATCTGCTGCACACCATCGCCTGCAAATCGGCTATTAAGGCCGGCTGGCAGACGTCTGATGAGGAGCTGCGGCGGCTCGTGCAGGAGGTTCTGTCCCGCGACGATATCAAATACTGCCCGCATGGCCGCCCCGTTTGCGTGACGCTCACGAAGCGGCAGCTGGAAAAGCAGTTCAAGAGGGTTTGAACATGGACAGGATCATCTGCGTCGTCGGCCCGACGGCCTCCGGCAAGACGAAGCTTGCCGTGCAGCTTGCGAAGCTGTATGACGGCGAGGTCGTCTCCTGCGATTCCATGCAGATTTACAAGCACATGGATATCGGCACGGCCAAGCCCACAAAAGAAGAAATGGAGGGCGTTGCCCACCATTTAATTGACATGGTTGAGCCAGGCGAGGATTTTTCCGCCGGGAAATATGTGCAGCTGGCGGACGCGTGCGTGCAGGACATTCTATCGCGCGGCAAACCCGCCGTCATTGCGGGTGGCCGTCACCTCGCGTACCAGACCGGTCATGTTCGCGCCGCACCCGGACATCGCGCCCGAAAGCGGCACTTCGGCCTCAAAGGGCACCCGGCGCGAAAGCAGGAAGGGCTCGCCCGGCGCCTCCTCTCCGCTCCCCTCCCGACAGCACAGCAGGGAGAAGATCACCTCGCCGCGGCAGTGCACGGCGTCCTCGGCCGCGACGGCCTCCGGCAAAAAGAGCTGAGCGCCGGCCGAGATCACCCGCAGCTCTTCCTCGCCCGCCCGGTCCAGATTTCCTTCCACCGTCACTTCTTCCGGCGTGCCGGCAAAAAGCCACGCGCCCTCCCCCGTGCGGCAGAGCGTCTCCGGCGTGCCGGAGACGCAGAGTTGTGGAACTGTGTGAGAGAAGAGGGTTTCCAACATGTTACAATCCTCCATCATCGTAGCGGTGAGATCCGAAAGATTCTTTTCTCCGAAAGCACGCACCCGCGCGTGCAGGCGACAGCGCGCCGTCAGTCGTCTGGGCGCGGCCACCCGGCTCACAACCGTGTCCGGGCAGAGCGAAACGCACACCGACAGTTCCCCGTCCGTCCCGCTCTCCGGGAAAGGAAGCGAAAAATGATATTCTTCCTCGGAATCCACCCGGTAAAGCCCGCCGTCCGGCCCGGCATACAGCACCTCATAGAGCACCGTGCCCGAAAAATCCGCCTTGCCGTTCCCGATAAACCGGGAGGGCGGCAGAAAATTGGGACGCACCCAAAGAAGCCGCCGGATCTCGCTCCGGTAATCTGGCAGTAAAAATTCCGCGTCAACCTCCAGCGGGATCGTCTTGTCAAGCAGTTCCAGCTGTACCCGCGTGTTCTTTCCCTCGTTTTCACTCATATCAAGCCCACTCTCCTTTTTCTCTGATATCAAGTCAGCCTATCTTATGCAACCGCCCGCCCGAATATGAATCCGCCCGCGAAGGCGGGGCGCAGGCGGATGGGGCAAAAGCGAAAACAATCTTCCCGCCTGCAGGCCTTTTTTAATAATTCCCGGAGACACGGAAAAGTGAGTGAAACGCCCCCCGCAAAGCAAGGGAAAAAACACGCCCCAACCGCGGCGGCCGGTGGCGGCCATTGGTGGGGCGACCCATGGGGCGGGCTAAACGCACCCAACCTCCCGGCGACCGCCATTCCTTTTTTAAGATTTCTTGGTAGGGTGCGGGAGGGCCTTCTTGGCAAGAAGGCCCTCCCGCTCACCCCGCCTCGCATCCCGCGCATCCCCACGCATCCCCCTCGCGCGCGTATTATAAAAAGGAACGAACCGGAGAGACGGCGCGTTCCTTTTGTTTTATGCGATTGGGGGGAACCGGAACTTACAGCCGGTCCGCGATTTCGTAGATGAGTTTCTCGGTCTTTTCAAAGCCAAGGCAGGGATCGGTGATCGACTGTCCGAACACACCGCCGTCCACCTTCTGCGCTCCGTCCACCAGATAACTTTCAATCATCAGCCCCCGGCACAACCGCCGGATATCCCCGCTCTGGCGCATCGTGCGCAGGACATCATGCGCAATCCGCGGCTGCTCATCATATTTTTTGCCCGAATTGGCATGGTTGGTGTCAATAATCACGGCCGGATTCTGAAGTCCGGCTTTTGCGTAAAGCTCGCACAGCCGCATGAGATCTTCGTAGTGATAATTGGAGACCGCCTTGCCGTCGGGGGTCTGATAGCCCCGCAGAATGGCGTGCGCCAGCGGATTTCCGGCGCTCTCCACTTCCCAGCCGCGGTAGATAAAGGTGTGGGGATGCTGCGCGGCAGTGATGGCGTTCATCATCACCGAAAGGTCGCCGCCGGTGGGGTTTTTCATGCCGACCGGGATATCCAGACCGCTGGCCGTCAGGCGATGCTGCTGGTTTTCCACGCTCCGCGCGCCCACCGCCACGTAGGAAAGCAGATCGGAAAGATAACGGTGGTTGTCGGGATAGAGCATTTCGTCGGCGCTGGAAAGCCCGAAATCCCGCAGCGCGCGCATATGCAGCTGACGGATCGCCACGATCCCGCGATACATATCCGGATGCCCCTGCGGATCGGGCTGGTGGAGCATCCCCTTGTAGCCGTCGCCGGTCGTGCGCGGCTTGTTGGTGTAGATGCGCGGGATGACCAGGATTTTATCGGCCACCGCGTCGGCCACTTTCTTCAGCTTCCCGATATATTCCAGAACCGCGTCGCTCCGGTCGGCCGAACAGGGGCCGATGATGAGCAGAAAGCGGTCGCTCCCGCCGGTCAGCACGCGCCGGATCTCCTCGTCCCGCGCCGCTTTGACGGCCGCCATCTCCGGCGTGACCGGATATTCTTCCTTGACTTCTTTGGGAATGGGCAATTTTCTGTAAAACTTCATGTTCATGGCTGTACCTCGCAAAATTAAATGGGCAAACGGGTGTTGCTTTTGTTTTCCCGCCGCTCTTATTTTCATCTTTCAATCGGATCTTTTTTCGGTTTTATCCGCACACGGGTCGGACTTTTTCCCCGTCAGATCCGGTTTTTCGGCCTTCGGCTTTTCAAATTTGGCGCGCCGCGCCGTGGAAAGGCGCATCATCTCCCGCATTTTCTCCCGGTCTCCCGTGAGCAGCGTCTGCCGGAGCGCGTCAAAGGCCGCCTCAAAGCGGTCCATTTCAAGGAGCAGCGCCTCGCGGTTGCAAAGGAAAAGCTCGCTCCACATTTCATCGTTGATGCGCGCAATGCGCGTCAGATCGCGGAAGGAATCGCCGGCATAGGCCTCCAGCCCCGGTTCCTCGCAGGCGCACATCAGCGCCACCGCGATACAGTGCGTCAGCTGGGAAAGAAAAGCCACCATGCGGTCGTGCTCGGCCACCGACAGCGTGCGGAAGCGGGCAAAGCCCAGCGCCCGTCCCAGTTCTTCGCAAAGGCGGACGGCCTCCCGCGTGTTTTTTTCGGTGGGCACCACCAGATAGTTCGCGCCGTGAAAGATGGCGTCGTCGCTGTTCCGGACGCCGCTTTTTTCGCGCCCGGCCATCGGGTGCGCGGCAATAAATTCCACGCCCGGCGGCATCAGCGCCTGCACTTTATCCACCACAAATCCCTTCACACCCGTGAGGTCGGTCACCAGCGTGCCGGGGGCAAAATCCCGTGCGTACCGCGCCGCAAAATCCAGGAGGGTGTGCGGATAAAGCGCCAATATGATCAGATCCGCCTCCCGGAAGGTCGCGGCTGTCGGCTCGGTCACGCCGCCCGCCAGAAATCCCTCTTTCACGGCAAATTCCAGATCGCTCCGTTTTTTTGTCACGGCCGTCACGGTGCACCCCAGGCGGGAAAGCGCCCGCGCGTAACTGCCGCCCATCAGCCCCAGCCCGACCACCAGCACCCGCGTGCCCGGCCCGAAGCCCTTCAGTCTCATGCTCATTTTGTCTCCTTTTTCGGGGACATCCCCCTTTTATGTATGACTTTTTGCCTATTCTTCGGTCATTTCAAAGGAAAGCCCCAGCGCCCGGAGCAGCGTAAAGAACTCCGGCAGGCTCTTGCTGACCGCCTCGGCCCCCGTGATTTCGCCCCCCGTCACCGAGAGGAGCACCGAGAGCGCCATCACGACCCGGTGATCGCCGTGCCCCGAAAGCGGGACCGACGGCCGCCGCGCCCCGCCCGAGAGCAGGATGTCGTCCGCGTTGACCGTCACACGCACTCCGCATTTTTCCAGTTCCTCGGCCATGGCCGCGCCCCGGTCGCTTTCCTTAAAACGGAGCCGCGCCGT
>CAJJIY010000061.1 GCA_905187695.1 uncultured Eubacteriales bacterium | reverse complement strand
CGGAAAGGTCAATTATACTGTCTTTATTTTCACGCATCCGCTTCGCAGGCCGGGCGAAAGAGCCGCGGCCAAAACCGCGAAGCAGAGCCCTCTCGCGCCGGTGCACGCCCGGAGAAAGGGTCGTCCCGCTCCCGCCCCGGCCGGCAACCGCATATCAGCCGCTTCCCCGGCCGTGCAAAACACCCCGGCCGGCAACCGCACGCCCGCTCCGGCGACCGTTCCGGCAACTTCCCCGGCAACCGCTCCGGCGCAGAAAACGCGCGTCCGGGGCCAAAAAGCCGCGCCGGAGGGCAAACTGCGGATCATCCCGCTGGGCGGTCTCCACGAGATCGGCAAGAACATCACCGTCATTGAATACGGCGACGACATGATCGCCGTGGACTGCGGCCTGGCCTTCCCGGACGAAGATATGCTGGGCATCGACCTGGTCATCCCCGACGTGACCTATCTGGAAGAAAACGCCGGAAAAATGCGCGGCATCTTCCTCACGCACGGGCACGAGGACCACATCGGCGCCATCCCCTATGTCCTGCGCACCGTCAACACGCCGGTCTACGGCACCCGGCTGACCATCGGGATTGTCAGGAACAAACTGGAAGAACACTCGCTCCCCTGGAAGCCGGATCTGCGCACCGTCAATGCGGGCGACAGCGTGCGGGCGGGGGCGCTGACGGTGGAATTCATCCATGTCAACCACTCGATTGCCGACGCCTGCTGTCTGGCCATCCACACCCCGCTGGGAACGGTGGTGCACACCGGCGACTTCAAGCTGGACATCACCCCCATCCAGGGAGAAATGATGGATCTGACGCGCCTGGGGCAACTGGGGCGGGAGGGCGTGCTGCTGCTCCTTTGCGAATCGACCAATGCCGAGCGCCCGGGCTTCACCCCCTCCGAAAAGAAGGTGGGCAAGTCGCTGGAATATATTTTCACGGCCAACCCGGACAAGCGGATTGTCATTGCCACTTTCTCCTCCAATGTGCACCGGGTACAGCAGATCATCAACATCAGCGCCCAACACGGCCGCAAGGTGGCCGTAACCGGCCGCAGTATGCTCAACATCGTGGGCGCGGCGGTGGAACTGGGATACATGACCGTGCCGCCCGACACGCTCATTGACATTTCCGAGATCAAACGCTACAAGCCGAACGAACTCACGCTGGTGACGACCGGTTCGCAGGGCGAGCCGATGTCGGCGCTCTACCGCATGGCCTATTCGGATCACCGCGAGGTCACGCTGGGACAGGGCGACCTGGTGGTGCTCTCCTCCAGCGCCATCCCCGGCAACGAAAAGCTGGTGGGACGGGTCATCAACGAGCTTTCGCGCAACGGCGTGCCGGTCCTGCACGACTCGGCCATGGCCGTTCATGTCTCCGGGCACGCCTGCCAGGAAGAACTCAAGCTCATGCAGGGGCTGTGCCGGCCGAAATATTTCATGCCGATCCACGGCGAATGTCGTCACCTCTCGGCCAACCGCGAGCTGGCGCTGGAGATGGGCATTCCCGACCGCAACATTTTCCTGTCCGAAATCGGCCGGGTGCTGGAAATCGACGCCGAAGGCGCGCGCTTTGCCGGCACGGTGCAGGCCGGGCAGGTGCTGGTGGACGGCTACGGCGTGGGCGATGTGGGCAACATTGTCCTGCGCGACCGCAAACATCTCTCGCAGGACGGCCTCCTGGTCGTGGTGGCCACGGTGGACGCGGAAATGCGGCAGCTCCTTTCCGGCCCGGACATTGTGTCGCGCGGATTTGTCTATGTCCGCGAGAACGAGCCGCTCCTGGAGGAGGCCCGCGCCGTGGTGCGCCGCGCCATCGACCGGTCGCTTTCGACCGGGGACGAACTGGATCTCATGCGCATGAAGACCGAGGCGCGGGACGATCTTTCCCGCTTCCTCTTCGCCCGCACCGGCCGCCGCCCGATGATTCTGCCGGTCGTCATGGATATATGATTCACACAGTCTTCAAAAAGGCAACACATTGGAGCGGTAAAATAAGCGTATCCAAGTTTTAATTTCAGTAAACAAAGGTGGATTTTGAAAATGGGAAAAGGCAACAGAACTCAAAACGAACGCGCAGAAAGCGTGCTGGCCGCGGCCGGCGCGCAAACCAAAAAGAAAAAGGCACCCATGCCCACCTGGGTCGGCACGCTGATTGTCGTGTCGGTGCTGGTGCTGCTCATTCTTTTCGCAACCTTCTGCATCCTCCGCTCGCAGGGCGTTTTCGCCCGCGGCAAGATCATCGCCCGCACCGAGAATTACAAGGTCAGCGTGCCGATGATGTCTTATATGGTCTACACCGAATATCAGAACTGGGTTCAGAACTATCAAAACACCGGTTATATGCAATATATCAAGGGCTCCGGCGGCGACGCGCTCAACACCTCCAAGCCCCTGCGCTCTCAGAACTACAGCGTGGTGACCGATGAAAAGACCGGCACCACCACCACGACCACCTGGTTTACCTATTTTGCAAAGCAGGCCGCCACCGATGTGGAGCAGATCCTGCGGATGTGCGAGCTGGCCCGCGCCCGCGGCGTCGAACTTTCCGCCGATGAGCTGGCCGAGATCGACACTTCCATCCAGCTCATGGGGCTGTACGCCCAGGCCTACGGCTACACCACCAACGCCTATATCGCCTCCATGTACGGCCAGGGCGTAAACGCCAAGGATGTCCGCAAAATGATGGAGCTCTCCACGCTGGCCAGCAAATATGCCGACATGATCAATGACGAGCTGAAGGCCGCCATCACCGAGAACCGCGTGAACGAGGCTTACGAGGCCGACAAAAAGACCTATGACATTGCCATCGACTACCTGGGCTATGCCTTCTCCGCCACCTTCAAGGCCGAAGGCGCCACCGAGGAGACCCTGCAGAAATACAAGGATCTGCAGGCCAAATACAAGGGCTGGGTCGAAAATCTCAAGACCATTGAAGATCCCGATACGCTCTTCACCACCCTCACGGGCTATGTGGAGGAATACTCCCGCGATCTCCAAAAAGAAAGCGATGTGGCCGATATGGTCGCGGAGATTCAGAAGATCAACTATGAAAAGCCCGATTCCTCCGACGAGCACGACGACTGGCTCTTCAACAAGGAGACGCCCCGCGCCACCGGCGAGTTTACCACCTTTACGGATGAAAAAGCCGGCTGGGACGAGGCCGATGAAAAATATGTCGGCGCCACCTCCACCTACAGCTATTACCGCGTGCTCCGCGCCGTTCACCGCAACGACGGCGCCGTGCGCAGCGTCGGTCATATCCTCTTCAAGAGCAAGACCTACGACGGCCTGAGCACCGCCGAAAAGCTCTCCGGCACGCCCAAGATCCTGGCGCAGCGGATTCTGGACCGCGGCGAAGCCGTCACCGCCAAGGCCATGGGTCACGAGCTGATTGCCTATCTGAAAGAAGAAGGCAAGCTGACCGAACACAAGGACGGCGAAGCCACCTATTATACCATTCAGAAGGATGTGTTTGAGGAGTTCGGCGCGATGACCGAGGACAGCAACATTTTCTACGAAGATGTGAAAAAGGGCGATATGGTCAAGTCCTTCGAGGCCTGGCTCTTCTCGGATAAACGCCACGAAAACGAGATCTCCTTCCCCGACGCCGTGGAATCCACCTACGGCGCGCACGTCATGTTCTACACCGGCAACGAGCGGCAGGCCTGGTATGCCGCCGTGGAAACGGACGTGCTGGAAAAGGATTCCGAAAAGTGGTATGAGGACGCCAAAGCCGCCGTGGATGTCACTTTCAAGGACTATTGGGATAAAATCAGCTGAAAAACAAAGAATAAGAGCGGGGAAACTTCCGGCCGGAAGCATCCCCGCTCCTTTTGAAGCATTGGGTAAGACAGGAGGGGGCCTTTCTTGCCGAAAAACGGCTTCGCCCCGCTCCATGGGTCACCGCGCCGCCGACGGCCGGTGTCCGCACGGACAGCCGCCGTTTTCACCATTACAATCCCGCCCGCGGGGCAAGGTTTCCTCTGCTCATCCCGTCCGCACCCGGCTGTGTGTGGGCTTCCCCATTTCCCCCGCCGCGGAAGTCATTCATCCCCGCGCGGTGTGCGGGGATGGCGGAAGTGGCGGGGGGAGAAAAGAACCCAACTTCCCGGCTACCTTCAAAATCCTCTTTTAAGGTTTCTTGAAGGGGTGCGGGGAAACTTCTTGGCAAGAAGTCCCTCCCGCCTGCCCGCCACAAACCCACCGCCTGCCCGCCACAAACCCACCGCCTGCCCGCCACAAACCCGCGCCCCTGCCACCATGAATACACAAAGAGGAGAAAAGATGAAACTATCCGAAATCGAACTGGAAGCGCTCCGGCTGATGTTTGCCGGGAGCGGAGAAGAATTTTTCACCGGGGGGCTGTCGGTCTGCCGGGAAAACGAAAATTACCGTGCGTTGCTTGCGGCAATGCCGGGGGCGGTCGGCCGGGCGCTCTCGGAGCTGTCGCGCCGGGGGTTATTGCCGCTCCGGGCGGCGGTTTTACAGCCGACAGAGGGCACGCGGCGCGGCTTTTGGCTCTCCTTTCCGCTCACGCGGTTGGTGCCCGATCTGTCGCGCGTTTCGCGGGTCAGCTATGAAAACGCGGCGGGGGAATACCGCGGCGCTTGCGATTACCGCACCGAGGGGGAGAGCCTTTTGTTGCCGCAGACCGAGGCCGGGGGCTTTTACACGGTGCTCTATCATCCCGTGCCGGTGCTTCCGGACGAGGCGACCGATCCGGAGAGCGAACTGCCGGTTTCGCCTGCGCTGGCGGCGGCGCTGCCGTATTTTCTCATGAGCGAGCTGTACCGCGAGGACGATCCCGAAGCCGCGCTTGCGGCACGCGGGCGCTGGGAGTCGGCGCTCACGGCGGCCGAAAAAGCCGCCGGATGTGCGGAAAGTGCCCGGACGGGTTCTGTTTTTGAGTGTTAC
>CAJJIY010000060.1 GCA_905187695.1 uncultured Eubacteriales bacterium | reverse complement strand
GAGGCGGCGCTCTCGGCGCTGTGCGAGCTTTCCGGGCAGGCGGTGAGCGAGGAGATCGTCGCGGGGATTTTTGCTCATTTTTGTGTGGGAAAATAAAATCCGGCTTCTTCCGAAAACGGGCGTCAAGCGCCGTGGCGCGGTGTTTGCCGGATAAGCTTCCCCGGACAAAGACGCCAAAAAGAAAAACCGCATGGCCGTGCGGTTCGGGCGGGAGCGGACGATCGTGCGGTTCGGGCGGGAGCGGACGCTCGTGCGGTTTTTGCGGGGACACACAGGACAGCCGCGCGCAAGCTCCCCGGCCGGGGCGGTTTTCTTTTCAGTGGCTTTTTATAGAGTTTATACATTATTTACATGGTATTTACACATTTGCTTGTGTATTATGCTATATTATAAAAAGAACGGACGCGCGACTTTTACCGCGTCCGTCACTCTATGGCATCGGAGGATCTTTTATGTCCAAGCGAATTCTTTGTTTCCTGCTGGCGCTTTTCTTTGTTTTGCCGCTGTTTGCGGCCTGTACCCCGCAGAAGGATCCGCAACAGCAGACAGTTTCGCCGATTGTGGCGGACGGGCTTTCCGAGTACAAAATCGTTTATTACTATAAAGCCACCAGCCAGAATTATGCTTCCGAAAAAGAAGCGGCCGTCCGGCTGCGGGACTCCATCAAGGAAGCCACCGGCGTGCTTTTGCCGATGGAGGATGACTATTTTACAAGTGAAGAATCCGAAAACGGCACGGCCAAAGAGATCTTGGTAGGGCACACCCAACGCCCCGCCAGCAAAGAGGCGGTTGCTTCGTTGCGGGAAAAGGACTATCTCCTGTCCGGCAACGGCAATCAGGTGGTGCTTGTCGGCGGCACGGCCGCCACCACCATGCAGGCGGTGATGCATTTTATCGCCAATTATGTGGATCTGGTCAATGCCCGGGTGGAAAATTACACCGGCGAGGCCACGCTGCGCCGGCATCATTATCTTTATCTGGATGTGACCGTTTCGGGCGTCCGCTTTCCTCTTACAGCATTGTTTATCCCCAGCGCTCCGGACTGATGGTCTATAACGCCGCGGTGAATCTGCGGGATTTCCTGCACAAGAACATGGGCGTGGTCCTGCCGCTGCGGACCGAAACCAATGAGGAGAGCGAATATGAAATCCTCATGGGGGACACCGGCCGCGCCGAGAGCGACGCCGTAAAGAACCTGAAACTTGAAAGCGACGAATATATCCTGCAAAAGAACGGCAACAAGATCGTCTGCTACGGCAATTCCTATATGCTGGCCGGCGCCGCCAGCGCGCTGGTCAACCGCTATATGGGCGCGAAAGAATTGGACGCGCGGGTGAATGTGGACAATCTGCCGACGACCGCGAGCCCCGCCAAGTTCACTTTTGCCGAGAAAGCCAAATCCGCCATTCTCCTCATTGGGGACGGCATGGGCGAGGCCGAGATCGAGGCGGCGCTGGCCGCCAAGGTGAACAATTTCAGCCCCTATCTGCTTCCGTATCGCGGGTGGTGCAAGACCGCCTCCGTTTCGGAACTGACCGGAAAAGCGCACGCCACCGCCACTGCGCTGGCCACCGGCTATAAGACGATCAACGGGTATGTCGGTATAGACAAAGACGGCACCCGCCGCCCCGGCGTGCTGGAACTGGCCGGCGCCAACGGCGCGCGTACCGCCGTGGTGACGACCGACCGCAACACCAGCGCAACGCCGGCCGGATTTCTGGCCCATGTGGACAGCCGTTATAAAGAGAATGAAATCCTCAAGCAGATCTATGAAAAACTGGACGACGGCGCCTACGCGCCCGAGGGAAAGCCCCTGACCGGGCTTCAGTATGTCAGTTATGGGCGTGTGGGCAATAATATCGTGGAGATTACCGCCGAAGCGCTTTCGGCCATTTCCGACAACAACGGCGCCTTCTTTGCCATGATTGAGGAGGCCTATGTGGATCAGGGCGGACACAACAATGATTTTGACACCATGTATACCGGTATTTCCCGGATGGACGAGGTGTCCACCTATCTCATTTCCTTTGTCATCATGCACCCCGATACGGTGCTGATCATCACGGCCGACCACGAAACCGGCGGCCTGCAGAAAAATGAGGACGGCGGATATTCCTACACCCGCAGCGGCTCCGACGCGCACACCAACGTCAATGTGCCGGTCTTTGCCATAGGCCCCGGCGTGGAGGCGCTGTTCGGTGAAGAACCGATGGACAACACCGATATTGCCAAGTTTATCGCCGGCATCTTCGGGGCAACCACTTTCGGTCAGCAGGAATAAAATGCGCGTAAAATCCCCCGCCCCGCAACGCGGGGGGGGGATCAGTTTCTTCGGGTGGCAGACAGACCATAAATAAAGATCCCCCCGCGCCAGCGGCGCGGGGGGATTTCCTTAAAAATATGGGGATGAGAAAGATGAAAAACAGGGGGTGTTTTTACTTACCCTTTCTGTTTTTGCGTTTTGGTCTGTCCCAAAAATGTGCCTTAAATCTCCGGGATGGTGATTTCCACCTCATGCCCCGCTTCGGCACTGCGGACGATACCGTCGATGATGGCCTGATTGTAAAGAATCTGCGAAGAAGGCACCGGCGCGCTGCCGCCCTCCTTGATAGCGTCCAGGAAGGAGCGGATCTTCTTGTCGAAGAGGGAAATGCCCTTCTTTTCGTCCTCCGAAACGATGACCGGAATGACGGTCTCGGTCTGTTCGCCGCAGACCTCGTGATAGAGCCGCATGGGGCCGCCGACCGTGCCGTTCCAGCACTCGGTGGAGGGGATGCGCAAGCCGCCCTTGTCGCCCAGAATGATGGTGTCGCCGGGGGTGTCCATGTTCATGGCCCAGGCAATGCGGAAATCAAGCACGATGCCGCCCTCCAGCCGGATAAAGGCGGCGGCGAAATCGTCCACGGCAAAGGCCTTGGCATATTCGGGGTGGCCGGTCTTTACATAGTTGCAGTAGTTGGGATCGGTGCCGAAGAAAGCCGATTTGTAACCGCTGACCGTGAGCGGCTTGGGATAGCCGATGGCGTTGAGCACCATATCCAGCGAATAGCAGCCGATATCGCCCACCGCGCCGATGCCGGCGGTCCCGTCGGTGATGAAGGAGGTGCCGAAGGGCGTGGGGATACCGCGGCGGCGGATAGCGGTCGTCTCAGCATAATAGATATCGCCCAAAGCCCCGGTGGAAACATAATCTTTCATGGCCCTGTTCGCATCAAAGTGCCGGTATTGGTATCCAATCGTCAGCAGCTTGCCAGTACGTTTGGATGTGTCCAGCATCTTCTTTGCATCCGCGGCAGTGGCAGCCATGGGCTTTTCGCAAATGACATGCTTGCCGGCCTCCATTGCGGCGCAGGAGATCTCGCAGTGCTTCACGTTGGGGGTAAGCACATGCACTGCGCAGATCTCCGGGTCCTCCAACAGTTCGTGGTAATCGGTATATATCTTTGCGTCTGTGCAGCCGTACTTTTGGCGTGCTTCTTCGGCGCGTTCTGCAACGATGTCACAAAATGCATACATATCGATTTTGTCCGTCTGCGTCGCCATCCCGGGCAGATGTTTGTCGAATGCGATACACAGCCGATGAACCCGATTTTCAGTTTTTCCATTTTACTGGCCTCTTTTCTTTCGTTTTATAGATAAAATGATAAATGGGGCCCGACGTAAAATCTTTCAAAAAAAAACACTGGTTTTGTAAAATAATATTGTTATGCATTTCACACGAAAGGGGAAAGGTAAAATGCGTTAATTTTGAAAGAAAAGCGTTTTTTTGTGAATTCCTCGGGAAGCGGTGTCTGTTATACTGTAATGAAAGAAATGCTTTGCACAAAGACTTATAAAACAGGGGAAAGGCTGGTATACACGATGGACGAAATCAAAACAGTACAGATTGGACAGATCACCCTTGCTTACAAGGAATTTGGCAGCGGCGACAAATATCTTCTTTCGACACAAAATTTTTTCCTGACGGACTGTCACATGGAATTGTTGGGAAAGCCGCCGTATGACTACCATTGCTTTCTCGTGTATATGCGTGGATATGGAAAATCAACACATATCACGGACAACGTCGAGCGTGACTACAATGAGATATGGGGGGAAGATCTGCTTGCTTTCGCGAAAGCAATGGGGATCGAGTCTTTCTACTATACCGGTGTTTCCCACGGGAATTTTGCGGGATGGTATGCCGCGTTCAACCATCCGGAGGTGCTGAAAGGGTTTGTTTGCTGCGACGGGATCGTCCAGTACCGTCGGCCGGAGAAAGGCGGCAGCCCCTCATCCCGCCGCAACCCGGATGCCGGCAAATTGGTTGGAAACTATGAGCTTCTTGAAAAAATGGCATGGATGGAGCCATGGCCAACGCAAAACCCTGAACGCCTGGCGCGCCGGGCGGCCAATCACAAGGAGCATACTGCCATCCTTATGGAGCGCGCCAAAGAAGAGTTCGAAGTGCCGAATATTGGAGATATGACATGCTGCCGGGCAAACAGCGAGCAGGAGATGCTGGAAAAGCTCGCGGGGATTCACGTTCCGGTCCTGATTTGGCTGGGCGGGCTTGATCCTCTTGCAACGGCGGAAAACGCGCTGAAAGTCGCGCAGGCGATTCCCGGGGCATCGCTGCTGACGTATCAACATCTGGGGCATGGCGGCGCCGACGAATGTCCTGAAATGGCCGCCCGCGATTGTGACCGCTTCTTTCGGGATACAGAAAATCGTTTGCTCTAATGGCGTTGTCTGTTGAAAGAGGCTAAAAACTGTTACAGAAGTGGTAGGGTCGTTTCCGGCACTACAAAAAACAAGCAATAGGAGATAAGAAGCCGATGAATCGAAAATAGGCTGCACATAAAAGGTGAGTGAAAAGTATTGTGTTTCTCATTCGCCTTTTCATTTTTTCGGAATGATAGAAGAGAGGTTTATGGCCTCCGAAAGGAATTATACTACTTGTTCTGTTTTTGCGTCCTATAAGCTGCATAGATACAGGCTTCTCCACCCCTAAGTATCCACGCGGACAGATTGACTGTTATGAAATCGAACGCTGGTTTCGTGGGATAGAAATATAAAATACTGGTCCTTGCTCTTATTACATGAATAGAGCAGCATGAATTAAGAAAAATCAACGCCTATTGCGTAGCACTCCGCCTACAATGAATAAACAGCGCAAGTATAAATCTGCTTGCGCTGTTTGGCATATCATATTATCAGGAATAGACGACTTTATCATACGGTGCACATAGCTCGTTCATTCTGACCGTTGATGAGTGTAACTGTTTTTGATATTTATCCAAGCATGTAAAG
>CAJJIY010000059.1 GCA_905187695.1 uncultured Eubacteriales bacterium | reverse complement strand
GCCATAGCGATAGCGACATTGGCCCGGTTGGGGCAGGAGTCCACGCAGTTTTCGCAGACGGTATGGCACTGCAGGCAGCGCTTGCCCTCGCAGCAGGCGTCCTTGCTCATGAGCAGGGTGCCCTTCTTGGCGATGGCATCGGCCTTGGTCACATAGGCCGCAGCGGGGATCTCATAGGTGTGAGCCGCGCCGATGACTTCCTCTGCAAACCGGGCGGCGTCGGCAATGCCCTCGACCACGGTAGCGGGGCCCCGGGTGGCATCACCGGCGGCGTACACGCCGGCCACATTGGTCTTAAAGGCGGGACGGCCCTTCTTATCCAGCTCAATACCGTTGGCGCTCATGAGAGCGTCGTCCACCTGCTCACCCACAGCGGAGATGACCAGGTCGCAGGGCACGGTGAAGAATTCGCCGGTGCCCACAGGGCTGCGGCGGCCGGAGGCATCAGCCTCGCCCAGCTTCATCTGCTCGCACTTGAGCACGCCGTCCGCTTGGGCCACGGGGGCGGCCAGCTCGGCGAAGGCTACGCCATCTTGAAGGGCCAGGGCCAGCTCATGCTCGTCGGCAGGCATATACTTCTTGGTGCGGCGATACACCAGGGTCACGTTCTTGGCGCCGCTGCGCTTGGCAAGACGGGCTGCGTCCATGGCGGTATTGCCGCCGCCGACCACGATTACCCGGCCTGCCTCCCGGCAAAGACCGGTGTTGGCCCGTTTGAGATAATCGACCGCCGTGCAGACGCCCGCGGCCTCCTCTCCGGGCACATGCGGCAGTCGGCCGCCCTGACAGCCGATTGCCAGATAAAAGGCGCGATAACCCATTTCGCGCAATTCCGGAATCGTCACATCCCGGCCGACTTCCACGCCGGTGCGGATCTCCACGCCCATTTCGCGCATAATCTCAATTTCGGCCTCGATCACATCCTTTTCCAGTTTGTAGGAAGGAATGCCGTACATAAGCATACCGCCGGGGCGCTCGTTTTTCTCAAACACGGTGGGATAGTACCCCATCTGCGCAAGGAAATAGGCGCAGGAAAGCCCGGCCGGGCCGGCGCCGATGACGGCGATTTTTTCTTTCCAGCGTCCGCGGTTGGAAGCCACCACAATGTCGGGAACATAACGGTTTTCGGCCTCCAGATCCTTGGCGGCGATGAATTTCTTCACCGCGTCGATCGACACGGCGGCGTCGATTGTGCCGCGGGTGCAGGCGTCCTCACAGCGCCGGTTGCAGATCCTGCCGCACACCGCCGGGAAGGGATTTTCCTTTTTGATGAGCGCCAGCGCCTCGCGGTACTCGCCCCGGGCCGCTTTTTTCAGATAGCCCTGCACGGCAATGTGCGCGGGGCAGGCCGTCTTGCAGGGAGAAGTGCCCGAATCGTGGGTGTTGATGCGGTTGCGGTCGCGGTAGTCCTCGTCCCACATATGCTTACCCCACCGGAAGGTATCCGGCAGGGGCTGTTTCGGATAGCGCACCTCGCTGCCGTCCTTTTTGCACAGCTTCTGTCCGAGTTTGAGCGCGCCGGCCGGGCAGGTCTCCACACAGCCGCCGCAGGCCACGCATTTTTGCTTATCGACATGCGCGCGGTAAGCGGAAGCCGACAGGTTGGGCGTGTTGAAGAGCTGACTGGTGCGCAGGGCGTTGCAGATCTTCACATTGCAGTTGCAGATGGCAAAAATCTTGTTTTCCCCGTCGATATTCGTCACCTGGTGGACAAATCCGTTGTCCTCGGCGCGTTTGAGAATCTCCATGGCCTGTTCGTAGGTGATGTCATACCCCCGGCCGGTCTCGCGGCAGTAATCGGCCATGTCGCCCACGCCGATGCACCAGCCCTCGTAATCGTCCGCGCAGCTCTCGTCCAGCTTTTTCCGGCCATAGCGGCAGGAGCAGAGGGAAGCGCCCAGATGCCCCTCGTATTTCTTCAGCCAATAGGAGATATGTTCGATATCCATGGTCGTGTTTTCCATGGAAATGGCCTTTTCCACCGGAATGACATGCATGCCGATGCCCGCCCCGCCGGGGGGAACCATGGGCGTCACTTTTTCCAGCGGCAGAAAAGTCATGCGCTCAAAGAACATGGCCAGTTCCGGGTGCCTGTCCATCAGCTTTTTGTTCATGTTCGTATATTCCGCCGAGACGGGCACAAACAGCGGCACCCAATAGTGCCGGTCCTCTTTTTCATAGGTCGTGCCGGGGATGGGGCCGTCCTTGGTATACCGGTCGCCGTAGTCATACTCCAGCATGCCCAGCACCGCCAGTTTATCCAACACCGCGTCAAAGGTCCCGTCGGCCGGTCCGTACATTTCTTTCATTTCGGCATACGGATATTTTTTCCGCGTTTTCATCCGGTTGAGCAGATCCAGCGCCTTTTCGCGCTCGGCTTTTTCCAGCTCGTCCTCAAAAATGCAGGCAAAGCCCCAGTATTCGGGATCTTCAGTGGAAATCCCCTTCAGTTTACCGGGCAGACGGTCGGTCACGCGGCGCACAAAGCGCAGGAGTTTGGGGTTCGGATTCGGGTCGTGCATGTGTGCCGGCGTGTACTTTTTGCTCATTTCAGGCATTCAGTTGCCCTCCTTTTGCATTTTTACTTGTTCTTTGAGCCAGTCGGCAAACGCTTGGATCCCCTCGCCCGTTTTGGCGCAGATGGGGAGAACCTGCGCGTTTTTGTTGCGCGCCCGGATCAGAGATCTGCACTTTTCAAGGTCAAAATCAAAGTAAGGCGCCACATCCATTTTGTTGATGAGGACCAGATCGCACACCGAAAACATCAGCGGATATTTAAGCGGCTTGTCGTCGCCCTCCGGCACCGACAGAATCATACAGTTCCGGGTGGCGCCGGTATCGAATTCCGCCGGGCAGACCAGATTGCCCACATTTTCAAGAATGACCAGATCCAGTTGCCGAAGATCCAGTTCCGCCAGCCCCTGCCGGGTCATATCCGCGTCCAGATGGCACATGCCGCCCGTGTGAAGCTGAATGGAGCGCACCCCGGTGCCCCCGGCAATTTTCCGGGCGTCCACATCCGAGTCAATGTCCGCTTCCATCACGGCCACGCGCAATTCTTCCTTGAGCAGGTTGATGGTCTGAATCAGCGTGGTCGTTTTTCCGCTGCCCGGCGAGGACATCAGATTCAGCAGGAACACGCCTTTGTCCTTCAGTTCGGCACGCAGACGGTCGGCGTCCCGGTCATTATTCTCAAAAATGCTCCGTTTGACTTCAATAATTCTTACAGGATCCACAAAAAATCACCCCTTTGCTTCATTATAACATTAAAAATCCGCTTTGGCAAGACCCAATTTCAAACAACCCGCAGTTTTGCGGATTTTTCCCCGGCCGCACCGGGCAAAACGGCAAAAAAGCCGCCCGCGGGCGGCTTTTTCTTTGGCGTCATGCCACGCCCCGGCCGGTGAAAACAACATTCCTTTCGGTGTTTCCGGGATGATTCTCTCCTTCTTTCCGTCTCTCGGACGGCTTATTTCACCCCGTTCGGGGGGTTATTTCTTTCTGCGGGGCGTTTCGCCGGCAAGAAAGCGCCAGGGGCGGTCGCGGTCGGCCGGGTCGGCATAATCAATACCCACGCGCGGCAAAGCGGTAAAATCGGGCGCGCCTGTGCCGGGGTCCTCCAGCCAGAGCCCGCTCTCCGGCGTGAGCGGCAGAGCGTTTTGCGCGCGGGTAATCCCCAGCTGTTTCGTCACGCGCCCCGGCCCGCTGATGCCGCGCACGCCCCGCACCAGCACGGCCTCCGGATGGCCTTCCTCACCGGTCACGATGTTCAGAAGGCTGTGCATCCCATAACAAAGATAGACATAGGCCACCCCGCCGGGGAGATAAAGCGTTGCGGTGCGGGGCGTTCTGCCGCGGTGCGCGTGACAGGCGCTGTCCTCCTCACCGAAATAACATTCGGTCTCGGTCAGTTCAAAGCGCAGGACTTCCGTGCCGTTCCTGCGGCAAAGGGTCTTCCCCAGGAGCCACGGGGCCAGCCGGGTGGCGGGTTGCCGCAATTCGGCCGGTAAAATCACCCGTCCGGGGGCTATTTTGCTTTTTTCCGTTTCCACGCACGCGCTCTCCTTCCTTTTTCCTCCCCTTTATTATAACTCATCTTTTCCCTTTTGGCAAGAATCGCGGGCTTTTTTTGCAATTTCTTCTTGACATTTATGCACGCAGGCGATATAATCTAATATATTTCTACTTTATCTAAGGAGCCTGCCATGGTCACTCTCACAAAAGAAGGCGTCTTTCTCGTAAACGGCGTTCCCCAAAAGACAGCCCCCGTTTGCAAAGAAGAAGCGCGCCGCGCTACACTGGCGTATTCCGTTCTTGCCGCGCACAACGAAGGGCACACGCCGGGCGCGTTCAACATCCGTTTTGACGCCATGGTCTCGCACGACATCACCTATGTCGGCATCATCCAGACGGCGCGGGCCAGCGGTATGCGTGAATTTCCGCTCCCCTATGCGCTCACCAACTGCCACAATTCCCTGTGTGCGGTGGGCGGCACCATCAATGAGGATGACCATGTGTTCGGCCTTTCGGCGGCACGCAAATACGGCGGCATTTATGTGCCCGCCCACCAGAGCGTCATTCACTCCTATGCCCGCGAGGCGCTGGCGCGGTGCGGCGGCATGATCCTTGGCTCGGACAGCCACACGCGCTATGGCGCGCTGGGCACCATGGGCGTGGGCGAGGGCGGCCCGGAACTGGTCAAACAGCTCCTGCGCGGCACCTACGACATCAAAGAGCCCGAAGTGGTGCTGGTCTATCTCACGGGCAAGCCCCGCCGCGGCGTGGGGCCGCACGATGTGGCGCTGGCACTGGTCGGCGCGGTCTTTGAGAGCGGCTTTGTCAAAAACAAGGTGCTGGAATTTGCGGGCCCCGGCGTTCGGGAACTGCCCGTGGATTTCCGCAACGGCATCGATGTCATGACCACCGAGACCACCTGCCTTTCTTCCATCTGGGAGACCGATGAGACCGTGGCCGCCCACTACGCGGCGCACGGCCGCCCGGAGGCCTACCGGGAGCTTCACCCCGGCAAGGTCGCCTATTATGACGGCATGATCGAGATTAACCTCTCGCAGGTGGAGTCCATGATCGCCCTGCCCTTCCACCCCTCCAACGCCTATACCATCCACGAGTTCAACGCCCGCGCGGTCGAACTGCTGGCCGGGGTGGAAGCCGAGGCGCGCGAGCGCTTCCCCAAGTGCCGCCCCGATCTGCTCTCCCGGATCACCCCGCGCGGCGTGCAGGCCACGCAGGGCATCATCGCCGGGTGTGCGGGCGGTATGTACGACAACATCCGCGAGGCCGCCGCCATCCTGCGGGAAGGAGCGATCGGGAACGGCGAATTTTCGCTT
>CAJJIY010000058.1 GCA_905187695.1 uncultured Eubacteriales bacterium | reverse complement strand
GGTTGCGCAAAATGTCGCCGTCCGCCCCCGTGAGCCCAACGGAGGTTCACCCCCGCGCGGCGCGGGATAAAAAAGAGTTCCCCGCTCTTATTTTTCCCTTAACACCGCGCGGATAATCCGGCACTGCAGGCGTTTGGGCAGAAGGTGCAGCAAGCGCAAATAGGGGTTGCGGTTGACGGCATAGGCAAAGCCGGGCGCGCGTTTTTTTAAAATTTTCTGCACCTTGCGGGCGATTTTTTCGGGCGGCACGCTTTTGGCCTCCACCGAATCGACCACCCGCCGGAATTTTTCGGCGCTGAAAGTATAATGCTCGGTTTTTTCGCAAAAATGCGCCAGCTCCCGCGTGGAAGCGCCGAGCAGTCCGGTGCGGACCGCGCCCGCCCGGAGCACAGACACCGAAATATCCAGCAGCTGCAGCTCCATCCGGAGCGAAAAAGCATATTTATCCAGCGCCGCCTTGCTGACGGCATAAATCCCCGTAAAGGGAAGCGGATCCAGCGGGGCCAGCTCGCTGGTGGTGATTAAAATCCGGGAGCCCGGCCGCAAAAACGGCAGAAAGGCGCGGTTGACCAGATAACACGAAAAAAGATTCACGCGGAAAATGCGCGAAAAGCGCTCGCTGTCCATTTCCACCAGCGAATCCAGGAGATAGATCCCGGCAAAATGAAGCACGGCAAAAAGCGTATCGGTCTCCTTCCCCACCTCTCCGGCCGCGCGGATGACGCTTTCCTCATCGGTGAGATCGGCCGTGACGGGAAAAACGCCGGGGCTTTTTTCCACCGGCTTTTTGTCCAGCGCGAACACGCGGTAGCCCGCCTTTGCCAGCGCCGCCGTGACAGCCTGTCCCATGCCGCCCGCCGCTCCGGTGACCAGCACCGCGCGGCCGTTTCCGTTCGTTTTCTTCATGAGCGCACCCTTTCCCCGTTGTTTTCCCGGATCCGCGCCTTCAGCGGGAGCGTTTCCTCGCGGCGCTTTGGATCCTCGGTAAAACGGCAACTGACAATGCCGTAATCCACCGCCATGTAAAGAACCCCTGCCAAAAGGCCGACGAGAATCGTCATATACCGGCGCCGCCAGAAAAGCAACCCGGCAAAAAGCAGCAAAAACGCGATATCCAGATAAATAGAAACGGGCGCAAAGGCGCGCCGGGCAATCAGTTCACTCATGTTCCGTCTCCTTTTCCGGCTGTCGGCTCCTCGCCGGCCGTGTTGTTTTCCGCGTTGCCGGCCGTCAAAAAGCAGAGCAGGTCCGAGAGATATTCCGAGAAGGTTGCGTCCGCGGAACCGTAAATTTCATGCTTGGCCCCGGGATAAATCTTCACCCGTCCGGCGGGATAACGCGCGGCAAGCGCCAGCTGGGCGCGCGCTACCGTGCCGTCCTGCCCGGCCACCGCGAGAAAGACCGGGATCTTCACCCGCTCCGGCGCGCCTTTTTTGAGAATCAGCCGCCGCACCCGGAGCGATTCCAGCGCCCATCGGTAGGTGGGGCCGTTGTTTTGAAATTCCGGGGTCGTTTCTTTTATTTTTTCATATTCGTCAAAGCGGGCCCGGCTGGTCTTGGAGGAATCCTCAAAGCGCTCCGAGCCCTCGTAGGGCTTTGAAAAAAACACCCGTTTTTCGCCCTTGCCCAAAAGCACCGCGCCGCCGAGAATCGCCTTTCCCAAAAAGCGCGGCACGGCGCTCCTTGGCGCGACCATGGGCGAGGAAAGGAAGGCGCGGGCAAACGCCCCGGGGTGGCCGGAAAGATACAGCGCCCCCACCGCGCCGCCCATGGAATGGGCAAACAGGCAGATCTCCCCCACCGCGCCCGCGCGCACCGTCTCCATGAAGGCAGAGAAATCCGACACATAAGTCTCAAACCGGTCGATATGCGTGAGGGTCAGATCCGGGAGCGCGCGCGCCGAAAAGCCGTGGCCGCGCTGGTCGGGAACATAGACCCGGAAGCCCGCAAGGAGAAAATAATAGCAGAGCTCGTGATATTTTTCGATCGACTCGGTAAAGCCGTGCAACAGCACCAGCGTGCGCACGGGACGCTCGGGCGAAAAGACGGCATAGCGCAGTTTTGCCCCGTCCCGCCCCGTGAAGGTGCCGTCGGTCCGGCAGGCGGCCAGCGCGGGCAGAATCTTTTTCGGAAAGGCTTCCGGCAGGTCTTTTTCCGGGATCATCGGGTTCGTCATCAAAGGGCGTCTCCTTCCTCGTTTTCTTTTTCGTGTTTGCCGATCACGGCCATAATCGCTTTTTCATTGTACAGGAGAAACTGCAACGCGCCCGCCGCACAGCAGACCGTGGCGATGACGGCCGTGAGGCGGTAACTGCGCTCGCTGCCCGACACCGTGACCGAGGTAAAGACCAGGAGCGAGAGCGCCTGCCCCATTTTCATGGCAAAGGTGCGCGCCGCAAAAAACATCCCGCTGCGTTCTTCCCCGCTTTGACGCGCGTCGGCCTCGGCAATATCGGCCACCACCGCCTGCGGCAGGATGCCCAGAATCGCCATGGGCACGCCGGCCAGCACCGCGATGAGATAGCCCCAGCCAAGGCCCTCCCCGCACAGCGCGGCCAGCAAAAAGACCAGCGCATAGGCAAAAAATCCGACCACGATGAGCCGTTTTTTGCCGAATCGGGGCGCCAGACGGTTGACGGCCGGATAAAGCGCAAGGCTGACCGCCGTCATCACCACCGTCAAAAGAAAGGTGCTTCCCGCGTCGGCGTGCATCAATCGCGTGATGTAAAAGGCCAGACCGGTCTGAAAGAGCGTCACGGCAAAGAAATAGATGACATCCGAATAAACGAACCGGCGGAACTGCCCGTTTTTAAAGGACTTTAAAAGCGAGGCAAAGGCGCGGGTGCGCACGGGCTTTGAATCGATATAATCCCGCTCCCGGATGAGGAGCGCGGGCACCAGCATGGCCGCGGCCGCCAGCGCCGACAGCAGCCCCACCGCAAGGCGCACGGCGTTTGCCGCCCCCAAAAAGGCGGTAAAAAGCCCCGCGATGTTGGGCAGCAGATAGGAGACCGAAAAGCCCGCGATGTAGGTGAAGGAAATGTAGGTCGAAACATTGATGCGGTGCGCCTGCGTGTCGCCCAGCTCGGCGATGAGCGCGTTATAGGGCGTGCAATAAACCGTCATGAAAAGATAAAAAAGGAGCAGCGTCACCAGCAAAATGAGGTCGTTGGCCGGCACGCTCCCGGTCTGCGGGAACACGAAAATGCCCACCGTGAAAAGGGCAAACGGCAAAGCAATCGCCCGCATGAAGGGGATCCGGCGGCCGCCCTTTAAACGGCTGGCGTCCGAAAGCCCGGCAATGAGCGGGTCGGTCACGGCGTCAAAAATCCGCCCCAGCGCGGTGATGAGCCCGAAAAGCGTCACGCCCCAAAAAATCGTGCCGCCCGTGATCAGTCCCCCGAACACGGCGCCCTCGCCGGTGTAATAATAAACCATCCAGCTGCTGACAATGCCCGACAGCAGACTCCACCCGAACTGCCCCACGGCAAAGATCCACAGCACCCGATTGGTGATTTTTTTCATTTTGTGCGCCCCTCTTTTCAGTGATTGTGTACGGTGTCTTTTTGCGGCGGCTTACCTGCAGAGTCGGCCGCCCCCCGCTTTCGGGGGATATATATACTAATATACGCAAACTTTCCCGAAATCTCTTTTAAAAAGCCGATTTTTCGGAAATCCCGCCGCCTTTTTACGCCCCGGTTATAGTATACCGGCACGGAAGGTGTACGCGGGTGTACACTTTTAAAAAACCCGCAAGCCCGCTTGCCGACTGGGTTTCCGGGATTTTTTGCGGTTTGGAAGCCGGATTTTTGAACAGGGCAAGTTACAGTTTGTTCATATTTTTACCGCCTTCCCAAGTGCTCCTCGATGTGCCCAAGATGCCCCTCAACCAAACTTCCCCTTTAGCCAACCCTTTCTTTTCCCGTTTTCGGCCTTCGCCCAAGATGCCCCTCACACAGCACGCCCCTTGAGGCGGCAGATTGGGATGAAGAATTGTCGAACATCGGCTCGTGAAGCGTATCTTATACGCTGAGAGCCGATTTCGGTCTTCGCCCAAGATGCCCCTCAACCAAACTTCCCCTGAGGGAGCAGGTTGGGATGAAGAATCGTCGAACATCGGCTCGTGAAGCGTATCTTATACGCTGAGAGCCGATTTCGGCGATAAAAAAGCGGGATTGCGTGGAAACGCAAAGCGTTTCCTACCTTAGAAACCTCGGCTTATAAGAGATTACCGACCCGTTGGAAAACTTTCCCCATTTGCCATACTCTTTTCTCCCCGCTTTTTGGTCTTCGCCCAAGATGCCCCTCAAATCCCCCCATCAATCCCCAAGAACTGCCCCGTGATATACGAGGCCTCCGGAGAAGCCAGAAACAGCACCCCCGCCGCCACTTCCTCCGGCCGCCCCAGACGGCAAAGCGGCGTTTCCTTAGCCAGCTCTGCGCGTGTTTCGGTCGAAAGCACAGCGTTCATATCGGTGTCAATCACACCGGGTTCCACACAGTTCACCGTCACCCCCGAGGGACCGAGCTCCTTGGCCAGCGCCAGCGTAAAACTCCGCACGGCGCCCTTGGCGGCCGAATAAACGCTCTCCATGGACGCGCCGTATTTCCCCCACATGGAGCCGATGTTGATGATCCGTCCGCCCCCCGCGCGGATCATGTCGGGCTGAACCTCACGGCAAAGATAGAACACGCCCGAAAAATCGGTATCCATCACCCGGCGGAACGCCGCGTCATCGGTATCGCGCGAAAGGCAGAAAAGCGAAACGCCCGCGTTGTTCACCAGCACCTCGATTGGTCCGAACGCCGCGCGCACCGCCGCCACCGTGGTGGGCAGCAGCTGGATTGAGGCAGTATTTATGACAACGAGCAGGCAAAGCTCGCTGCTTGCCACGCCGTTTTTTGCATGTTTCGCCATTCCCCGCGCGGCGCGGATGCCCATGGGCGTCGCCGCATTGCCCAGCCCCAGCAGGTTGGCCGAGACGTTGGCAGAGAGCGCAGAGAGCGTTTCCGGCTCACGTGAGGCCTTCGGAAACAGCCTCCCGAGCAGCGGCTTCAAAAGCTTTGAAAGGGAGTCCATGAGCCCGGAACGCCGCATGATTTCTAACACTCCGCTCCACAGGCATATCAGTCCTCCGGTGCCAAGTATGAATTCGACCGCCGCGCCCGCACCTTCCAGAGAAGCCGTGCCTGTTTGTCCAAATCGTCCCGACAACACCCCAAATACCACAGATATCGCAAGGGCTCCGGCCCACAAGCTTGACATTTTTGTACATACCCCCCAATTAATCGCAAAAATTATTGGCACTTTTGGCTGGTGGATATGTATGCCTTATCTGTTGACTTTATGACAATTCTCGTATATAATTTTAGAGTGCCGTATTTAAACGCGCGGCAGATTTGGAGGGAATATTATGAAGTCAACAGGGATCGTAAGGAAAGTCGATGAGCTCGGACGTATCGTCCTGCCCATTGAACTGCGAAGGACTCTGGATATCGCCGAAAAGGACTCTATGGAGATCTACATAGAAGGCGACACCATTATCCTTAAGAAGTACCAGCCGGCATGCATTTTCTGTGACAATGCCAGGGATATAGTGACCTATCGCGGCAAAAATGTTTGCTCTGATTGCATACGCATGCTGGAGGAAAAGATCTGACCCCCTGAGGGTGCAAAATTACAAGACGGGACGTGAGGCTTTGGTCTGGCGTCCTTTCTTTATTATCAGTAGGCGCGGCGCCG
>CAJJIY010000057.1 GCA_905187695.1 uncultured Eubacteriales bacterium | reverse complement strand
CGGCCGGAACGGCCGAGCCGCTGAAGAAAACTGGAAACCGAAGTGGGCGCGTCACTCTGAAGCACGCGCTCCAGACGACCGATGTCCACACCCAGTTCCAGCGTAACGGTGGCACAGGTCACCACCGGTTCGTCCTCTTTCATGCGCGCTTCGGCATCCTCCCGGATTGCGGCCGAAAGATTCCCGTGGTGAATGAGAAAGCGGTCGGGATCATGCCGACGCGCGGCGATCTGCCGGAAAGTGGCCGTCAGGTATTCGGTTTCTTCCCGGGAATTGGAGAAAACCAGTGCGCGCTTCCCTTTCACGCAATCATACATATATTCGTAGCCGACATCCAGTTCGGCGCTTTTTTCGGGTGCGGCGGCCTTACGGTCATCTGATTGATCGCGGTCGTCATTTGCAAAAAAGAAATGCTCCAGTCCCAACCGCCAGTGAAGCCCGTTTTCTCTGATCTGCGGTGCACGCACCGCGATACCGCTGTCCCCTGAAAGCCAGGTGCTCATTTCATTCCCGCCCACAGTGGCCGAAAGACCAACGCGGCGAGGCTGGTGTCCGATGATCCGGGAAAGACGCGAAAGCTGGCACTGCACCTGATTTCCCCGATCCGTTCCGGCCAACGTGTGGATCTCATCCAGCACCACAAAGCGCAAATCCCCAAAAATCCGAACCAGATCGTTGGAACGGTTCATGAGCATGGATTCCAGAGATTCCGGCGTAATCTGCAGAATCCCGGCGGGATCTGCCAGCAGTTTTTTCTTTTGAGAGGCCGCCACATCTCCGTGCCAGTGTGTAACGGGGATACCGCTTTCGCAAAGCAGCTCGCTCATCCGGGCAAACTGATCGTTGATAAGACTCTTGAGCGGTGCGACGTAAAGAACGCCTACCCCTCTTGCCGGTCTTTCGGAAAGCAGAGTAAGAATTGGGAAAAAGGCCGCCTCGGTCTTTCCGCTGGCTGTGCCCGAAGTCAGCAGCAGATGGTCCTCGCTCTCAAAAAGCACTTGAGCGGCGGCCATCTGAACGCCCCGGAGACTTTCCCAATTATGCCGGTAAATAAACTCCCGGATGAAAGGCGGAAACCGCGAAAAAAGTGTATCTGCCTGTGTCATAATCTACCCCATAAAATCAAATCGTCCGGATCGGCCGCGTTAGGAGAAACGGTGTTTTCGGCCGTTTCTTTTTCGGGTGCGGATACGGCGGCCGCCACATCGTCAAAGCGGGCGTTTTCGTTTTGAAGAAGAATGTTGAGGACCGTCAGATAATCCCGCAGAATTTCGCGGGGCGTGATGAGGCTGTCCGCGCCCGCCCGCCGGAGCGAAAACGTGAGAAAGCGCTCTTGTTCTTCCTTTGTAATCCGGGGCTCGACGCCGTATCGCTCGGAAAAGAGATCGGTCACGCGCACCAAAAGCGCGTAAATCTCGTCATCTGAAAGCCGACGAAGGCGAATGACGGGGCCGATGAGATTCTGAAATTCATCCGAGGCAAAACGGCTGTCGCAAAGACGGCTCCGGAGCGCCTCGTAGCTGAAAAGGCCCCGGCGCGGATCCTCGAGAAACTGCGGCGTGCCGCCCAGCACCAGCAAAAGTCCCTCTGCCTTGCCCTGCAGAGAATCGTTGAACATCGACAGGATCTTCTCATAGTTGTTTTCGCGGCTGACCCGGTGTGTAATCTTATAAAGATTCACGCACTCGTCAATGAAAACGACCAACCCGCGATAGCCGATCTTCCGGGCCAGTACGGCAAACAATTTGATAAAGTCATACCAGTTTTCGTCATTGATGATGACCGAAACCGGGAAACCGAGCGCGCTTTTGGCCTCGGTCTTGGTGGCAAACTCGCCGCGAAGCCAACAAAGGCAAGCCGACATTTTTTCATCGTCTCCGGCAAGATAAGCCGTATGATAGGCGGCAACGACGCGCGAAAAATCAAATCCGCCGACCATGAACTCCACATCGCGCAGAACCTCCATGACTTTTCCCTGCAGCCGTGTACCGGTAGGATCCTCGCCAATGTCGGATTGCAGGGCGGAGAGCCAGCGGGCAATGATCTTGGGAAGCGCACCACCCTCCGGAGAAGCTTTTGACGCCAGATTTTTCATCAGTTCCCGATAAGTGGCCACTCCCGTCCCCGCTGTACCGTATAAACGGCGTTCCGGGGAAAGATCGGCATCGGCCGTAAGGAAATCGCGCTCCAACGCATATCCCCGCACCAGTTGCATTAAAAAGCTCTTGCCGCTACCGTAACGCCCGATGAGAAAGCGCATGGAGGCGCCCCCTTCGCTGATATTTTCCAGGTCAGAGAGAAACGCAGCGATTTCGGCCTTTCTTCCGATTGCGATATAAGGCGCCCCCATGCGCGGCACAACACCGGCGCAAAGCGATGCCAGGAGCGAATTTAAAATCCTTTTCGGAACACGCACTTCTTCATTTCTGTTCATTCAGTATTCCCTCTTCTCTCAGTAGATCAAGATAATCGTCTATCACAATATAGAAACCGCCTTCATCGGACAGAATCACATCGCCGAAATAATCTCCGGCCAAAGTATTGATCCTGTCGGCCAAAGCATCCGGCATTGTGTGAAGCCGGGTTGCAAAAGCCCGCTGCCCGGCACGGTCGCCTTTGGCCGCCAACCGCACAAAATCCGCCAGTTCTCCCAACACCGATGCAAAGGTATCCTGCATATTCTCTTTTGGCGGTATTTGCGAATGCAAAGCGGCTCCATCGGGAGCGGATATTTCCGGCGTTTGTGTCATTATTTCCGAAAAACCGCCCAAACCCGTTCCGGGCGGCACCGTTGCATCCGTCTCTTCGTTCGCTTCCCCGCCGAACGCTTCTATCAGTTTTCGGGTGGTCTCCCAGGAGTCATTTTCGATTCGGTTTGCCGCCTCACGCGAGACCGGCGTCACGGGCAATTCGTAGCGGCGCTCATAATCGGCTGTCGGTTCGGGGCGTTTAGCAACCGCTCTTGAACGGGGTGGGAGTGCTTTTTTCAGATAGTCGTCCAATAACGCCCGCAATTCTCCCCCCACTTCGTAAACCGTCAGGCGGGATTTGATGCCAAGGTG
Source organism: uncultured Eubacteriales bacterium (assembly GCA_905187695.1). Lineage (GTDB taxonomy): Bacteria > Bacillota > Clostridia > Oscillospirales > CAG-272 > Firm-07. The sequence goes on along the minus strand of CAJJIY010000057.1, from coordinate 2,880 downwards.
TGCGCGCAACGCATTCTCTGCATATTTTTCCACATCCGTAATGACATATCGCATTTCGTGGGTGTGTGAAAAAGAGGAAAAATCCACTTCTATCCGCCGTTTTCGCCGTGTGGCGCAGACAGCACCCGCAAAAGATTCGCGGCTGATGGTGGAAAAACCGTGTTTTTCTTTTCCGTCGGCGCGCTCTCTTTCATAATAATTGAGTGCCACGCCGACCGCGCCACGCAGAATCTGATTGAAAAGTGCGGCAGTTTCCTTGTTGTAAAATTTACTTTTCCGGTAATCATAGTTGCTTCCGAAATACAAAAAAGCGTCCGTGGCCGCTTCGGTGGCACCCTTTCCTGTCGGCACAAAAAACTCACGAAGCCGCGCGCCGTCAATCATTTCCCGAAAAGATTCGGGGGGCAGAGCAGGCGGTGGCAAATGAGAGAGCAACGCGTCATCGCAAATCCATTCCCGGATCTGAACATCCAGTCTTCTGTATTTTCCCCGGTAAGAAAGCCAGAGCCCAAGCATGGCCGCCTGCCGTTCATCGGGTGACATCACATCATCCAGATGAATAATTTCATAAAGATAAAGCAACAGGTACGAATACGGTGCGTCCGGCACTTCTCCGCGCCGGAAACAGGTGCGCCACCAAAAATAAGCCGCGCGTTGCGCCGGATCCAGTTGTGAATATTGCGGCATATAGGAAAAGAAATCCGCTATGGGAGAGGGCACGCCTTCTTCATTGAAAAAGCGATGGGCATCCCGGTCAAACTGCCCGTAATAAGAGCCTCCGATGCCGGTCCGGTAAATCCGTACTTCATGAAGAAGAGAAGCGGACGGACGGTATGTTTCGTCCGGGAGTTGACGCTCCCGCGCTTCCTTTTCCATTTCGGCAGGAGAAACAAACCGGCGCGTGAGCGGAACATCATCCGCACCGTCCGGGCTTTTTTCAGCACCCGAAGATATCTCCGGAACGGTGATGTCATTTCTTTGCGTTTTTGCGGGAACAAACGTTTTTTTCCGGGGCGGGATCAGATCTTCCAACGCCCAAAAATCGTCCGCGTCCCTGCTCATTCCGTCTTTGAACGCCATTAAAATCCCTCCCTTCTGTAATATTTCATTTTACCATGATTGATTCAATCTGTCAACACCGGCGCGCAATAAAAACAGATTCCCCGACATTTTAAATTTTCTCAAAAAAACAGGCATCCGTCCCAACACCGCCACCAATCGCCGATGTACAAACGAATGCCCTTATGCCGCCACTCCGACAGTAGCGGTTCTGATTTTTATATAAAAAAGAAGAAACGACAACCTCGACCGGAGAATTGTCGTTTCTATGGCGGAGGAGGTGGGATTTGAACCCACGCGCCGCGTTAACGGCCTACGAGATTTCGAGTCACGCCTCTTCGACCACTTGAGTACTCCTCCGTGCGTAACACGCATATTATTATAGCACTTTCAGGAAGAAAAAGCAAGAGCTTTTTTAAATCTTTCTGTATTTCTTTTAAAATGCCGGGCAGATTTCTGCCCGGCATCCGGATTTATTTCAGCGCTCCCGCAAAAGTACCGTTTTCAAAAATCTTCTCACTGCTGCCGTCTACCCGATAACCGATGATTTCGGTATCCTCTGCACCCACCATGAAGTCCACATGAATCATGGAATCATTGATGCCGTGCGCAGTCTGCTCTTCTTTGCTCATGTTCAGATAATCATCCAGAACCTCGGCAAAACCGATGCCGGCCGCCACATGACACACCGCATTTTCATCAAAAAGCGTATTATAGAAAAGCACGCCGGAACGATTGATCGGCGACTCCTTGGGAACCAGCGCCACTTCTCCGAGCATCGAAGCACCCTCGTCCATGGCAAACATTTTTCGCAGCGCCTCTTCTCCCCGCTCGGCATGGCAATCCGCCACGCGACCGTTCCGGTAATCTACGCTGAAATTCTCAATCAGCTGACCGGAGTAAGAAAGCGGCTTGGTGGCAACCAACCTGCCTTCGCACACGCCGCGCATCGGAGAAATAAAGATCTCTTCCGTGGGCAGATTCGGCAGATAAAACGCACCGTTCAGCGGGTTGACATCGCCTGCCCCCTGCCATTTGGCTCCCGGGATCATACCAACGGTAAAATCGGTACCGTTTGCGCTCTTTAAATGCAGTTTTACAAAATGCTGTTCGTTAAGATAGGCCACACGCGCTTTGATCTTGGCCACATGGTCGGCCCAGGCCTTAACAGGTCCTTCGGGTGCATCCATCCGGGTACAGGAGAAAATCAGCTCCCAAAGTTTTTGCACGGCACGGTCAACCGGCTCGTCCGGAAAAACTTTTTTCGCCCAGGCGGGGGAAGCGGCCGCGGCAATGACCCACTGATGCTTGCCGTCAATCTCATCCCGATATTTTTTCAGAACGGAAGATCGCATGGCACCCACTTTTGCAAGCAATTCCGGAGAAAGACCGGAAAGCGCGTCCGGATCTTCCGAATCGATAAAAATGCGGACCGGCAAATCCTCTGCCATCTGTTTGGCGCGCGCCTCTTCCCAGGGCAGAACCGTGCCCAGCGTTTCGGCATCCGCATGCAGATAGTGCAGGCGGGACATTTTTTCGGATTCCCAGAGAACCTCCACATATTTTGCCCCGGCTTCATAACATTCAAGAGCAACGGCGGCGGCCAGTTCCTCCTGATCCACACAAGCAGTCAGCCGTACCTTTTGTCCGGGCTGTACATTTGCGCCAGAACGGACAATCAGCCTGGCATAATCTCTCAAGTCGATTTTCATCATTCTCTCCTCCTTTGGCCGAAAAGCAAAAAAGCGCGGCTATGCCGCGCTTTCTGTGCCCATTGAAAACCGAATAAAGAGGGAAAGAAGAAGCAGAAAGAAACCCAAG
>CAJJIY010000056.1 GCA_905187695.1 uncultured Eubacteriales bacterium | reverse complement strand
CTCGTACGGGTGAGGGACGAGAAATTTATCATGTGACTAATTTGAATGATGCGGGGCCTGGATCTTTTCGTGATGCAGTAAGCAAACCTTGGCGCATTATTGTCTTTGATGTATCTGGTGTTATAAAATTGAGTAAGGATCCCGTAGTTTTGAAAAGTAATCAAACTATTTTAGGACATACTGCACCGGGTGATGGAATCGTTCTTTATAATGGGCGTGTTTCTGCTTCAGGTGCACAGAATTTAATTGTTCGTTATTTACGTATACGTATGGGAGCCGCCTATCCAAGCGATCAGGTAGATGCTTGCGGAGTAGCTAATGGAGCAGATATGATATTCGACCATTGCTCTATGACTTGGGGAAGAGATGAATGTTTTTCTATCAATCCTGATGGTAAGGGAACTGCCCCAAAGAATATAACAATACAAAATTCTATAATCGGGCAGGGTTTGCAGAATCACTCGTGTGGTGGCTTAATGCAAACTGATATATCGAATGGGTGTACAATCTTCCGCAATTTATATATTGACAATAAAACTCGAAATCCGAAAGTTAAAGGATTAAACCAGTTTGTTAACAACGTTGTGTATAATTGGGGAAGTGGAGCTGCTTATAATATGGGTGGTGATTCTTCAGGTAAATCGGAAACAACTATTGAAAATAACTATTTTATAGTTGGTCCCTGTAATAATTGGCAAAATGTGGAAATTGCACCTAAAGTATATGAGGCGCAACAGGTACCAATGAATCCTGCAAGACCATTTACTGGTGGTAACAGTGATTTTAGAAGTTATTGTAAAGGTAACTATTATGACTATGACAAGGATGGAGCATTGAATGGAATAGAGATAACAGAAGTGAATTGGTCACAATATTGTAGTGGCTCTCCTACACTTCTTGAAGCTCGTTCAGATCTACATCCAATTATACGCAGTCAGAAAAGTGCACAGGAAGCTTATGAATGGGTAGTTGAAAAAGTGGGTGCTTATCTTCCGGTACGTGATGAAGTAGATAAATACTTGATAGATGAACTTACTTCGTTGGGAGGAAAAGGAACGATTATTCAAGATGAACGTAAAACAGAACAATTTCCGTTGGGAGGTCCTGGTACAATAAATGTTGCACAGAAACTAGCTCGTCGAGAATGAGGGTGTCGGCATCGGAGAAAAGGATGCGGGCGAGTTCGATGCGGCGGCGTTGGCCACCGGAGGCAGTGCCTCGCGCGGGGCGGTATCGTCGGCCGACAGGATGGCCTCCATGGTGATCTTTCCCAGTTCCGTGCGGCTGTCCGCGCCGCGCACACCGGCCTTGATGAGCGCCTCCATATCCACCCCGCACACATCATTCAGCGTGCCGTGGTAAAAAGGATCGGAGATGCCGAGCAGCTTCTGAAGGGCGCTGTTCATGGCGCGCACCCGGCCGCTCTCGCCGGTCACGGCGTAGGGCAATCCCACCACATATTTGAAAAGATTGTGCATTTTGGCGCCCAGCGCTTCCTGCATTCGCTCTTCTCCGCGCACCCGGATGCCGCGCAGAAAATAGGCCAGGCAGGCGCACAGCGAAAAGAAAAGATAGGCCAGGAAGAAAAGCAGGGCAAACCGGGGCGTCATCCGGGGGAAAAGCGAGGTTTCCCGCGCAAGCAGATAGACCCCGAAGAAAAGAATCCCCAGCGCCACACAGCACAGCATCGGCCATCCCGCGCCGACCTTTTCCCGGATTTTGTTTGGTTTGAACATATCGGTTCTCCTTTACAGTGTCAATGGGCGCGGGTCGGCGGGAAGAAACGGCCGAAGAGCACCACGACCGCCCCGAAAGCAGAAAGAATATAGATGCCCGCCGCAGGCGCCTGAAAGAGCAGAAAGAGCAACAACAGCGGAAAAAGCATGGAAAGACAGGAGGGCGAACGCGGACGGATCAACGTCAGAGCGCCGACCGTTGCAAAGACCGGCGTGAGCGCGATCCGGAGATTGTCCGCCACCGCGCCGGCAAAGCTTTCCCCCGCCACCGCCCCGAAAATGCAGGCAAGCAGGAAAAAGACTGCGGAAACCAGGCTGACCGTGAGAGCCGCAAGCCGCCGCGGAAGCCGAGGCAGGACCCCGAAAGCAAGCGTAAGGCGAAGCACGAGGCGAAGGTAAAGATGCGACACCGTTACGCAGAGCGCCAGAAACAACCCCAAAAGCAGATTGCCGATTTCATCGGCCGCACGGGCGATCTCCTCTTCGTTAAGAGACAGATTGGTGCCGGCTGTCGCGGCCGCGGCCTGCATCTTCCCCACATAGGAAAGGAAATAGGCCTTGGCTTTCCCGGCGAAAATCGTCAGCGGATTGCCGTTCAGTTCCCCACTGAGAAGAAGCGTCAGCACACCGGCCGCAAAGAGCGTGACGGCAAGCGCACCGGCCGTGATGACCGTGGCGCGCGTAAGCCCCGTGCACCGGGAAATCAGCAGATATCCCGAAAGCACCAGCGGGATCGGTAACAGCGTCAGGAGCCCCGCGCCCAGATCTCCCCGGAGCAGCACGGCCGCGCCGAAAGCCGCGGCGGGAAGCAGCAACAGCAGGACCCGGTGGAGCGGCCGGCGGAAATAAAAGAGCAGTTCCACGCCGCACGCGCCGCCCAGCAACAGCGAAAGATAGGCCGTCGGAAGCGTGACGCCGCCCCCCACGCCGTACAGAAGAAAGAGCGGCAGGAGAAGCCCGATGAGCGATTGAAAGCGACCGAACGCCACCCAAAGGAAGGAAAGACCCGCCACCAGGTAAAGAAGGGCAAAGGGCCTGTCCCCCGAAAAAGGCAGGATGAGGAGCGAGAGAAAAAGAAACGCGCCCGATAAAAACGCGCGGTCGCCGGAAGGACGGGAGAGCATTTGAAAGAATCCCATCCGGTCTTCTTTTCCCAGTGCCGTAAGCTGCATGGCGTTCCTCCTTTTCATGAGATGCGCAAAGATTATACTATTATATGATTATAGCATGAATTTTGAGCGTTGTAAACAGGTTGTGTGAAAGATTTGTGAAAAAAAGCCCGTAAAGGACGCGCAAAAGAAAAATTGCGGATTTTGTGAAAAAATTTGCGTTTTGCTCTTGCAAAAGAGAAAAAGATGTGGTATACTGTCTTACAGTGATAGTAAGTAAGGAGCAGGTTGAGGAAACCTGCTCCTCTTGTTTGCGACATCGCCGGTCGTAAAAAGCGCCGGCGGCGCGGGAAAGGAGCGAGTATGGCTACAGGTAAAAATATTCCCGAAACCGTGCGCGCACTGGCGGAACCGGTGGCGGCCACGCTTTCACTCTCGGTCTGGGATGTGGAATTTGTCAAGGAAGGTTCGCGGCAGGTTCTGCGCATCACCATCGACAAAGAGGGCGGCGTGACCATTGACGACTGCGAGGCCATGCACCGCGCCATGGATCCCGTGCTGGATGAGGCCGACCCCATCGCCACCCCCTATTATCTGGAGATCTCCTCCCCCGGCGTGGAGCGCGAACTGCGCACCGACGCGCAACTTTCGGCCTTTGTGGGTGCGACCGTGCGCGTGCGGCTCTTTGCGCCGGCGGCCGGCACCCGAAACTATCAGGGCGAGCTTTTAACCCCCGGAACGGGTGGAGAAATCCGCATTCGGAACGCGGAGGGCGAGTTTTCGTTTCCCCGTGCTTCGGTGGCAAAAATCAACACTGTATTCGAGTTTTAAAACGACATTTGCATAAACGGAAAGGAAAAGGTCATGAGTACGAAGAAAAACAAGGAATCGTTCGCGCAGGCCCTTTCGCTGCTGGAAAAGGAAAAGGGTATTCCGGTGGCGTACATGATGGAGAAGATCGAGGCCGCGCTCGTTTCCGCCTATCATAAGGAATATGGGATGAACGCCAATGTCCGCGTGGAACTGGATCTGGACAAGGACGACGTGAAGGTCTATCAGCAAATGCACGTGGTGGAAGAGGTCACCGACCCCGAAACCGAGATCTCGCTCTCCGACGCCAAGGCTGTGACCCGTCGGGCGGCGCTGGGCCAGGACATTGAGATCCGGGTACATCCCGAAAACTTCCGCCGCCTGTCGGCCGCCGCCGCCAAATCGGTCATCATTCAGAGCATCCGCGAGGGCGAGCGCCGCATCGCGCAGGAGGCTTATGAAAACCAGCGCGAGGAGATCATCACCGCCACGGTCAGCAAAATCGACCCCGTGAACGGCAATGTGATTCTTGACACCGGCGCCGGCCATGCCGTGCTTTTGAAAAGCGAACAGATCCCCGGCGAGACCTTTGAAGTGGACGACCGCGTAAAGGTGTTCGTGACCGAGGTCAACAAGGAGCTGCACGGGCCGCTGGTCACGCTGTCGCGTTGCCATGCCGGACTGCTCCGGCGTCTTCTGGAGCTGGAGATCCCCGAGGTCAGCGAGGGCGTGGTACTGGTCAAAGGCGTTTCGCGGGAAGCGGGCGTCCGCAGTAAGGTAGCGGTCGCCTCCCGCGATGCGGACGTGGACCCGGTGGGCGCCTGCATCGGAAACCGCGGCCTGCGTATCAACAGCATCAGCGCCGAGTTGCGGGGAGAAAAGATCGATGTCATTCCCTACAGCGAGGATCCGGCGGTCTTTGTAGCCAACGCGCTGGCGCCCGCCCGCGTGCTTTCCGTGACCATGACCGACGAGCGCTCCTGCCGCGTGCTGGTGGAGCCGGATCAGCTTTCTCTGGCCATCGGCCGCGAGGGTCTCAACGCACGGCTGGCCGCACGGCTGACCGGCTGCAAGATCGACATCAAGGCCGAATAAATAAATTTATGGAACAAAAAAAGAAAAAAATCCCGCTCCGGCAATGTCTGGGATGCAACGGGCACTTCCCCAAAAAGGATCTGCTCCGGGTGGTGCGCTCGCCGGAAGGCGAGGTATCGCTCGATTTTACCGGAAAAAAATCCGGGCGGGGCGCATATATTTGCAAAAACAAGGAATGTTTCGCAAAGGCGAGACGCTCCGGGCGCCTGCGCAAAAATCTGGAGTGCGACATCCCGGAGGCCGTGATGGACGCCATGGAAGCCGAACTTTCGGCAACCGACCGGAGCCTGTCATGACGGAAAAAGAGAAAAAGGCCCTTTCCCTTCTGGGATTTGCGGCGCGGGCACGGCGACTGGCCTTCGGGACGGCCGCTGTAACGGCGGCGCTCCGGGAAGGGCGGGGAGAAACGCGGATCCGTCTGGTGATCAAGGCGGGAGATGCCTCTCCCAACACCGGAAAACGGCTCGCGGACCGCACTGCCTTTTACGGCGTGCCGCTCCGGGAACTGAACGTGACGGCGGCCGAGCTCTCGTCTGCCGTCGGAAAAAAAGAAGGCCTCCTCTCGGCCGTGGGTGTGACCGAGCCGGAGCTTTCCCGCGCAATACTGGCTTTATTCCCGGAAGAAAACAACACCGATTAACTTTGGAAGAAGTTGCTCGCGCTCGGACGGCGGGGGACACAAGGAGGAAACATGGCGTTTAAAGTAAATCATCTGGCGAAAGACCTTTCGATGAAAAGCAAGGAACTGACCGATCTAATGGCAGAGAAAGGACTGGAATGTAAGACCACGCAAAAGGCACTGGAGCCGGGCGAGTTTGACATTCTCTTTGAAGCGCTGACCCGCAAGCGGCAGATCAAGGGGATCGACGATTATCTCTTTGGGGATACCTATATCCCGACCAAAGCCGCCCCGAAGGCCAAAGCGGCCGCTCCGGACAAAAATAAGGAAAAGTCCGCCGCCACGCCCGCATCCGAAAAAAAGGCTGTACCAGAGGTGAAGTCCGCACCGACGAAGGCAGAGCCGCCCGTTGCTTCCAAAGCACCCGAAAAAGCCGCCGAAAAAATGACCGATACCGCCGCCCCTGCGGCCAAACCCGCGAAAACGGCGGAAACACCGGTAAAAGAAACAAAGAAAGACGCGGCAACCGCGCCGAAAGATACGGCCGCAAAGACGGCCGAGAGCGCACCGGCCGCCACCGAA
>CAJJIY010000055.1 GCA_905187695.1 uncultured Eubacteriales bacterium | reverse complement strand
TCTCACAACAGCTTTGACATTCTATCACCCTTTTCCTCTTTTGTCAAGGGCTTTTGCAAAGAAAAACAAAAAATATCAAATTCCGAGCAATCCGGAAAGACCGGTAAAATCAAACAGGAAACCAAAGGCCACGCCAATGAGGAAAAGAGCGGGCAAAAACCATAAAAACCGCTTTTCCCGACGGCTGGCACGGAAAAGCACCAGAAGACCCGCGCCGGCGCCGGGCAACAGCCCAGCTAAAAGCGCCCCGAAGGAAAGCACCCCGCGCGCATACAGCGTGGCGATGGCAACCGAAACCGCGCAATTCGGCACCAATCCCAAAAGCGCGGAAAGAACCGGCGCCAAAAAAGGCACTCGAAGAAGAAAGGCCGAAAGGCGTTCGGTCCCCACGAAAGCGAGCGCCACCCCCAGCATGACATTGATAAGCAAAACGAATACCAGCGTGCGCGCCGTATGATACGCCGCCGAAACAAAGATGCCCCTTTCGCAGTGGCAGCGCTCTTTTTGGCACAGCTCCGACACGCTCCGTTCTTTGGGGCGGCGAAGCAAAAGGTCCGTAACAAACCCGCACAAAAGCGCAATCAGAAATTTAATGCCCAATACAACAGCAATTACCCGGACAGGTAAGCCCTCCCCCAGAAAAACCGGAAGCATCTCATCCGAGGTTGCCAAAAAAACCGCCAGCAACGTGCCGGTGCTGACCAGACCGCCGACATAAAATTCGGCCGTTGCCGCGGAAAATCCGCATTGCGGTAAAAGTCCGAGCGCCGCGCCCCAAAGCGGCCCGACGCGGCCGGCCGCAGTCACTTTCGCATTCAGGCGGTCTCCGGCTTTGTGCTCCAAAAACTCCATCAGCAAATAAGTTAAAAAGAGGAACGGAAGCAGCTTCAGCGAATCCAGCAAGGCTTCCAGCACTGCCTCTGTGACCAATTTCATCATAAAACTCTACCTTTAAATTATAAGCGCTTTGAAAGGCAATCGGTGCAGGTGCCGTAAAGTACCGATCGACCCTCGTCAATTTTGAAATCGTGTGTTTTTAAAATCATTGCGGCGAGTTCCCGGTTACACGAGCAACGCAAATGCTCGATTTTTCCGCAGCAAAGGCATTGAAGATGCAAATGCCCTTCGCACCCGGCGTCCGGGCCGACATACTGGTAAACATATCCTTCTTCCGCATTGGCGGCGCGGAACCGGCGGACGATCCCCTCGCGGCACATATCCGAAAGCAACCGGTAAACCGAGCTTCGCCCGAGCTTTCGCGGGAGGAGCGCAAGTCCCGCAAAAATCTCTTCCGCATTCTGCGGCGTGTAAACGGCTGTTTTCCGGAGGTATGCAATCAGCATTTCCCGGCCGATTGTATGATATTTTTTCTGTGTTTCTTCCATTTGCGGCACCTCAATTTGAGAATCGTTCTCAATTTTAGCATGGTTGTACCTTTTTGTCAAGAGATTTCGGTAAAAAAATGCAAAGCAGAACTTTGCGACCTTGACAAACAACGCGCACAATGATACAATGAAAGCCGACCGAAAGAGGAGGCGATGAAGAATGACTCACCCCTTGTTTATCGTATTTGAAGGCATTGACGGATGCGGAAAGAGCACCCAGATTGAAAAATTGGAACAAACGCTGATCCGGATGGGCCGCCGTGTTTTCCGGACGGCGGAGCCGACCGATGGCGAAACGGGCCTCATGTTGCGCACAGCACTGGCGGGCAAAACCAAAAGTTCTCCGGCGGAAATGGCCGCGCTTTTTTTGCTGGATCGCATCCGGCACAACCGGGAGATCACCGCGGCACTTGAACGCGGTGAAGATGTGTTGTGCGACCGGTATTACTATTCCTCTTTGGCCTATCAGGGCAGTCTTTGCGATTTTGAATGGGTCAAAAACATGAATCTCGGTTGCGCGGAAATTCGCCGGCCGGATCTTTGCGTGTTTCTGGATATTCCGCCCTTTGCAGCCCTGGCCCGTATGAACAGCCGCGCGGGTGAACGGGAAATTTATGAAAAAGAGGAAAGTCTGACGCTTTTCCGCGAGGCTTTTTTCCGGGTGTTTGACACGCTGCCCGACCCGGTGATCCGAATTGAGGCCAGGGGCACACCCGACGCGGTGGCCGAACGGATATTGGAAACCGTCCGTCCGCTTTTTAACGCAACCGATACAAAGGAGAAATAAAAATAATGAAAGCGATCATGTATGGTGCTGGAAATATCGGCCGAGGTTTTATCGGCCAGCGGTTTTATCTTTCCGGCTATGAGACCACATTTATTGATGTCAACGCCACGGTGGTGGACGAACTGAACAAAACCGGAAAATATCCGATTTTTGTGACCCGCGGAACGGAATATGTGCCCGAATGGGTTGAGAATGTAAAGGCTGTAAACGGCCGGGACGAAGAGGCTGTCGTCCGCGCCATTGCCGATTGCGACATTATGGCCACGGCCTTGGGCGTGAACATCCTTCCCTTCGTTGCCCCGCTCCTGGCACGCGCAATCCTGGCGCGCCGCGAGATCAACCGGCCGCTGAATATCCTCATTTGCGAGAACATGATTGGTTCCAATGAATATCTTCACGGACTGGTCGAGCCACACATCCCCCAAAAGGACCGTGAGTGGTTTGAAGAAAACATTGGCTTTGTTTGTGTTTCGGTCGGCCGCACCGTACCGCCCACACCCGAAGAATTCAAAAAACAATATCCGCTGGCCGTCTGCGCCGAGCCCTACAGTGAGCTTCCGGTGGATGCGGCCGGGTTCCGACCTGCGGGATGCGAGATGCCCCCCATCAAAGAATTGGTTCCCTTTTCCCCTTTTGCTTTCTTTATCGAACGCAAGCTGCTTATTCACAACATGGGGCACGCACTGATGGCTTACATGGCCTATCAGAAGGGTTATCATTACATTTTCGAGGCCGCAACGGACGGCGAGATCAAATATATTCTGACCCGTGCGCTGATAGAGTCGGCTCGGGGACTGGCAAAACGCCACGGTGCGCCACTGGACGACACGCTGCAGTTTGTGGAGGATCTGATGGTCCGCTTTGAAAACAAGCTGCTGGTGGATTCGTTGGACCGCGTTGGCCGCGATCCGAAGCGCAAGCTCTCCGAAAACGATCGTCTGGTGGGCGCTTTCCGGATGGTGAAAGAATCGGGCGGTATTCCGGCCCACATTGCCGTGGGTATTGCGGCGGGCTATCTTTTCGACCTTCCAAGCGACGCGGCCGCCGTTGAAATCTCGGAATATGTGAATACAAACGGTCTCCCGGCGGCGCTTGCCAAATACAGCCACATAGAAGCTCCGGACGATGTCGAAATGATCTCCGCCTTCTACCGGCTCTTGAAAGAAAAGGCGCCTTTCTCCGCTTTCGTAGAGACGCTGGCCGGCATGAAAAACCGGCATTGAGAAATTGATTTATGCAGACAAACAGAAAGGAGGCGCTGCCATGCGTGTGATTCTGGCCTCCAACTCCCCGCGCCGGCGGGAAATTCTTTCCGGGCTGGGTCTTGCCTTTGAGGTGAAAGGTGCCCACACGGACGAGCGCTCCGACATTGACGATCCGGTGTCTCTTGTGAAGGAACTGGCTCTTCGGAAGGGCCTTTGCGCACGCGAAGAACTCGCCTCAAAAGGGGAATGGAATGAAAGCACGGTGTTGATCGCCGCCGATACCGTAGTGGCCGTCGGAAACGAGATCCTCGGAAAACCGCGCGACGCAGCCGATGCCGACCGGATGCTCGCCTTACTTTCAGACACACGCCACCGGGTGGTAAGCGGCGTGGCGCTCTTTTGCGGCGACCGGATCGGCACAGACGCCGACACAACGCTGGTCTCTTTCGGGCCGATGCCCAAAGAGGCGCGCGAATGGTACATCCGGAGCAAAGAGCCCTTTGACAAAGCAGGTGCCTATGCGATCCAAGGACTGGCCTCTCTCTTTATCAAAGGCATAGAAGGCGACTATTTCAATGTGGTCGGGTTGCCGGTATATGTGCTGAATCGGCTCTCGGAACGAATGCTTTCCCGTTCGCTGACCGAGCTTTCAAAATAAATAGTCCCGAAACGGGTTCTGTTTCGGATCATTTTAAAGGAGGTGCACCATGAACGACATTCTGAATCAGATGAAAACCCGGCGGAGCTGCCGCCATTACCTTGAAAAACCCGTGCCCGCCGAATTGCTGGACGAAATCGCTCAGGCGGGGCTTTACGCCGCCAGCGGCCGAAATCTGCAAAGCCCGATCATCCTGCAGATCACCGACCCGGCATTGATCGGAAAGCTTTACCGTATGAATGCCGCCGCCGCGGGGCGCGAGGGCGGAAATCCTTTTTACGGTGCGCCCGCGCTGTTTGTCGTATTGGCCGACCGCAGCGCCGCTTCCACCTACCTTTATGACGGATCGCTGGTGTTGGGCAACATGATGCTGGCCGCGCACGCGCTTGGATTGGGCAGTTGCTGGATCCACCGAGCCAAAGAAGAGTTTGAGAGTGAAGAGGGCAAAGAGATTTTAAAAAGTTTTGATATAGAGGGTGATTATGAGGGCATCGGCCATCTGATTGTCGGTTATTCGGCCGATCCGCTCCCGCCGCCGCCCGAACGACGCAAGGGCAGGCTGTTTGTACGCTGATTTTAAAACCGATCCCATTCCCCTGCTTTTCGCGGAAAGGAGGCCGCTTATGTCGCTGTTTTTTCCAACACAGACCCAAAAGGTTTTTGACGATCTGTCGGTGGACGAATTGAAAAAGGCAGGCGTCCGCCTGCTCCTTTGCGATATCGACAACACGCTGGCTCCATACGAAGAGCCGCTCCCCAACGAACGGGTGCGCACCTTTCTTTCTGCTCTTTCGGCCGCAGGGATCCGGGTCGCCTTTCTTTCCAACAATCACGAGGAACGGGTGTCGCTTTTCTGCCGGGAGCTGGATCTCCCCTATCGCCGGGACGCCCGAAAACCGCTCCCCGGCCGCGCCAAAAAGTTTATCCGTTCGCTCGGCGCAACACCCTTGACCACGCTGTTTCTCGGCGATCAGATCTTTACCGATGTTCTGTGCGCACGGCTTTGCGGGGCGCGCTCCTGCCTGGTCCCCCCCATCAAGGACAAAACCGATGCCGGCACACGGCTGAAGCGCTTTTTCGAGCGAAAAATCCTGCGCAGATTTTATAAAAAGCACCCCCATATGCCGGATATCCGCACCGGGAGTCCGCTGACAAAGGAGTATATATGAAAAGAAAAGAAGCCCTTTTCGGTCCGGGCGGAAACAGCCGGAGTTTTTACGACGCCGGACATAAATCCACCCTGGAGGCCCCGGCCTATGTACGCTCAATGGGTCTTGGCGCTTATGAATACGAGGCCGGGAACGGCCTGTCGGCGGGGGCGGAATCGCTCCTGAAGATCGGACAGGCGGCCAAGGAAAACGGCATCGAGCTTTCCCTGCACGCACCTTATTTTATCTCTCTTTCCGGCGTAGATCCCGAAAAGCGTCTCAAAAGCGTGACCTATATTGAAAAATCCGTGGAGGCCGCCGTACTCCTGGGTGCGGATCTGGTGGTGATCCATACCGGTTCCGCCGGTAAGATTCCGCGGGAAGAAGCGCTCTCGCTGGCCCGCGACACGCTGGAAAAAACGCTGGAAGTCGTGGGAAACGCGCCGGTTTCGCTCGGCCTTGAAACCATGGGTAAACAAAATCAGTTAGGCACCCTTGCGGAAGTGATTTCGCTTTGCAAAACCGACCCGCGTCTGCGACCCGTGGTGGATTTTGGCCACATGAATGCCCGCGCCTGCGGCGGGCTTTTCCCGGATGCAGACAGTTACCGGCGTGTGTTCTCGGAAATCGGGGAGGCTCTGGGAGACGAAACGGCGCGCTATCTCCACTGTCATTTTTCCAAGATCGAATATACGGCGGCCGGCGAAAAGCGACATCTGACCTTTGCGGATGAAGTCTTCGGCCCGGCCTTTGAACCGCTGTGTGAGGCACTGGTCAAAGACAACCTTTGCCCCCGCATCATCTGCGAATCGGCCGGAACAATGGCCGAAGACGCGCTTTCCATGCAAAAGGCCTATAAAGCCGCCAAACAAAACTGAACCCTGCCCGATCCGGAAAACTTCAAAAGGCCTCCGCGCGAAAGC
>CAJJIY010000054.1 GCA_905187695.1 uncultured Eubacteriales bacterium | reverse complement strand
CAAACCGAACCGGAACCGCGACGGCGGTTTCCGCGACAAGGACGAGGGCGGCGGACCGCGCGTCCCGCGGGAACAGTTCCATCCGCAGGTCATCAACCGTGCGCAGACCCCGAAAGGCGGCGACGGCGCGCCCAAGACCCGCGGCGCCACCCGTGTGGTCGATATGCGGGGAAGCAGCGTGGACCTTTCCAAATATGACGAGCGTCTGGACACCTTCGTGCCGGATGCCGTGCGCGACGTGCGCGGCGGCAACCAGCGCCTGAACAAAAAAGTCGGCACCCACGCCATGACGGCCGGAAAGGGCCGCGGCGCGAAAAAGGCGGCCGCACCGGCCACCAAGCAGGCACTTCATGTCCAGCTTCCCGAAGAGATCACGGTGAGCGAATTTGCCTCCCGTATGAAGATCGCTCCGGCGGAAGTCGTCAAGAAACTGATGATGATGGGCATGATGGTGACGCTCAATCAGACCATTGATTATGATACCGCTTACCTAATCGCCTCCGAACTCGGCGTGGAAGCCACCAAGGAAGTGGTGGTGAGCATTGAGGACAAACTCTTTGACGACACGGCCGACAAAGAGGACGAACTGGTGCCCCGCGCACCGGTAGTGTGCGTGATGGGCCATGTGGACCACGGCAAGACCTCCCTGCTGGACGCCATCCGCCACACCCATGTGACGGCGGGCGAAGCCGGCGGCATCACCCAGCACATCGGCGCTTACCGTGTAAAGGTCAACGGCCGCGACATCACTTTCCTGGATACCCCCGGCCACGAGGCCTTTACCGCCATGCGTGCCCGCGGTGCGAAAGCCACGGATATTGCCATTCTGGTGGTGGCCGCCGATGACGGCATCATGCCGCAGACCATCGAGGCCATCAACCATGCAAAAGCCGCAGGGGTGGACATCATTGTGGCCATCAATAAAATGGATAAACCCGGCGCCAATCCGGAGGGCATCAAGCAGGAACTGACCAAATATGATCTTGTGCCCGAAGAATGGGGCGGCGATGTCATCTGCGTGCCGGTTTCGGCGCTCAGGCACGAGGGCATTGACCAGCTGCTGGAAAGCGTGTTGCTGGTGGCCGACATGAAGGATCTGCGCGCCAACCCGCACCGCCGCGCCAAGGGTATCGTCATCGAATCCAAACTGGATAAGGGCCGCGGACCGGTGGCCACCGTGCTGGTGCAGAACGGTACGCTCCGTTCGGGCGATATCGTAATCGCAGGCACAGCTGTTGGCCGTGTGCGTACCATGAGCGACCACACCGGCCGCATCGTGAAAGAGGCCGGACCCTCGGTGCCGGTGGAAGTGGTCGGCCTGGCCGAAGTGCCGGAAGCCGGCGACGAATTTGCCGCGGTGGAAGATGAACGCATGGCCCGCACGCTGGCCGATCAGCGCCGCAGCAAGGCCAAGGAAGAAGTGTTCAAAGCCAATGCCCGCGCAAACCTCAACGACCTGTTTGCCCAGATCTCGGAGGGCGTGAAGGAACTCAACATCATCGTCAAGGCCGATGTGGCAGGCTCTGCCGAGGCCGTGAAGCAGTCGCTTGAAAAGATCTCCAACGAAGAGGTCAAGGTGCGCGTGATCCACGCGGCCGTGGGCGGCATTATCGAGGGCGATGTCATGCTGGCCGCCGCGTCCAACGCCATCATCGTCGGTTTCAATGTGCGGCCGGACAAAGCCGCGCTGGATTCCGCCGAGAGACAGAAGGTGGAGATCCGCACTTACCGCGTAATCTACGAATGTATCGAAGAGATTGAGGCCGCCATGAAAGGCATGCTCGCGCCCAAGTTCCGTGAAGCGCTTCTGGGCCACGCCGAGGTGCGGCAGACCATTCATGTGCCGAATGTCGGCATGATCGCCGGTTCTTATGTCCAGGACGGCAAGATTACCCGCGCCAGCCAGATCCGCGTGGTGCGCGACGGCGTGGTGATTTTCGAGGACAAGATTGCTTCGCTGCGCCGCTTCAAGGACGATGTGAAAGAAGTGGCCGAGGGCTATGAATGCGGCATCGGGCTGACCCGCTTCAACGACATCAAAGTGGGCGATGTGCTGGAAGCCTTTGTGATGGAAGAAATCAAAGACTGAGACCAAGAGACCTTGAGGAGGTAGAAATTTCCATGACCTTTGAAAAATCCTGCGGCGCACTGGTGGTACGCCGGGAGGGAGACCGACTTTTCCTGCTGATGATCCGGCACAAAGCAGGCGGACACCGTTCCTTCCCGAAGGGCCACATGGAGGCCGACGAAAGTGAATACGCCACGGCCCTGCGCGAAGTCATGGAGGAGACCGCCTCCCGCATTGCCATTCTCTCGGATTTCCGTGAGACCGTCAATTACAGTCCCGCGCCCGGCGTGATGAAAGAAGTGGTCTACTTTCTGGCCTTTACCACCGAGCCGGATATCCGTCCCCGCGAGGGGGAGATTGCCGAGGTCGAATGGGTGCCGATCGAAAAGGCCGAAAGCCTCCTGACCCACGAAAACGACAAAACCGTTTTCCGGCGCGCCCGTTCCCGTCTTTCTCATCTTTCTTTTTCCATTAAATAAAGAAACCGCCGGCCGCATTTGCGGCCGGCGGTTCTCTTTTGGGGGCAAAAAAGCGGGGCCTTTTCTAACCGGAAGGATCCTCTTTGTAAAATCCGTAAAAAAGGAAGCGCCGCGTGATCGCAAAACGCTTTCTTTTTTCATTTGCAATTTTTTATTTTTGCTGTATAGAGTGGCGCAAAAGGGCAAAAATAGAACCAGCGATAAAAAAAGGAGAGTTTAAAAATGCGAAAAAATCAATTTTTCACCAAAATGAAAGAAGATAAAGGAGCGCGGGCCATTGCCATTACCGTATCGCTCATGGTACTGGTACTCAGCGCGGTGATTGTGACCACCGTCATTGCCAACCGGCAAAGCAAAGACCGTCCTTCCCTGGTTTATCCTTCGCAGGATGGCAGCACGCAGACCGGCCTCAATGACCCGGACGACAAAAACAACCAGCAGGAAGGGAAAGAAGAAAAGCCGGATAAACCCAGTGAACCCGACAAGCCCACCGATGTCCTGCCGGAACACTTCCTTCTGCCGGTTTCGGGCGTTCTGCTGAAAGCGCACAACACCGAAATGCAGGTCTTTTCGCAGACCATGAAGGACTACCGGATGCATTTGGGCATTGATATCGGCACCGTGGCCGGCGCAAGCGTTTCGGCCATGGCGGACGGCGTGATCTCGCAGATCTGGGACGATGTGAAAATGGGACACTGCGTGGCCGTCAAGCACGGTGGAGAGGCCTATACCATCTACAAGAATCTGGCCGCGGACGAGACCGGTTCTCTTAAAGTGGGCATGAGCGTCAAGGCCGGGGATGTCATCGGAAAAGTCGGCGACAGCGCCATGACAGAAATCGCAGAAGACCCGCATCTGCACCTGGAAATGACCGTGGGCGGCCTGCAGGTAAACCCGACCGATTATCTGGACAAGGACGCGCTGGCCACACTTTCCGAGGACACCAACTACGAGGATGTGTCCTGAATAAGCGTCTGCAAAAAGAAAATCCCGCACGGAATCTTACCCCGTGCGGGCACTTTTTTATAAAAGGCAAAAATTCATCTCCTTCTGTTCCGGCGAAAACGCAACCCGTTTGGCCACTTTTTTGATCTTTGGGTTTTCCGTTTTCCTTTTTGGGCTTTTTATTTCCCGAACCGAAGGACGGCGGCATACAGCGGGTCGTTTTCATCACCGACCACAATGCCGTGCCATTCCGAAGTAGAGCCGGGGAAAGCAATGGTCCTGAGCCCCGCGCAGTCGGCAAAGGCACCGGCGCAGATCTGCCGGAGCGTCGGGCGGAGCGTCAGTTCGCCTGCGTGACCGGGCGGGCAATAAAGCAGAACGGTCCCCGCGGCGTTGTAAAGGGCGCCGTCACTCTCGGAAAAACATTCGTTTCCCGCGGCCACCCGCAAAAGCGACAGCCGCTTGCACCCGGCAAAAGAAGCGGCCGAGAGCGTTTTCACGGTGGTGGGGATCTCCACCGCGCCAATCAGACTCCCGGAAAGCGCAAAAGGCAATATTTCCGTGACGGTGTCCCCCGCCGGGCTGGTGGGCGGGATCAGAAGACAGGAAGCGGTGCACTCTCCGATTCCCGACAGCGCGCAGGTGCCGTCCCCGTTGCTCCGGAAACGCAGGCCTTCACTGTAGATCGGAGCGACCTCCACGCTGCCCTCTTCCTTTTTTCCTTCCTCTCCGGCCGCGAGATTCAGCGGGTTGTCCCCGCCCCCCGAATTGTCGGGCACTTCGCCCTGCACCGTTTTTGTGTTGCCATCGCTTTCGGGGACGGCCGCCTTTCCCAGCGCCGCGCATCCGCAGATAATGACGCACAGCAAAACAAGACATCCGAACAGTTTAAAAGCCTTCATTTTTTCTCCTCTTTTCCGTTTCCGATTTTTTCTTTTTCTTTTATGGGGCTTGCCGCGCGGCATTCCGATGAAGATATTTTTATCCGGCCGGGAACACGAAAGCCTCCTGTCTCTGCCGGCAAAAAAGACAGGCGGCATTTTCGTTTTTCCCTGTGGCCGAAAAGAAATTTTTCATTCTCTTCCGGCGGTGAGTGCTTTGATACTACCACAAAGTTCCCTCCCCGGTCAAGCCCCAATCGGTCGCGCAAAACGACCGGAAAACTCAGGAAAAGCCCTGCCTTTTCCGTTTTTTTGCCGCACCCGGTCGCACCGCCGGGAGTCGGGGCGCTTTTTGCGACCGAACGGGAGAAACGAACAAAAAAATGCGGGCAGGCCGTTCTTTGCCCGTTTTCCCCCCGATTTTTGGCCGTCCGTTCTTGACGGAAGGGCTGTTTTATGGTATGATGATAAAAGGAGAAAAACGCTTTCAAAAGGAGATACGGGATGAAGCTTTTGCTTATCGGCAACAACCACATCTACCAAAACAACCTGCCCGAAACCGTCCGGTCTCTCCTGGAAATGACCGGCCAGAAATCACATGTCACGCTGCTCTTTGCGCCGGGCAAAACGCTTTCCCAGCACGCGGCCGACGCCGCCGTGCGCTTCAACATTACTTTTGGCCGCTATGACGCCGTCGTTGCCCAGGAGCGTGCTTTTGGCTTTTCCCCCGACGCCTTCCGGACGGCGGCGGCTTCCCTTTTTTCGCTTTGCCGGGCGGCCGGCACGGTTTTTTATCCCTTTATGCCTTTTGTTGGGCGGGAAAACCGGGAAGCGCAACTGTCCATGGCAGACACCTTTCTTTCCTTTTGCCGGGCGGAAAAACTCTCTTTCATCCCGGCCGGTGAAGTTTTCACCCGGCTTCTGACCGACCTTCCCGCCGAAACGCTCTATGCGCCGGACGGCCGGCACGCCTCGCCTTTCGGCAGTTACGCCGCGGCGCTGTCCGTCTTTTACACGCTGACCGGCCGCCGCCGCGCGCTCATCCCCGAAACTTTCAAAGATCCCGGCCTTGCGGCGGGATTTGACCCGGCGCGCTGTCGCCGCGCCCATCAGGAAGCCTGCCATACGGTGCGGCTCTATAACGGCTGATGGGCGGCGTGAAGATCGGCGCTCTGACGCTGCCGCTGGGACTTTTCCTGGCGCCGATGGCCGGCATGAGCGACGGCGTATTCCGTGCCGTCTGCCGGGCGCACGGCGCGGAATTTACGGTAAGCGAAATGGTCAGCGCCAAGGCGCTGTGTTTTGAGCAGCGCGGACGGGCCGGCGCTCCCTGCCGCACGGCGGCGTTGTGCCGCCTTGGAAAAGAAGAAATGCCTGCGGCCATTCAGATTTTCGGCAGTGAGCCGTCTTTTATGGCCGAGGCCGCGGCGCGGCTGGCGTGCGGCGACTACCGCGGCGCCCAAAAAGAAATCCTGCCGGTTGCCATTGATCTCAACATGGGCTGTCCCGTGCCCAAAGTGGTCGGAAACGGCGAAGGGAGCGCGCTTTTACGCGACCCGGCGCGCGCTTTTGCCATTGTGCGGGCGGTCAGGGACGCGGTGAAACTGCCGCTGACGGTCAAAATCCGCGCCGGATGGGATGAAAAAAGCAAAAATGCCCCCGAATTTGCCAAAGGACTGGAAGCGGCCGGAGCCGACCTTATCTTTGTGCACGGCCGCACACGGTCGCAGTTTTACGCGCCGGGATGCGACCTTTCGGTGATTGCCGCCGTGAAAAAAAGCGTGAAGATTCCGGTCATCGGCAACGGAGATCTGTTTTCTTTTGCCGATGTGCGGCATATGCTGAATGTGACCGGGTGCGACGGCGTGATGATCGCGCGCGGTGCGCTGGGAAACCCTTTTGTATTTGAAGAGATCCGCGCGGGACTGCTGAATCTGCCCTATACGCCCCCCACCGAGCGGGAACGGGTAACGGCGGCGGTCTGCCATCTGCGGGCGCTGGTGCGTGAAAAAGGCGAAAAAACAGGCGTGGCGGAAGCCCGCAAGCATCTGGCCGCCT
>CAJJIY010000053.1 GCA_905187695.1 uncultured Eubacteriales bacterium | reverse complement strand
CAGCAAAGTCCCGCGTCAATGACCTCGTTCCCCGCGCCGAGGATCTCCCCAAAGCACATCCGCCGGGGATTTTCGACCGGCGCTTTGCCGTGCGGCCGGAAGACGCGCGAGAGCACCGCGCGGGCGTCCGTCCCCGACACCCGAATGAGCGCCACGCCGCCCTTGCCCCGCGGTGTGGAAACCGCGGCGATTGTATCCGTCAATGTCATAAAATCCTCCTTAACGCACCGGAGCGCCCGGCCGTTCCTGTTTCCGCCGGCCGTTTCGTTCCTGCCGGCTTTCTTCCGGCGGTTCCTGCCGGCTTTTGCCGGATCACCGGCGCGGCGATCCCCCGTTTTCTCCGCCGATGGCATTCGTCTCCCCCCAATGGGGAGATAAAGGGTGCCCCTCCGGTGAGAAGCACCCTTTTTTCTTTTTAAAACTCGCCGTAGTCGTCGCTGTCGTCTGCGGGCGCGGCTTTGGCCGGCGCGTCGTCCAGGTAGATCACCACTTTGCGGTTGTTCTCACTGCCGATGGAGTTGGTCGAAACGCCTTCGATTCCCTGCACCTCGGAGTGGATGATCCGGCGCTCATAGGGATTCATGGGCTCCAGCATCACGCTCTTGCCGTAGCGAAGCACCTTCTCGGCCATGCGGCGGGCCAGCGCGCGCAGCGCTTCCTCGCGCTTGCGGCGGTAGTTTTCCACATCCACGGTCACGCGGCAGTAGTCGCGCTTTTCACCGGCATTTCTCCGGTTGGCCGAAAGGTTGGCCAGGTACTGAATCGCGTCCAGCGTCTCTCCGTGATGGCCGATGAGCACGCCGGCGCCCTCGCCCTCCACGCTGATCAGGTTCGTGCCCTCCTCGCCCTCGCTCAGGCGGACCGAAAGCGGCAGGCCCATGCCCGAAACCAGCGAAGAAATAAGCTCATACGCGGCCTTTGCGCCGCTCACGGAATAGGAAGCGCTCACCTGCGCGGGCATGGCGCCCAGACCCAGAAAGCCCTTCTTGCCTTCGGAAATAACGGTATATTCAATGGCCTCCAGATTCGGCGCGCCCAGTTCGGCCACCGCCTTGGAAAGCGCTTCGTCCACGCTCTTGGCGCTGACAATGATCTCTTTTTTCATGTCTGTCTCCTTCTTATTCGCGGTTCTTGCGGTCGTCCTTCAGGGGTGCGGCCAACGGATTTTTGGCTGTTTCGGTTTTTTCGGCGGATCCGGCGTCCTTGCCGTCCTCGTTCTGCGCGGCCGTTTCCGCCGTCTCTTCCGCCGTCTCTTTCACCGACGCTTCGGGAATCTCTTCCGCCGGCGCTTCAGGGGCCTGCGCCGCTTTGACCGCTTCGGCCTCCCTGACCGCTTCAGCCTCCTTGACCGTTTCGGTCTTGCCGGCTTTTCCGGGCACATTCACGGCTTTTTCGGCCGCCTTTCCCGCATTTTTCCCGCCGCCTTTTTGGGCGGGTTTCTTCTCGGCCGGCTCGACCGGGTCGCGTTCGGGGGGCGGGAGCGGTTCGTCGTCATCGTCAATGTGATGGAGCGAGCGCACCGGTGTGCCCGACTTTCCGATGCGGGTGCCGGCCGGCGCCTTCTGGGGCTTGGACTTGCCCTTCAGTTCGCGCTCGGCCTGCTTATAGTCCTCCTCCGTAAAGGTCGGGAGCGGCATCACCTTGTGCAGGATAAACTGCTTGAGGGTGGAGAGCACGCACTTGAAAATCCAGTAAATGCCCACGGCCGCCGGCACGATGAAGGCGATATACACGCTCATGAGCGGCATGGTGATATCCATGATGTTGTTGGAGCAGCCGGTCTGCTGATCCACCACGGCGGGCTGATAGGTCATCTTGCGGTTCAGCTTCATGCTGGCAAAATAGAAAAGGAAGGTCAGCACCGGAATGGCCAGCAGTCCCCACGGCTTGTGGAAGCCGGGGATGAGGCCCATGTTGGTCCCGAAAAGATTGAAGTTCGGGATGCTGATGCCCGACAGCTCATTATAGCAATCGGTCGCGTTGGCAAAATAGGCAAAGCTTTTAAGCCCCTCCAGGTTCTCGCCGGTCAGCTGGGAGAGAAGCTCGATGGTGCCCTTGCGCGCGCTGGAAAGGGAAAGCCCCAGACCGCCTGCCGCCTTGGCCGTGGTGCAATAGGTCGTCAGCGCCGTGGAAAGTGTGGCGGCCTTGCCCAGCACATAGCGGAGCGGGTCAATGACGATCTGGTAAAGCGCCAGCACGATGGGCATCTGAAGGAGCAGCGGCAGGCAACCGCCCATGGGGTTGAAGCCCTCCTCCTGGTACATCTTCTGGATCTCCTGGTTCATCTTCTGCTGGGAGACCTGGTCGTTGCGCCCGGCATATTTCTTGCGGATGGCCATTTCCTTGGGACGCATCATCGCCTGTTTTTGCGCCGTCTTTTGCTGACGGATGCTGAAATAGACCATGACGATCTCCAGCACGACGGCAAAGATGAAGAGCGCCAGCACATAGTTGCCGCCCGTCATTTTGGTCAGCACCTGCAGGAATTTACCGATCCACAAAAGCACCGTGGCCAACGGGCCGTTTTTGGTCTTCAGTTCCACTGTTTCTCCCATCCGGGCGACAATGGCGCGGACATTTTCCTCGGTAAGGTTGTCCCGGAGAGAATCAAAATGCGCGATGGAAGCGTCGTCCGTGGGGCGGACCTTGTTCAGCGCCGCTTTTGCGGCCTCCAGATCCACCGTGCCCCGGTCGGGCGCTTCGGCGTTCGGGTCAAAGCCCTCGGCTTCCATATTATATCCGCGCGAGGCGGCCGTGAACTTTTCGCGCGCCTCGGCGTTCGTCGGAAGAATCCGGCTGAAATAGGTCACGGCGTCGTCGCCGTCGGCCGAGGTCCACGAGGTGCTGGGCGTTTCGTCTCTTTTGCCGGCGCAGCCCGCCAGCGCCAGCGGGAGCGTGAGCAGCAGCAAAAGCGAGAGCAGGGCCGGAAGCACCCGGCGCAAGGTTTTATTCATCATTGTGTTTCTTTTCCTTTCTTGGGGGCGGGAACGACCGTATATTTTTTCTTTGTTCCCTCGTGAAACGCAAGTCTGGGCGCGTCGGCGCGCGCCGTGCCGCCGTTTCCGCGGCTTTCATCGGGATCGGGAATGGTTCTGTCGCCTTTGTAGGAAAAGCCCTTTTCGGGCACGGGATCATAGCCGCCGGGATGATACGGATTGCAACGCGCCACACGGCGGACCGTCAGCACAAGTCCGGCAAAAAAGCCCCGTTTCCGGAAGGCCTCCAGCGCATACGAAGAACAACTGGGCACAAACCGGCAGCAGGATCTTCCCTTCAGAGGAGACAGAAATTTTCTGTAAAAGCGAATAAGCAATATGGCAAGATATTTCATCTCTTCACCGCCTTTTCTCCGGGCACGGCCGCATGAGAGGGCGCGTCCGGCGCTTTCCGGAAAAGCGAAAGCGCGGCAAAGGCGCGGCGCAGTTCCTTTTCCACGGCCGGCTCTTTTTTGCCCGCGATCCCCGCGCGCGCGGCCAGCACAATGAGAAAGCCCGTGCGCAGGTTGCCTTCTTTTTCAATCTGCCGGTAGGCCTCGCGCAAGAGCCGCTTGGCCCGGTTGCGCGCCACCGCGCCGCCGTTTTTCTTGCCCACCGAAAGCCCCACGCGGTTCAGTCCCTTTTTGGTGGGATTGGCGCGGCGGAGCCGCTCGGCGGCATAGTCGCGGAGCACATGGACCGCGCACAGCGCACCCACGGCGCGTTTGCCCTTGGTAAAGACTTTGTTGTAGAGATGATGTTCTTTAATGGCGTAGATCTTCATGGGCGCGGCCCCTTCCCGCTTTCGTCCTTCTCAAACGAAAAACCCCGGCGTCCGTTCTCAAATGACAGTGCGGACACCGGTGGTTTTCTATGTGAGCGCAACTCAGTAGGTCAGTCTCTTTCTGCCTTTTGCGCGTCTTCTCTTCAGAACATTTCTGCCGTCCGCAGTTCTCATTCTTTTTCTGAACCCATGCTCTTTTTTTCTCTGGCGTTTCTTGGGCTGGTAAGTTCTCAGCATTGATAGGCACCTCCTTGGTAAAATATCGGAAGCAGTCGGGGGTTTCCCCACTCTCGCTTTTACAGTGACATCCTATATTATAAATGAATCCTTCCCTTTTTGTCAAGTCTTTTTTCGCTTTTTCGGTGTTTTTTTTGAAAGGGAAACAAAATGTGCCGCAACGGGTTGATTTCCGGCGGGTTTTATAGTAAAATGGAGACACTGTGAAAAATAGAAAAGAGAAAAGCATGAAAATTCTGGCACTGGGCGATGTGGTGGGCGAGCGCACGCTTCCCTACCTGCGCGAAAACCTCGGCGCGGCGCGCCGAAACCTTTCGGCCGATCTGGTCATCGCCAACGGCGAAAATGTCTGCGACATCCACGGCCTTTCCCCCGCGTGCGCGTCTGCGCTTTTTGATTCCGGGGTCGATCTCATCACGGGCGGCAACCATATTTTTGACCGGCGGGACGTCACATCCCTCCTGGAGGATGACCGGCGGATCCTCCGCCCCGCCAACTATCCCCCCGAATGTCCCGGCATGGGCTCCGGGGTGGTCACTTCGGCCGACGGCTACCGCGTGCTGGCGGTGAATGTCTCCGGCCGCGTCTTTATGGACGCGCTGGACGATCCCTTCCGCGCCGTGGAGCGCGAGCTTGCCTCCCAGCGCGGGCGATATGATTTTGCCGTGCTGGATATCCATGCCGAGGCCACCTCGGAAAAGCTGGCGCTGGCGCTTTTCTTTGACGGTCGCTTCTCGGCCGTTTTCGGCACGCACACCCATGTGCAGACGGCCGACGCGCGCGTGCTCCCCGGCGGAAGCGGCTATCTTTCGGATCTGGGCATGACCGGCCCTGCCGAGGGGATCCTCGGTGTGGAGAGCGCCGATGTCATCGGCCGCTTTACCACCAAAATGCCCCACCGCTTTCATGTGGCCGAGGGCAGGATCGAGGCGCAGGGCGCGCTCTTTGACATCGACCCGGTCACCGGCCGCTGCCGCGAGGTGCGACCGGTCCGGTTCTGAAACGCGCCGGAGACAAAAAGCAAAACTTTTGATTTCTCCAACGTCCCTTCAAAGGAAAGGCGCTCCCGCCGGGGAGCGCCTTTTTTTTATTGCGCCGCTTTTGCGCCGGTCAGAAACTCGGAAAGCAGATCCATCACGGCGTCGTCCGTCAGGGCCGTCAGATCGGTCACCTCCCGCCCGGCGAAAAATCCGTCCACCCCCTGCCCCACCAGGTCGGTGAGCGTATCGGACAGGGTAATTTCGTTTTTCGCAAGCGCCGCCGAAATATTTACTTTCAGCGCCTCCCGTTCAAAGCCGCCCTTTTCGGTGCGCGGCGTGGCGCGCAGCGCGGCCGTGAGGTCGGCCAGCACCGGCGCGCAGGCCTCTTTAAAGTTTTCGTTCACGCCCAACTGCTCGATGAGCGCGCGGGTCGCGGCCTTGTAGATCGCGTCTTTCACGGGTTGCATCCGGGGGTTCGCGTCCAGCTCCTTTTTCAGCTCTGAAAGAAAGCCGCTGGCCTCCAGCTCCAACAGGAAATTCCCCTCGCCGCTGTCCTCTCCCAGCCGCTCAAACACCCGATATTTCACCATCAGATTGAAAATGTTGGAAAAAGAGGTGAGGTCGCCGGGCAGTTTTTCGCTGTCGGTCGTCTCAAAGACCGTGAGGAAGCCGGAAAGCACAATGTCGCCGTTCGCGCCCATCGAGGGCTTTTGCATCCCCAAAAACGCCTCGCCCGCCTGCCAGTTTTTGGCCGCGCCGGAAAGGAAGCCCGCCAGCGTGGTCTTGAGCATCGGAGAGGCCGACAGGTGCGTGACCGTGGCCGAGACCGCCGCCGCCTCGGTTTCTCCGTAGGCGGTCATCTGTTTGTTCCGTAGCACCGAAAAATCCGAAAGAATATCCGAAAGCGCCCCGATCTCCCGCAGAAGATCGGTCTGCTCTCCCCCGATCTTCCCGCCGGAAAGCCGGATAAAGAGCTTTGCGCCGGCCTTTTCATAAAGACCGGAAACCACCGGAGCGTGAAGCATGGGCGAAAGATATTTTTCCCGCGCCTTTGCCGCGTCAAAGGCGGGGGCTTCCCCGCCGCCTGTACTTCCGGCCTCGCCGCCCGTACTTCCGGCCTCGCCGCCTGTACTTGCGGCCCCGCCGCCTGCGCCTTTTGTTTCGGCGGCAAGCCGCTCTGAGATTGTCATCACACGGTCGGAAACCGTCAGATATCCCATCACCGGGACCAGAAACACGCTCACCCCGATGACGGCGCAAAGCGCGCCGGGCAGCAACGCCAGCAGCCGGTGCTTGCCGCCGATCTTTCCGAACAGCGCCGAAAGGATCGCGTACACCACAAGTGTTACCAGCTTGAAGATCAGATAAAGCGCCAGAAACAGCGCGGGCGCCACCAGCATCCGGCAAAAGAGCGTCATCGCGTCGGCAGCCTCGGCGTGCTCCTCAAAATAGGAAAGGAACGAGGCCGCCTCCGGCAGGTTCCGGAGCGCCTCCATCACCTTCGGGCCGATTTTTCCGGCCACGGCGGGCGCAATGAAAAAGGAAAGCGCCGCCGAAAGCACCACGGTGGCAAGGCGGATCAGCGTTTTGGTAAAACCCCGCCCGAAGGCGAAAAGCAGGTCGGCCGCAATAATCAGCAGGCAGACAGCCGGCAAAATAAAAGACATCTAAAAATTCCCCCCTTCCGGAGATTTCTCATCTATATTATAATCGCT
>CAJJIY010000052.1 GCA_905187695.1 uncultured Eubacteriales bacterium | reverse complement strand
GCGTGTGGAATATATCAAAGCCCACCGCAAGGATAAAAAACATTCCGAAAGCGCGTCGGTGGCACGAAAACTGAGCAGGCAGCTTCGGGAAGTGCTTTGCGATGAGCAGTACAACCTGAACCGTTGGCCGGAACGGCGTCCCGGCTTTTACGGATATCTGCAGTTTTTTGAGCACTGCAATTTCTTCCTCGGTCATGTACATCCGGTCCGGCCGATAGTTTTCCATGACATAAACACCGCCGTATTTTCCCGGCTGAGTGTAGATCGGTTCACTTTGGCCGAGTGCTTCAATGTCCCGCTGGATCGTCCGCAGGGAAACGCCGAGTTCGCAAGACAGACGAACCATGGTCTCTGATCTGCGCCGGCACAGTATTTTCATGATTTCGCGTCTGCGTTCTGCGTTTCCCATACGGCTCACCTCCTTTCCGTCCTCATTGTAAAGGTCAACCCGGACAATTCTGTCCGGGTTAAAAAGAAAAAAGGGTAAAAATTCGTGGCACGAATTTTTACCCTGAAAAAAGAAAATCCGGAAAATTCCGGGGGCATGGGAAGCGCGTTTTGCAACGCGCGGGAATGTTTTAAGGTGAGTGAAAATCTCTGAAAAGTCAAAAAATCCGCCCCAGCAAAACCGGGGCGGAGAATCGTTTTTTCGAACGAGCATCCCGCAAGGGCAAACGGCGTTTACAGTTTTGCCGTGCTTTCCTTGACAATGAGATAGGAAGGCAGTTCGGTCTGCCGGGGCGGGGCAAGCGGATCTTCAATCTGCGCTTTCAGGATTGAAAAACAGTTTGCGGCCAGATTTTCATAGCTGTAGGCAATGCTACACAGCCGGGGTTCCAGCAGGTCGGAAAGCGGTAGATTGTCAAAACCCACCACGCCGATCTCATCCGGGATTTTTTTGACGGACTGCCGCGCAATCTCATAAATCCGCATGGCGATAAGGTCGTGATAGCAAAAGACAGCCAGTCGGTTTTGCCGGGTGGCGCCGGAGGCCAAGCGGTAAAAGCCTTCCGGAAGGCGGCCGTTTTCATAGCGGAAGGTGAAAATATTTCCGGAAGGCACGCCCGCCTCGCGCAAATGGGACAAAAATCCTTTTCGGCGGGTCTCTTTTTCGGGATTGTTTCCGACATAGCAAAAAGTCCGGTAACCGCAGGAGAGAAGGTGCTCCGCCGCTTTGATGCCGGCGTGAAAATTAGAGGTGGTGACATAATTGGTCGGAAGTTCCGGGTTGACCGAACCGGACAGGACGAAAGGAACGGGCAGGCGGGAAAAGAAATCCGCATGCTCAAAATAGGCGCGGGAAAAAGAAACAAATCCCCTCACACCCAGCCGGACGAAAGTTGTCATTTGCCGCAGTTCCCGTTCTTTGTCGTTGTTGCTGCATAAAATCAGTACTTCATAGCCGGCTTCTCCCGCCATCCGGACAAAACGCCCCACAATGTTGGACATAAACTGATTGTCGATTTCGCAGGTGTGAAAGCCAAGCACCGGGCGCCTTTCGCCGAGCGCACGGAAAAGCGGCGCATCGGGTGCGGCGCGTCCGGCAAGGAGATAGTTTTTCTTGCCCACATCAAAAAGAGCGCCGGCCTTTTTTAGTTGCCGGAAGACCGAGAGAGCGGTCTTGTTGGCCACGCCATAGCGGGCGCACAGTTCCCGGACGCCCGGAAAAACACTGCCGGAAGGGCCGAAAGCTCCGTTTTTTGTTTCTTGCAGAATGAGTTCTGTCATTTTTTCGCTTTTCATCATAAGCAAAGTATAGCAGATTTCTGCAAAGGTTGTCAATACGGTCTTTAAAATACATCAAAATATTTTTCGGTGTAAAAAGAAATGGCATGAAAACGCACAAGAGCTGAAATGCCATGTTACAATGAAGAAAAAAGCATGAGGTGTCTTATGGCAAAACACACAACGGTCAGTTATTATGGCATGAACTATGTGGAGCACGCCGAGCGTGATTTCCTGGAAATGAAAGCGCACGGGTGTGACACGGTACTCCTGGCACTTACCGAGTTTGATCTGGATTTTTGGTTTCCGAATATCAACGAGATCATCAAAACGGCGCACAAGGTGGGGCTGCGGTGCATTGCGGATACCTGGGGAATCGGCAAATACTTTGGCGGCGAGCAGGTGTTGCTGTTCCTGCAGAACAACATTCATCACCGGCAGGTTTCGGCCTATACCGGCGAGGTCCTCAACGCGGCCTGCTTCAATACAAACGCCTTTCGTGATTATTTCACGGGGCTGTGCCTGAAGTTGGCGAAAAACACGGAAATCGACGGCTTTTTCTGGGACGAGCCGCACTATGCCTATCCCAAGGCCTATGCTTCCATCACCGGCGGGGCGGGGGATGACTGGTCTTGCCGTTGCCCGGAATGTCAGCGCAAGTTCCTTGATTATTACGGCTATGAAATGCCGAAATTTATGAATGACGATGTCAAGCAGTTCCGTTGGCGCGAGGCACTCAAAACGCTCTCCGACTGTTCCAAGGCACTCAAGGAAGTGAATCCGGCGCTGGAGATCACCTGCTGTGTGCACGCCACGATGAATACCTATTATATTACCGAACAGCGAGGCTATGACAACTGGGAAATGGTGGCTGCCTGCCCCTATTTCGATGTTTTCTCCACCACCATCATCAACTGGTCGCTGCCGGAGAGCTTTTTCCGGGAAATTACCGAACGCACGGTGGCCATGGCCAAAAAGTACGGCAAGGAGAGCGAGCGCTGGCTGATGGGCTATAACAAGCGCCCGGCTGACTTTGCGCAGATCGACCGGACCGTGGATCTTTACGAATCGCTTGGCGTGGACAGACTGGCAGTCTGGACCTACCGGGGCGGTTACGGTACGGTGGTGGCTGCGGAAAACGCGCTGGAACTCTGGGATCGTATCGGCGCCAATTTTTCCCGTGTGCTGAAAAAGGAAGCGAAAAAATGAAAACTTATGCCGAGAAGATCACCCGGCTTTTCGGGGAGATCGAAGAAAAAGAAGCCGAAAAAATGAGTGCGGTTGCCGACCGGGTGGCCGCGGCCATCCGCAATGATGCGCTGATTCATGTGTTCGGGTGCGGACATTCGCACATTCCGGCGCTGGATACTTTTTACCGCGCAGGGGGGCTCGCCAATGTTTCGGCCATGCTGGATACGGATCTGATGCTGCACAACGGCGCGGCCAAATCCAGCCGGATGGAAAAACTTTCGGGTATCGGCGGGGAAATTTTCCGGCGCTATCGGGTGGAAAAAAAGGATCTGCTCTTTGTTTTTTCACTTTCCGGGAAAAACCGCGTGCCGGTGGAGGTGGCAGATTCCGCCCGCGCGGCCGGTGTGTTTACGGTGGGCGTTTCTTCATCGGATTACTACCCGAAGGGCGGCATCCTTCATGAGCATGTGGATCTTCCCCTGGATTGTCATGTACCCTATGGGGATGCCGTCATGGAGATCGGAGAGGCCAAAATGGGCGGACTTTCCACCATGGCCTTTTGCTTCATTCTGAACAGCGTCCTCATGGAAGGCGCCCGGAGAGCGGCCGCGGCCGGTGCGACGCTGCCGGTGTACAAGAGCGGCAATGTGGAAGGCGGCCGGGAGCATAACATCCTGCTGGAGGGAAAATATCTGGGGAGGATCAAGCACTTATGAAGAAAGTGGCGGTCATCGGCATTGTCGGCCGCTCGGTGTTTCTTTCGGTGGACGCGTTTCATACCGGAGGCGAGACCGTTCCGGCACACGGTGTGCGGGAAGAATACGGCGGCAAGGGCTTTAATGCGGCGGTGGCGGCCGCGAGAGCCGGCGCATCGGTTTCCTTTCTCTCCGCCGTGGGAGAAAAAGAGTGTGCGGATATTGCCGCGTTTCTTGAAAAAGAGGGCATTGACGCGCATCTGTGCCCCAAGAAGGAAGCTACGGCCTTTGCCGCCATTCTCACCGATCGGGAGGGCGCAAACCGTGTGACGGTCTATGAGGGGGCACGGCTTACGGTTCCGGACGCCGACGCTTTTTCAAAAGCCATCCGGAACGCGGACATCCTGCTTTTGAATAACGAAACCCCTGAAGAGGTAAATCTGGCGGCTGCCCGGGCAGCCGGAACTGCGGGCGTACCGGTAATTCTCAATCCCGCGCCGGCACGGCCGCTTTCCCCCGAACTGAGGGAACGGATTTCCCTTTTTACCCCGAACGAGTTTGAATGTGCGGGACTGGAAGCATATCGGAATGTGATTGAAACGCGCGGCAGCCGCGGCTGTTATCTGCGGGAGAGCGGAAAAAGCATCCCCGCCACGCGGGGAAAAGCCGTGGACACAACCGGTGCCGGCGATACTTTTAACGGCGTGCTGGCGGCCATGCTGGCCGAGGGCGCTGATCTTGAAACTGCGGCGCAGGCGGCCGTGCGTGCCTCCGGTATCAGTGTGACCCGCCCCGGCGCGGTTTCATCGATTCCGTATCGGATCGAATGGAAAGGAGAAGAGGAGCATGGATAAATTACAGAAAAAATTGGATTTTCTGCTGGACAAGTACGCCGTTTCCCAAAAAGCGGTATTGGAAAAGGACACTGTTTGGGTGGACGGAAAGGCTTTTGCGCTGTTGCCCTGGCGACAGGAGCGCCGCTTTACCGAACTGCGGCAAATGGTGAAGTCGGGCACGGTCGGCGCAATCAGTCATTTTAAAATTATGAGCCTGAATCCGCGAACTACTTCACTGGAGGCGGTCATCCGGCGCGAACTGGATACGGCGCGTTTTATCGGCGGATTTGAAATCACCGAAGTGTTTGCCGTTCAAAACGGCGGGACGGCCAGTGTGCTGGCACAGAGCGATACAGGCGCGGTGGTAACGCTGGAGCTGGACGCCACGCTTCCGGAAGGTTCCCGCGTGATTGATAAGCATGAGATCATTACCACGCGCGGCACGGCCTGCGACCGGGCGATGGATTCGCAGACCCCGCTTTCCTCGCTGTATGTGTACGGCGCGGATGCGGCCGAATATACCGATGTGGATTTTGAACTTTACGGATTGCTGCCGGAAGAGGTCGCACAGGTCCGTCAGGCCTTTGAAATTGCAAAAGACCCCCAAACGGGTGAAGAAAACAACCGGGAGGCCGCGCGCCTTGCGGTGCTTCTTGCGCGGACGCTTGAATCGGCCGGAAACGGCCGGAACCTGACCGTCTAAGGAGGAAAAGAAACATGGAAAAACTGAAAATCGCCATGATGAGCATGACCCACGGCCATACCCGCAAATATTACGATGTCCTGCAGCACAACCCAAAGCTTTCCTTTGTGGCTGTCTCCACCGAAAATGAAACGGCCAGGGAAAACTTTCTGCGCGCCGTGTCGGGTGTGCCTTGCTATAACAGCGATGAGGAAATGCTGAACGCTCACCCCGAAATCGAGGCGGTCGTTATTGCTTCCGCCAACAGCCGTCACTATGAACAGATGAAGCTCTGCGCCGAGCGGGGCATTGATATTCTCTCCATGAAGATCCCGACCTTTGATATGGAGGAATATGAAAAAATCGAAGAGTTGGTCAAGAAAAGCGGTGTTGTCTGTCAGGTGGAGCTGGAATGTCACTATAACCCCGTGACCGTCCGTTTCAAGGAGCTGGTCAAGAGCGGGAAAATGGGCAAGATCTATTCCTTCAACGCCAGAAACACCACACTGTCGCCGGTCTGGGCTTTCCCGTGGCAGGGCGTGCCGGAAGAATCCTATGGAAAGCGCGTGTCGCTTTGTGCCGGAAACCCCCGTTTCCGCGGCGGTGCGCTTTGCGATCATCCGCACATTTTTGATATGATCCGGGAGGTGACCGGGAGTGAATTTGAATTTGTGTTTGCGCGACAGGCCCCCAACCTCCGGGCGGATATTGAAGTGGAGGATATGCTTTCGGTGGTCGGCCGGATGAAGAACGGCGTGATCTTTTCGCTGGATCCTTCCTGGTCCAACATGGAAGAACGGATCCCCGTTCCGGGTCCGGGCTGGGAAAAATATCCCAAACGCATGGAGGTCTATATGACCGCCAACTGTGAGCGCGGCTCGGTTGTGACCGATCTGTTCGGGCCGAACGTCTGTCACAACGGTGCACCAAACGACCGCTATACCATTCAGTATACCTATTTTGACGAATGGGTGGGGTTGGTGGATGAGTTTGTGGAAAACATCCGCACCCGTCGTACGCCCAAAATCAATCTGGCCTGGCACAAAAACACCATTCGCGCTATGAATGCCGTTTACGAGAGCATTGCGACGGGCAAGCCTGTTTACCTTTAATAAAAATGCAAAAAGAAAACCACGCAATAGTCGCGTGGTTGAAAAGAGGTTAACCGGTGAGGAAAAATCCTCCGTTTGTAATAAAACAGAAAAGACCTGCCAGTCAAATCCAGGGAAACAAACGGAGGATTATCTATGAAGAAAGAAACCATAGACAAGAATACAAAATGAAACTGGATGCGATCAAGCACAGAGGAAAAAGTTTGTCGCAAGTTGCGACAAAGTCAGATTCCGCAGCAAAAGTCGGTGCGGCAATGGGGGAAAGCCGGGATATGGTATTCCGCTATATCCGGCTGACAAACCTTGTTCCACCGCTTCTTGATATGGTGGATGAAGGCAAGATAGCATTGATGCCTGCCGAGCGGTTATCCTATCTGACCGAGGAAGAACAACTGGCGCTTGTGGACATCATGGAAGATTTGGAAGTAATACCGTCCCTGTCGCAAGCCGTCAAGTTAAAAGACCTCAGTGCATCACATCGGCTGGATCCCGATACGATGTATGAGGTC
>CAJJIY010000051.1 GCA_905187695.1 uncultured Eubacteriales bacterium | reverse complement strand
AAGAAGGCCTCCCGCCGGCGGCCGGACGGTAGGCGGGATAACCACCCGGCAGGGGTGTGTTGCGTTCGG
Organism: uncultured Eubacteriales bacterium; assembly: GCA_905187695.1. GTDB lineage: Bacteria > Bacillota > Clostridia > Oscillospirales > CAG-272 > Firm-07. The sequence continues at coordinate 6,956 of CAJJIY010000051.1, read as the reverse complement.
GCGCGGAGGCCCCCGTTTGCCCCGGGGCGGTATGCCGGGGAGCAGCCGTGTGCGCGGGCAGAGTCGCGCCGTGCGGCAAAAGACCCAGACTCACGGCAATGGCATTGTCAATCTCGTTCATGATCTCGGTATCCAGATGCCCCAACCGATCCCGCAACCGCTGTTTATCCAGCGTGCGGATCTGCTCCAGGAGCACCACCGAATCCCGGAAAAGCCCCGCCCGTTTGGCATAGATTTCAATGTGTGTGGGCAGTTTGGTTTTGCCCATACGCGAGGTGATGGCCGCCACAATCACCGTGGGGCTGTATTTGTTTCCCACATCATTCTGCACCACCAGCACCGGGCGGAGACCTCCCTGCTCCGAACCGACCACAGGACTGAGGTCGGCATAATAAATGTCTCCTCTTTTCACACTCGGTATCAAAATTTCCTCCCTCTGCCGCCAAGCGGCTATGTTCGCTCTGATTTTCACCTTTATTTTTCACACAAAAACGCCGTCTTAATCAATCGTTGCCCATTTTCCGGAAATCCTGCGCGAGAGACGGCTCTTCCCTGTCAGTTTATGCCGAAAAATCGCAAAAAGAAACCCGGACCGGAGAACTTTCTGCCGTGCCCACGCAAGGGAACGGCCGCAACCGGCGACGCCGGCCGGGCCCCCGCAGACTCCGGGAAAGGAATTTTGACTTTTTGTTTTCAACTTTTCCCGCTGGGGGCTTGTTTTTTGGGGATTTGTGTGCTATACTGAAATGAAAATATATTTTTAATGTAGGCTGAATTGTCAATCGCGGAGGAAACTATGAACGAAACGAGCGTTTTACCGGTGCTGACGCCGGAGGCCGCCGGAAAACGCGGGCTGATTTCCGAAATCATGCTCTCCCGGATGCATCTGTACCCGACTGCCGCCCCGGTGGCGGTCTATCTTGACCGTGCGGGACGGGAGATCCGCTGTTTTGACCCGCGCCATGTCAGCGAAAATGCCCCCGGCGAAGCGGGCGGCGCAAAAAAGGCCCGGCGCGACGCAGGAACCGGAAACAGTCATGAAGCCGGACAGACAGATCCGGACAGGCCCGGACAAGCGGAAAAAGCCGGGGACTGCGGCGCCGGAAAAAACAAGGGGCGGCGCCCTTTTGACACTTCTCTCCTGCCTGCGCCCGAAAAACCGGGCGAATTGCCGCTCCTGACGGGACGGAGAGCCGAACGGCTCAAGTGCTATACCGCGGCGGCGCTCCGGCAGATGTATTATGAACCCGAAGGCGAACCGGTGGCGCTGCTTTTGCGGCGCGGCAGGGAAGAGCGACTCCCGCTTTATCCCAAATGCGAGTGCCGCCGCCTGCCGTTGCCCTGCGCACGGTGCGGCGCGCCTTTGCGGGCGCACGGCAAGCTCTGCGCCGAATGTTATCATGCCGAGATTGAAAAAAAGCGGTCGGAGGGCGACCGACGGCGGAATGCCTTTTACGGCTATGACCCCCGCGAAGTGCTGTTTTTTGATTTGGAAATGACCGGGGTTTACGAACATGACGAGGTGCTCTCGGTCTCGGTGGCCGACGGAACGGGAGAAACCGTCTTTCACACGCTGGTGAAGCCCGAGCGGAAAAAACGCTGGAACCGCACCGAAAAGATCCACGGGATCACGCCGGCCGATGTGGCCGGAGCGCCGGGATTTTCCTCGCTTTTCCCCGCTTTGCGCGACCTCTTCATTCCGGCCAGGCGGCTGATTGCTTTCGGCACAAACACCGACGCCATGCATCTGGTCAAAATGTTCCGGAATGACCGGGAACGCCGGGAATTTCACGAAAAACTGCTGGACTGCTCGGCCGAATTTTCGCATTATGTAACCGAACATGAGCTCCCGCTCTCCCACCTCTCGCTCTCGGATGCGGTGGCGGCGCTGGGGCTGACCTTTGCGGGACAGGCCCACACCTCGCTGGCCGACACACTGGCCTGCCGGGCGGTCTTTCTCACGCTCTTCCCGCACTATTTTGAAAAGGAGACAAACTGATGGATCATTTTTTCGGCCTTGACGATGTGGCCCCGCATGACGAAGATCTCTCGTTGGCAGGCACCTATTTTGAAAACGCCTCTCTGCTGTTGGCCCGTTCCCTGCTGGAAGACGCCGGGATCCCCTATCTCTGCCGCGACCGGGGCGCGGGCAGCGCGGTGCGCGTCATCGCCGGTTATTCCCTGTTCGGCACCGACCTCTTTGTGAAAAACGAAGATCTTGACCGCGCCCTCTCTCTCCTTGCCCCCGAAGACGGAACAGAAAGCGGCGAGGAAGAAGAGACCGGAGAAACGGATGAAGGAACAGACGAATGAAAGAAATTCTGCTTTGCAAATACGGCGAGATCGTCCTGAAGGGCGCAAACCGGAAATATTTTGAGGATGTTCTTTTAAAAGAATTCCGCTTCCGCGCCTCGACCTTCGGTCATTTTAAAATCACCCGCGCCCAGAGCGTGCTGTATGCGGAGGCGCTGGATGAAGAGGCGGATTTTGAGGGAATGTTCGGCGCGGCGCGGCGGCTTTTCGGCCTTTCGATGATCGACCGCGCGGCCGTGACCGGCAAGACCATGGAAGAGATTATGGCCTGCGCCAAAGAATATCTGCCCCCTTTCCTTTCGGGCAAAAAAACCTTTAAAGTGGAGGCCAAACGCGCCGACAAGACCTTTCCCCTCACCTCTCCCGAGATTTCGGCCGAGGTCGGCGGAGCAATCCTTTCGGTCTGCCCGCGGTTGCGCGTGGATGTCCGCAATCCGGATGTGACGGTGCGGGTGGAAGTGCGCGAGGGCGCGGCCTATGTTCACACCGGCGGCGTGCCGGGCGCAGGCGGTCTGCCGGTCGGCACGAACGGCCGGGGACTGTTGCTCCTTTCGGGCGGCATTGACTCCCCGGTGGCCGGTTATATGATGGCCAAACGCGGCGTGAAGCCGGAAGCGCTTTATTTTGAATCGCCCCCCTATACCGGCGAACAGGCACGCGAAAAAGTGTTGGAACTGGCCGCCCGCGTGGCGCGCTATGCCGGCAGTATGCAGGTGCATATCATTTCGCTGACCCAGGTGCAGGAGGCCATTGTCAAAAACTGCGACGAGGAATACTTTACCCTGCTGTTGCGCCGCTTTATGATGCGGGCAGCCTGCGCGGTGGCCGCCGCGCGGGAGTGCGACGCCGTCATGACCGGCGAAAGCATGGGACAGGTGGCCTCGCAGACCATCAAGGCGCTGGTCGTGACCAACGCCGTTGCCGACCGGCCGGTGTTCCGCCCGCTCATCGGCATGGACAAAGAAGAGATCGTGCGCGTGGCGCGCGCCATCGACACCTATGAAACTTCCATTCTCCCCTACGAAGACTGCTGTACCGTCTTTACCCCGCGTCACCCCAAGACCCGCCCCGAACTTTCGCGCGTGCTGGAAGAAGAGGCCAAACTGCCGGTGGAAGAACTGACAAAAGCGGCGCTGGGAACGCTGGAAACCGTTTATATCCGGGCAAAATTTTAAACCGTTTGCCCCTTGTTACCGTCCGTCCGACAGCCGCGAAAGCGGCGGCCAAATGATAGAAAAGGAAGTGTTATTATGACAAAAATCGACATTTTTTCGGGCTTTCTCGGCGCGGGTAAAACCACGCTCATCAAAAAACTGATCGGCGAAGTGTACGCCGGTGAAAAACTGGTCCTCATCGAAAACGAGTTCGGCGAGATCGGCATTGACGGCGGATTTCTACAGGACGCGGGCATCAAAATCACCGAAATGAACTCCGGGTGCATCTGTTGCAGTCTGGTAGGCGACTTCGGCAAGGCGCTGTTAAAGGTTCTGTCCGATTATGCGCCCGACCGGATCCTCATCGAGCCCTCGGGCGTGGGAAAACTCTCGGATGTTATCCGTGCCGTTCAGCGCGTGGACAGCCACGAACTGCAGATCACCGGCCTTGTAACGGTGGTGGACGCGGCCAAATGCCGGATGCACATGAAAAACTTCGGCGAATTTTTCAATGATCAGATTGAAAACGCCGGTACGATTATCCTCAGCCACACGGCAGGACTCCCGGCCGAAAAACTGGAAGCCTGCGTGGCGGCTCTGCGTGAGCACAATCCCGGCGCGGTGATCGTGACGGCCGACTGGAGCGAGCTCTCCGGCGCGCAGTTGCTTGCCGCCATGGAACGCACCGATTCGCTGGCGGCCGAAATGGAGAAACTGGCGGCCGAGGTGAAAGAACACCATCATCACGAGGATGACGATGACGATGATGACTGCTGCCACCATCACCATGACGATGAGGACGAAGAGGGGCACGAACATCACCATCACCGCCACCATCACGACGATGACGACGATGAGGACGACTGCTGCTGCCACCATCACGACGATGAAGATGAGGAGCACGAACACCATCATCATCACCATCATCACCACGCCGACGAGGTCTTTGTCAGCCTGGGCGCGGAGACCACGCGCACCTTCGGAAAAGAAGAACTGGAGGCGGCGCTCTCAAAGCTCACCGACAGCGAAAAATACGGCATGGTGCTCCGCGCCAAGGGCATTGTGGAAAACAAGGACGGCTCCTGGATTCACTTTGACTATGTGCCGGGCGAACCCGATGTGCGCAGTGGCTGTGCGGGGCTCACCGGTCGGCTGTGCGTGATTGGTTCGGGTCTGAAGGCCGACGCGCTTTCCGCGCTTTTCGGCGTGGAACTGAACTAAGGGAAGTGCAGCCATGGCAAAACCGCAGATTCCGGTCTATCTCTTCACCGGCTTTCTGGAAGCCGGCAAGACCAAAATGATTGAGGAAACGCTGGAAGATCCCGAATTCAATGACGGCGCCAAAATTCTGCTGATCGTCTGCGAGGAAGGCATCGAGGAATACGACCCCTCCCGCTTTGCGGGGCAGAATGTCCGCATGGTGACGGTGGAAAAGGAAAGCGACCTGACCCTTTCCTATCTGACCTCTCTGACCAAGGGGATTCTGACCGACCGCGTGATGATCGAATACAACGGAATGTGGCAGCTCGGCTCGCTTTACAGCGCCCTGCCCCGCGAATGGTATATCTTCCAGCAACTCCTGTTTATCGACACCGTCACGGCGGAAAACTACAATGCCAATATGCGTGCGCTGATGGTGGACAAACTTCAGACGGCCGAAATGGTAATCTTCAACCGGGCGGGCAAAACCCCGCGCGAGGGGCTCCACAAATTGGTGCGCGGCATCAGCCGCCGAGCACAGATCGCCTATGAAAACGAGGCGGGCGAATTGGAATATGACACCATTGAAGATCCGCTCCCCTTTGATGTGAACGCGCCGGTGGTAAGCGTGGCGGACGAGGATTTTGCCCTCTTTTACCGCGATCTCGGCGACGAACTGTCCGCCTGGGACGGCCGGACCGTGAAATTCAAGGGGTTGGTGGCCCGCGACCGGCAACTGGGAAAGAACGAACTGGTGGCCGGCCGTCACGTCATGACCTGCTGTGAGGCCGACATTGCCTATGACGGCGTGGTGTGCATCTTCCCCCGCGTGGTCACTTTCAAGACCGGCGAATGGGTGATGATCACCGCCCGGATCCAGGTGGAAAAGCACAAAATCTACGGTCAGCCGGGCCCGGTCCTGTATGTGACCGATTCCGCGCTCACCAGTGCGCCTCAGAATCCCGTGGCAACTTTTTACTGAAAAAGCAAAGCGGGAACCTTCCCTGCGCTCCGTTTGATGATGTAAAAAGGGCAACAGTCTCCAATGACTGTTGCCCTTTTTACACCTCCGGCGGGCGGAAACGGGGGCGGGATGCGGACAGCTCCGGAAGGCTTCCCACCCCAAATTGTAAATTTAAAAAAAGTGCTTGCTCTTGCCCACCTGAAGTGTTATAATAAATTCAATGTGTGACGCGCCGGGCGCGAGGGGGTTTTATGTTTAAAAAAGGCTTTGACAACGACAAGTATATCGCAACTCAATCCGAGCATATCCGTGAGCGCATCGAAAAGTTCGGCGGCAAACTCTATCTGGAGTTCGGCGGCAAGCTTTTTGACGATTTTCACGCCTCGCGGGTGCTCCCCGGTTTTGAACCGGACAGCAAGATCCGGATGCTGACCGCGCTTTCGGCCGAGGCCGAGATCGTGCTGGTCATCAACGCGGCCGACATTGAAAAGAACAAAGTGCGCGGGGATCTGGGCATCACCTATGATCAGGATGTGCTCCGCCTCATTGACGCATTCCGCGGCTTCGGCCTTTATGTGGGCAGCGTGGTGCTGACCCGTTTTGCCGGACAAAGCTCGGCGCTGGCCTTTGAAAAGCGCCTTGTTTCGCTGGGTCTTCCGGTCTACCGGCACTATCCCATCCCCGGCTATCCCGCCGATGTTTCACGCATTGTCAGCGATGAGGGCTTTGGCAAAAACGATTACATCAAAACCTCCCGACCGCTGGTGGTGGTGACCGCGCCGGGCCCCGGCTCCGGCAAAATGGCCACCTGCCTTTCCCAGCTTTATCATGACAACAAACGCGGCATCCGCTCTGGTTATGCCAAATTCGAGACCTTCCCCATCTGGAACCTGCCCCTCAAACACCCGGTCAATCTGGCTTATGAGGCGGCCACGGCCGACCTTTGCGACGTCAACATGATCGACCCCTTCCACTTGGAAGCCTACGGCGTGACGACCGTCAACTACAACCGCGACGTGGAAATTTTCCCGGTCCTGCGCGCCACCATGGAACGCATTTACGGCAGTTGTCCTTACAAATCTCCCACCGATATGGGCGTGAACATGGCCGGTTTTTGCATTTTTGACGACGAAGCCGTGAAAAAGAGCGCCCGCGAGGAAATCATCCGGCGCTACTATGCGGCGCTGGTGGCACAGCGCAAGGGAGAAAAGGACGGCACCGAGGCCGATAAGATCAAAATGATCATGGAGGGCGCGGGGATCGACTGCGCGGAACGCCCGGTCATTGCCGCGGCGCTTGCCCGCGCCGGGGAGACCGGCGGCCCG
>CAJJIY010000050.1 GCA_905187695.1 uncultured Eubacteriales bacterium | reverse complement strand
GGCTCCCGCTTTTTAGTCATTTTCAATTAAAGTTCTCCGAAACCGGGAAGAATTCCGTCCGGCCGCAGCGTCAGCGTGGCAAAAGAGGGCGCGCCGTTGCGCGGTTCGCCAAGGCTTCCGGGGCAGAGAATCAGGAGCGGTCGGGTGAGTTTTTCCATGCGACCGTTACAGAAAATTTCCGTGCCGGGGAGCAGATTTTTTTCAAAAGGGACATGCGTGTGTCCGTATAAAAGAATGTCGGCATTTTCCGAAAGGGCCGCCGCGAGCGCGTGTTCAGGCCCGCCCTTGACCCCGAGCGTATGTCCGTGCGTAAGGAAAATGCGGGTTTGCCCGAAGACTTCCAACCGGCAGGTGGGAAATTCCCGGCCGAAAAAATCGCAGTTGCCGCGTACCGCCCGCACCGGGAGTTCCGAAGGCAGGACGGAAAGATCCGAAAGTCCGTCTCCAAGAAAAAGCAGAGCGGCCGGTCTGACGCGCGAAACGGCTGTGAGCAGACGATCGGCATGTCCGTGCGTATCGGAGGCAACCAATAAAACCATGCTCAGGCCTCCTTTCCGAAATCCAGCAGATCCGAGAGGATGGTATTGCTGACATACATACCGCGCGGCGTAAAGAAAATCCGCCCGTTGGCCCGTTTGATCCATCCGTCCCGGATATACCCGGAAAGCCCCGGATAGAGTTTTTCGGGGGAGAGACCGAATTCTTTTTTAAATTCTGCCTCGCAGAGCCCGCGGCACAGGCGCATTCGGAGCATAAAGGTCTCGTCTGCCGCCTCTTTGCCTGCGATTTTTTCATGGCCGGTGAAAAGTGCGGCAAAATTGCCGGACTGAGCCAACCGGAGATAATCCGGAAGGGAAGGCGGCGTAAAAAAGCGCTCGTTCTCAAAAAAAGAATGTGCCCCCGGGCCAAAGCCGAGATAAGGAGACCGCTCCCAATAGCGCAGGTTGTGGCGACATTCAAAGCCGTTCTTGGCATAGTTGCTGACTTCATATGGGTGAAAACCGGCCGGCTGCAGAATCTCAGTTACTGAAAACTGCATCTCGGCCTCGCTGTCCTCATCCGGAAGCGGCAAGGTTTCGCGCAGCCGGTAAAAAGGGGTGCCCTCCTCCACGCGCAGTCCATAAGCCGAAAGGTGGGTAAGCGGCAGGGAAGAAAGTTCCTCCAGCGTTTTTCTGAAACGCTCTTTGGTCTGGTGGGGAATTCCGAACATGACATCGGCCGAGAGATTGGAAAAACCAATTTCCGCCGCGCGCCGGATGGTTGCTGTTGCTTCGGCGGCCGTGTGCCGTCGCCCCAGCGCGCGCAATTCGGCATCCGAAAGGCTTTGCACGCCGATGCTCAGACGGTTTACACCCGCCGCCAAAAAGGCGCGTAGGGTGGGGGAAAGCCCGGTGGCCGGATTGCACTCGGCGCTGATCTCGGTTTCCAGGGCAAGGTGATAATACCGTCTTACCGCGTCCAGAATCGTCGTGATCCCGGCGGGGGAGAGCAGAGTAGGCGTGCCGCCACCGAGGTAGACCGTATCCACGGTATAGTTTCCTGCAAGTTCCGAGACGGCCGCCAGTTGCCCGCAGAGCGCGGCGACATAGGCGTCTTTTTCCTCTTTTGTGAAGGATCCGGAATAAAAATCACAATAGGCACATTTGGAAAGACAAAAGGGAATGTGCAGATAGAGCCCCAGTGTTTTTTTCATAGACGGCTTATTGGTCATCGTCCAGTCGGAGCACGGCCATGAAAGCTTCCGGCGAGACCTGGACCGAGCCCAACTGCCGCATTTTCTTTTTGCCTTCCTTTTGTTTTTCCAGCAGTTTTTTCTTTCTGGTAATGTCGCCGCCGTAGCATTTGGCCAGCACATCTTTGCGCATGGCCTTGACGGTTTCGCGGGCGATAATCTTGGAACCGATGGCGGCCTGGATCGGGATCTCAAAAAGCTGGCGCGGAATGTTTTCTTTCAGCTTTTCGGCAATTTTGCGTGCACGGGGATAAGCCTTGTCCTCATGCACGATGAAAGAAAGGGCGTCCACCGGATCGCCGTTGAGCAGGAAGTCCAGTTTGACCAGTTTGCTGTCTTCATAGCCTTCCATTTCATAATCCAGCGAAGCATAGCCGCGCGAACGGCTCTTGAGCGCATCGAAAAAGTCATAGATGATCTCATTGAGCGGCAGGCGGTAATGCAGTTCCACGCGGGTGGCGTCAAGATATTTCATGTCTTTGAATTCGCCGCGCCGATCCTGGCAAAGGTCCATCAGTCCGCCCACATAGTCGGTTGGCGTGATAATGGAGGCCTTCACGATCGGTTCTCTTGCCACTTCAATCTCGGTGGGGTCGGGGTAATTGGAGGGATTATCAATGTGTATCACACTGCCGTCCCGTTTGACAATCTCATAAATGACACTGGGCGCGGTGGTGATGAGATCAAGATTGAATTCGCGTTCCAGCCGCTCCTCGATAATCTCCATGTGAAGCAGTCCCAAAAAGCCGCATCGATAGCCAAAACCAAGCGCGGCCGAGGTCTCGGGTTCAAAGGAGAGGGCCGCGTCGTTGAGCCGCAGTTTTTCCAGCGCGTCCCGCAGGTCGCCGTAGCGTGAACCGTCCGCGGGGTAAATGCCGGCATAAACCATCGGCTGAACCGCCTTGAAACCGGGGCAGGGCGTCTTGGCGGGGTTGGCTTCCAGGGTGACGGTGTCGCCCACCCGCGTGTCGCCCACACTCTTGATGGAGGCGGTGAGATAGCCGACCTCACCGGCCGAAAGCTCCTCGGTTTTCTGCAGTCCCAGCGGTTCCATCACACCGACTTCCACCACATCAAAGCATTTGCCGGTGCTCATGAGCAGAATGCGGTCGCCGGCCCTGACCCGTCCGTCCATCACGCGGATGTTGACCACCACGCCGAGGTAACTGTCATAGCAGGAGTCGAAAATGAGCGCCTTGAGTGGCGCGTCGGCATCTCCGCGGGGGGCGGGAATATCGCTGACGATACGGGCCAGCACATCCGGAATATTCAGGCCGGTTTTGGCTGAAACAGCCGGACAGCCCATGGCGGGAATACCGATGACATCCTCGATTTCATGGCAGGTTCCCTCCACATCGGCGCTGGGCAGGTCGATTTTGTTGATCACCGGCAGGATCTCCAGACCCGCATCCACGGCCAGATAAGCGTTGGCCAGCGTCTGCGCCTCAATCCCCTGTGTGGCATCCACCACCAGCAGGGCTCCTTCGCAGGCGTTGAGCGAGCGCGACACTTCATAGTTGAAGTCCACATGACCGGGGGTGTCGATGAGGTTGAATGTATAATTTTCACCGTCCGGCGCTTGATAATTCATCCGGACGGCACGCGCCTTGATGGTGATGCCGCGTTCCCGTTCCAGATCCATGTTGTCCAGGATCTGCTCCTCCATGTCACGGGTGGCCACGGTCTGTGTGGCTTCCAGCAGCCGGTCGGCCAGCGTGGATTTGCCGTGATCGATGTGGGCGATAATCGAAAAGTTGCGGATGTGCGATTGCGTTGTTTGATCTGCCATAATGTCCTCTTCTTTCCTTTTCGGGATTCTACCTAATCATTATAGCAAATTTTGCGGCTTTTCACAAGTCCCGGAAAAGATTTTTTAAAAAGCGACGGATTGCCCCTTTTTCTTGAGGTAAACAGCAAAAAATGTCTTATAGTCCGCCAAAGTTGTCTTGAATATAGGCATGAATTGTCCTATAATGAACATACTGAAGGCAACAAGCATGAAAAAACGGAGGACTCCTATGAGCGAAAAGAAAAACTGCGTCATCATCGGCTACGGCGGCATGGGCGGCTGGCACGCCCGCCATATTCTGGAGGCCGGTGTGGTGACATTGCGCGGAATATATGATATCAAAAAGGAGCGCTGTGATCTGGCGCGCGAAAACGGCATTTACGCCTATCCGAGCTTTGAGGCGGTACTCTCTGATCCCGCGGTGGATTTTATCACCATCGCCACGCCCAACGAATGGCATAAGCCGTTGTCCATCGCGGCTTTGCGGGCAGGGAAGCATGTTATTTCGGAAAAACCGGTCACGCTCACGGTGGCAGATTTGAAAGAGATCATTGCCGTAGCCAACGAGTGCGGCCGTCTCTTTACCGCGCACCAGAACCGTCGCTGGGACTGTGACTACCAGATGGTCCGGGAGGCCTATCACAGCGGCAAACTGGGCAAGATCACCTCGGTGGAGTCGCGTTATCAGGGCTCGCGCGGGATTCCCGGAGACTGGCGCGGAAAAAAAGAACACGGCGGCGGTATGATTTATGACTGGGGCATCCATCTCATTGACCAGATTTTCGGCATTGTGGATGACCGCCGGATCCAGAAGGTCTATTGCCGTTGCGATCACATCACCAATGACGAAGTGGATGACGGCTTTAAGTTGGATCTTTACTTTGAAGGCGATCTGACCGCCCGCGTGGAGGTCGGCACCACCAATTTCATTGCGCTTCCCCGGTTTTATATCACCGGCACGGACGGAAGTGGCTGTGTGGCCGACTGGAAGGACGAGTGCCGGCTGGTGCTCTGCCGTAGCTGGGAAGACAAGGATGTGGCGCCGGTCGTGACCAATGCCGGATTTACCAAGACCATGGCACCGCGCGATGGAAAAACCACGTTGGAAGAATGGATCAAGCGTCCTTCGCTGGATGTGCACGATTTTTATCGGAATTTTGTCGCGGCTATTGACGGCAGGGAAAAGCAGATCGTCACGCACGCGCAGCTCATCCGCTCCCTTTCGGTCATGGAGGCGGCTTTCCGCTCCGACGCGCTCGGCGTACCGGTGGAGATTGACGACGCCCCCACCAACGACCGCTTCTTCTGAATATTTTTTAAAAGCCCGGACTGCGAAATCGCTGTCCGGGTTTTTTTCGGTTGTGCGGGAAAATTTTTGCGTTCGACATTTTTCGTGCTTATTTTTTCTTCTGGTGCGCTAATATAATAACGGATATCACATTTTGGAAAATTCTTCGAAAAACATAAAACAATTCGTGGAAATAACCAAAATTTAATAAAACGCTTGAAATGCGCAAAAAAGTGTGATATAATAAAACCGAAAAGAGAACATGATTCAAATTTCACGTTTCTTTGGCCAAACAGAGAAGCTCGGAATAGACTGGGAGTGGGAGATATTGTTCGTTCTTTCCGGGAGCATGACAAAGAGAGACGGCAATTTCCATCCGGCATACATATGGAAGGCGGTTGGCTCCATATGATTTGACTGAAACACTTTTATTGGAGGGAGAAGTATGTGTAAAACAAAAAAGATTTTTACCAGATTATTTGTGCTTGCCGTTGCGGTGTTGTTGGTTTTTTCGGGCTGTGCCCGGCGACAGGAAGATAAAACCGCCGACATGAACGAGACCCGCCGAGTAGCCAATCCCGCCGCCCCGATCGTGGTTCCGGAGATGAAAGACCGGATGAGTAGTAATTGGATGGAGCTTCGTTTTGAGCGGAGCTACACAGTCGATGAATTGGTCGCAAAAGCGGAGGCCATTGCCCTTGTAAGGGTTACAAGCTGGCTTGGCGAAGACCTGGATATGCGCACCACTTTTTCGGAAGCGGATGTGCTTCGTTGTTATCGCGGCAATTTGCCGGAGCGGATTACACTGGCGCAGCTTGGCACCTCACAGGTGATAGCCGGGGGAACGCCCATTTATACAAGGGGAAATGAGTTTTTGGTGTTCCTTTATGAGGATACCCGTTTTCCGGATAAAAAGAATGTTTTCTCTACGATCAACGAAGGAGAGACGCTTTTCGATGTTCTTCGCTATGACGGAGAAGATTATTTAATTCCACGGGCAGAGTATCTTTCGTTGAATTCAAGCGAGAAGGAACATCTGAAGGTCATCACGGATGAGGAATTCTGCAAAAAGCTGACCGTGGCTTTGCTGGAAAGCGATCCTATCTGGAAAAGCGAAAACGGATTTTTCAATCGCAAAGTCACCGTTGCTCTCAAACTGACCGAAATGGAAAAGATTATCAACGCGCCGGGGTAAAAATTGGGCGCAAACAAGCAAACCCGCCGTAGATACGGCGGGTTTTGCTGTTTAAAATACCGTTTCAAGGGAGGGACGCTCACTGCGCACCAGGTTGTCCACAGCGTTCCGGATGAGCGAAATCGAGAGCAGAATTTTTTCACTGTCCCTTCGGTCAAAAGCGTTGCGCAAGAGCGTCAGCCGGTCGCTTACGGCGTCAATCTCGGAAAGCGGAGAGGAAAAACTGACGCGCGCGCGGCTTTTTTCCCACAGGTTCTCCAATTCGGCAAGCGTATTTTCGCTTGGGTTTGCTTCCATTTTATTTAATAGGTCATTCATTTCCCGCGTGGTTTTCCGGATAAAAAGAGTGTTCCATAAAATGCCGCCCAACAGCAGGGCAAAAACGCACAAAGAAACAATAAACGCTTTCACTTTGCCTCCTTGTCGATCCAAAAAAGTTTTTGCATATCGTCCATGCCAAGCAAAAACACATCCGGCAGTTTTTTGCCGGCATTTTTCAACTGATCCGCAAGCCACACGTGATCCAATCCTTTTTCGCAAAGATTGTATTCGTTTATTTTCCCGTCCTCAATCAGAATGTGAAGAATACCGCTTTCGTCGACGGTCCGGCCGAGATCCGAAACAACAGGAGGTTGTGCGCTTTTTTTCAGGATCACGGAGATTTTTCCGTTTGGCTCCAGAATGGCATAATCCACATCGGTCGGCGTTGCGGCTCCGGCCTGCCGGATGGCACTGACCAATTCGCCCAGTGAAATGCGGATGCGCCGCAGCCCCTTTTGTTCCACTTTTCCGTGCCGGATCAATACGGCCGGCCGCGTCGAAACCATATTTTTGAGCGGCGGACATTTTAAAAGAATGACCGAAAGCGTAATTTCCAGCGTCAGAATGGTGACAAGCGGAATCACGGCATAAAGGAGCGGTACATCCAGTTCGGTCAGCGGGATGGTCGCAATTTCGGAAAGCAGCAGTGTGGTCACCAGCTCGGAAACTTCCAGCTCACCCAGTTGTCGTTTACCCATCAGACGCATTGTGCCGATCAGAATGACATATATCAGACAGGTGCGAACAAAAATTGTCAGCATTTTCTCACCTCGCCTCTTCAGTATGCGTTTTAAAGCAGCTTTTTATACGAAAATTGACATTTTAGCTCCCCGAAACAAAAAAATTCAAAAATTTCTCAGAAAACCCTTGACAAAAAGCGTCAAAGGTGATACACTATGTAAGCTGTCCCCTAAAAGCGGATGGCGAAACGGTCCTTGAAAATTGAACAACGAAAGATGTATAAAGCATGTAAGTGC
>CAJJIY010000049.1 GCA_905187695.1 uncultured Eubacteriales bacterium | reverse complement strand
ATCAAGATATTGTTTTTTGTTTTCTGTAACTTCTACAATTCTCATCAATCACACCTGCAAATTCCGATTTATCGATATTTTATTATACCATAAATCTTCCCGATTTTCAATCTCAATCGCGCAAATTACGGATGAAACGCCGACGGCAGTGTATATAACTGAAAAAGCACTTGCGCCGCAAGTGCTTTTTTGGCTGGGATGGCCGGATTCGGACCGACGAGTGCCAGAGTCAAAGTCTGGTGCCTTACCGCTTGGCGACATCCCATTTTCGATTGCTCTTTATTATAGCACGGAAAAAGGGACGCTGTCAAGTGGTTTTGGTCGTTCCGGGCGAAAAAATCAGGCCACGAACATCCGGCAGATCCAATAAATGAATCCGTAGAGCGTGCCGGCCGCCGTGCCGTAAAGAAGCACCGGTCCGGCCACGGTGAAGATCTTGGCGCCCACGCCCAGCACAAACCCCTCCGACCGGCTGTCAATGGCCGAAGAAGCCACCGCATTGGCAAAACCGGTGATTGGCACCAGCGTGCCGCCGCCGGCCACACGCGCGATCCGGTGAAAAATCCCCAATGCCGTAAGCAATACCGCAAGGAAGATCAGCACGATTGCCGTGATCGAGGCCGCGTATTCCTGGGTCATGTGGCAGAATGTCATAAAAATCTGCGTCAGCCCCTGCGAAAAAAGGCAGATGCCGCCGCCGATCAGAAAGGCCCAAAGGCAATTTTTCAGCACCGGAGAACGGGGCGCGCGCGCTTCCACATACCGGGCATAACTTTTGCTGTCCATGTTCATATTTCATCCCTCCTTGAATTTATAGGATATCCGAACCCGATTGGGGGTGGTCATACCTGCCTTTATTTTCCCCACGATCCGCTTTTTTCATGCAAAAAGCAAAAAAATCTTTACTTTTCGGGAAGAATGCGCTATACTGTTAAAGAAGATTCATATCCAAAAAGGAGGATTTGATGATGTCAACCTTTAACCGCTTCTGCGCAAAAGCCAAAAACGCGGCCCGCCGCGTGGGTGAAAAAACCGAGGAGATTATGGACTCGGTCTCGAACGGCCTGAAAACCAAGTCGCTTGAGATCCGCATTGACGAGCAATATGAAAAACTGGGGCGCCTGGTTTACCGCGATCTGCATACCGACGACAACCTGGAAGAGGAGAAACTGAAGGTCATCGCCGAAATCGACGCCCTGTTCGACCGGCTCTCCCTCCTCAAAAAGGAAGCCGAAGAAGAAACGGCAAAAGAGACCCCTGCCACAGATGAGGGCGAAGAGAAGGCAACACAGGCCCAGTCTGACGAAGAAAACTCCGAAACGGAGGCCTGAGCAGCCGGGAAAAAGGGGCTATCGTAGATGCGACAGCCCCTTTTTGGCGCACCTTGACAGTAAAACCCCCGAAACGGGATTGTTTTTACTGCGGTAGCAACGCCATAAATTTGTTTTTGGCCTTTTGAAGTTTGGTCTCCTCCGCCTTTTCGACCGGATACCAGCCGCGGCTGTTCATCTCCGCAAAGATCTGTTGCTGCATGGTGTGCGTTTCCGAAAGGAGCGTGCTCAGGCACCGGGTCAGTTCGGGTGTGGCGCACTCGCAAAGAAAGGTGTTGTACACCCCCGTCAGATATTTTTCGCCCAAAAGCAAATCGCTCATCTGTTCCTTGTCGCCAAAAGCGGCATTCTCTTTTTCATTCATCTTTTTTACCTCACTTTAAATTGGAATAAAGTTCTTCAAAATGCTTGGCGTGGCGGCCTGCCATCTGCAAATAACAATCGGCAAGCGCTTCATCTCCTGCAATCCCCGCCAGATACCGGCATTTCCCCTCCATGACTTTTTCCATGTCCATCAGATCCGAAAGCGCGTCCAGTTCTTTGGTTGTAATCTGTGCCATACTTTTTTCTCCTTTCATCGCCCCACAGGGCTTTATGAATAGCGTGAACCAAAAAAGGAAACTTATACAAAAATACCCTAAAAAATACCGTAACGGTAGGAAAAGGAGCTCCCATGTCCCGTACAAAAGGAAAGAAAAAGGGCCGCAAGATGCTTTTGGCCAGCCTAATCGACCAGATCCGACAGGACAAAAAAGCGTTTGCCGTTTATGTAATCCTTCACACCATCACGATCTTTTCCATCATCCGCAGCCTGGTCACACGCCAATATGAAACCTTTTTTTCCAGCGTGCTGGCGCTGTTGCTGTTGCTGATCCCCTCCATTGTGGAAAAAAGTTTTCACATCCGTCTGCCCACCACCATGGAAATCATCGTTTACGCCTTTGTATTCTGCGCGCAGATACTGGGCGAGGGGGCGGATTACTATCAGCGCTTTGCCTTCTGGGATGTCATGCTTCACTCCTGCAACGGATTTCTCTTTTCGGCTTTCGGCTTTTGCCTGGTAGATATCTTCAATAAAAGTAAGCGGCTGCGTTTTAAACTTTCCCCGCTTTTCCTGTCGCTGGTCGCTTTCTGCTTTTCCATGACCATCGGCGTGCTTTGGGAGTTCTTTGAATTCTCGGCCGACTATTTCCTGCACACCGATATGCAGAAAGATGTGTTCAAAACCGTGATTGACACGGTCTCCATTCCCAATGATCTGGGCGAAAAAGTGACACATATAAGGGACATCACCGGCACGGTCATCTATACGACCGACGGACAGATAATTACAATGAACGGCTATCTGGATGTCGGCATTACCGATACCATGAAGGATCTTTTCATGAATTTCCTGGGGGCTGTGCTTTTCAGCATTATCGGATTCTTTTATGTCAAACACCGCGGCCGCGGCACCATTGCCAGCCAGTTTATCCCGGTGGTACTGGACGCGGAAGGCGAGAATGACGAGAGTGAGGACGGTGCGGATACGACCGATGAAAATGCCGGCGTTCCGGCCAGCGCACCTTCGGTAAGCGACCGAAAGGATGACGAAGCCTCCGGAATCTCCGAAAATGAAAATACCCCCAAAACGGGTTCTGATTCCGGCAAATAAGCCGGACTTTTCGCGTGGCTATTGACATTTTCTCCCTTCAGAAGTATAATAGCACTGATTTTTTCTTTGCACCCGCGTGCGGGAAGGAGTGTAAAACACATGAAAATCATGCATCCGAAAAATGAGGGTGCGCTGAATATCATCATTGTCGGTTGCGGACAGATTGGCAAAAATCTGGCCGAGCAACTGAACGAACAGGGCAACAACATCACCGTCATTGATTTTGACCCCGCCACCGTGAAGGAGCTCTCCACCAAGTTGGACATCATGGGTGTGGTCGGGAACGGCGCCACCCATGCGGTGCAGGAGGAAGCCGGCATTGAAAACGCCGACCTGCTGATTGCCGTGACGGGTTCGGACGAGCTGAACCTGCTTTGTTGCCTCATTGCCAAGCGTGCGGGAAACTGCCGGACGGTGGCTCGGGTGAAAAATCCCGATTACAGTAAAGAATCCGACTACCTCAAGAATGAGTTGGGACTGGCCATGGTTATCAACCCCGAATACGCGGCGGCGCTGGAGATCGCGCGGATTCTCCGCTTCCCTTCCGCCCTTAAAATCGATACCTTTGCGGGGGGTCGGGTGGAATTGGTCAAATTCCGCCTGCCCGAAACCAGCCCGCTGGTCGGCACGGCCGTGCGCGATGTGGCGGGGCGGTTTCACTGCGATCTGCTCTTCTGCACCATTGAACGGGAGGAAGAGGCCTACATTGCCAAAGGCGACTTCGTTTTCGCGGCGCATGACATCATCACCCTGGTGGCAACCCCCAAAAGCGCCGAAAACTTTTTCTTTAAAATCGGTTACAAGACCCGTCCGATCCGTCGCGCCATGATCGCGGGAGGCAGCAAAACCGCGCATTACCTGTGCGAAATGCTCCAAAAGGACGGCATAAAAACCAAACTGATCGAGCGGGACGCAGAAATCTGCCGCGACTTCTGCGAGGCTTTTCCGGACATGATCGTTATCAACGGCAACACCAGCGACCGCGACACATTGCTGGAAGAGGGCCTTGCCGAAACCGACGCTTTTGTTTCGCTGACCGATCTTGACGAGGAAAACATTCTGCTCTCCCTTTATGCCAAGAGCGTGACCGACGGCAAAATCGTGACCAAGATCAACCGCTTTGATTTTGACGATGTGGTAAGACCGCTTTATCTGGATTCCACGGTCTATCCCGAAAACATCACCTCGGACAATATTGTGCGATTTGTGAGGGCGATGAAAAACACGCGGGGCAGCAACATGGAAACGCTCTACAATATTATTAAAGGCAAGGTGGAAGCGGCCGAATTCTTTGCCCGCGAAGGCTCGCCTGTGATGGGCAAGCCGCTCTCGGAACTGGAAATTGAAAAGAACATCCTGCTGGCCGCCATTCTGCGCGGGAACGAAGTGATCATTCCCCGCGGGCATGACGAGATCAGACCCGGAGACCGGGTGGTGGTGGTATCGCAAATGCTGCCGCTCCACGACCTTTCCGACATCCTGAGGTGATGCGGCCATGAACTATAAAATGATCCGCTACACACTCGGTTGGATTCTGCTTTTTGAGGCCGTCTTTCTTCTCTTCCCGACGATGTTTGCGCTTTTCGTCCGGGAGCAGGTGCTTTCCGCTTTCCTGTTCTCGGTGGCGGCCTGCCTTGCGGCGGGAACGCTCTTGGTGCTCCGGCGGCCGGAAAACACCACGCTTTATGCCCGGGAAGGATTTCTCATTGTGGCGCTGAGTTGGATTCTGCTCAGTCTCTTCGGCGCGCTCCCCTTCTTTGTTTCGCGCACAATTCCCTCTTTTCTGGACGCGCTGTTTGAAACCGTTTCGGGCTTTACCACCACGGGCGCCAGCATCCTTGCCGAGGTGGAATCGCTCCCGCGTTCCATTCTCCTTTGGCGCAGTTTTACGCACTGGGTCGGCGGCATGGGCGTGCTGGTACTGCTCATGGCCTTCCTGCCGCTCTCGGGCGGGCAGAATATGCACATCATGAAGGCCGAAAGCCCCGGGCCGTCGGTCAGCAAACTGGTGCCGCGCGTGCGGACCACCGCGCTGATCCTTTATTCGCTTTATCTGGCGCTGACGCTTTTACAGTTTATTTTCCTGCTCTTTGGCGGCATCGGCGCTTTTGACGCGCTCAACATTGCCTTTGCCACGGCCGGCACCGGCGGATTCGGCATCCGGAATGACAGCATGGCCTCGTTTTCCCCCTACATACAGAATATCACCACGGTGTTCATGCTGATTTTCTCAATCAATTTCAGTTCTTATTATCTGCTTCTTCACCGGCGCGTGAAAGAATTTTTCGGCACCGAAACGCGGGTTTTCCTGGCCATCATACTGACGGCCGGACTCTTTGTCAGCTTCAGTATCCGGGGGCAGTTTGCCGATTTTGCAACGGCGCTCCGCCACGGCTTTTTCACCGTGGCCTCGCTTTCCTCCAGCACCGGCTTTGCCTGCACCGATTTTGCGCTTTTCCCCGGCGGGGCACGGTTTTTGCTGGTGCTGCTCCTCTTTATCGGCGCGTGTGCCGGCAGCACCGGCGGCGGCATCAAGGTCTCCCGTGTGATCATTGCCATAAAAGCCGCTTTCCGCGAGCTTAGCCTTGCGCTCCATCCCAAGCAGAAAAAACTGCTTTCCTTGGACGGGCGGACGCTGGAAAGCGATGTGGTGCGCTCGTGCTGTTGCTATTTCCTGCTTTTCATCGCGGTCTTTGTTCCCTCGGTATTTGTTCTCTCTTTTGACAGCGGAGATTTTCTGACAAACTTCACGGCGGTGGCCACAACCCTCAACAACTGCGGCCCCGGCCTTGGCGCGGTGGGACCCACCGGCAACTTCGGCTTCTTTTCCCCGCTGTCCAAGCTGATTCTGATTTTTGATATGCTGGCCGGGCGCTTGGAACTGTTGCCCATGCTCCTGCTCTTTACACCCGCCACTTTCAGAAAGCAATAAAACCGCCCCGTTCATCATTGTCCGTCCCACGGGCCGCAGACAGAATGTCTGTTCTCCGTTTCCTCTCCGGCATATGGCCGGAACAACACCCGCGCGTGACTGACACCTCGGTAGCCTTCTTTACGCGGGCTATTATATTCCATTTTTAAATATCATTTTTCTATTTTTTATTCTAAAATTTTTATTTTTCATTAAAAAGTTTTTAATTTTGATTTTTAAGAAAGGATTTCCACTGTGCGTTCTCTTGATTCACCTCGTCATGCTGACTTTATCTACCCCGAAATGGCCTTTGAAGATGACCTTTTCCTGCTGGACCGGGATGCCAAAATCATCGGCGGCCGATTCGCCTTATCTCCTTCTCCTGTCAACCAGGATATTTATACGCTTTATCAGATCCCTTCCGAAGAGCAGAAAGCACTCCGGGAACACACGCACTCTTTTGACAAACGCCCCATGCTTCTCATCGGGCAAAGCCCTGTGTTGATCTTTGATTACCTCCTGCCGATGACCGGGCGGATGCTGGCGCTTGTCCCCACCGCGCCGGATCTGGTCCGATTGTTTCTTGCGCCCGGCCGTTACGCAGACAGCCTTTCCGACGACCTTGTCTTTTCGCCTTTGGCCTGCGTCCGTTGGCAGGCGCAAAACGAGAAGAACTATCAGCACGCCGTCCGGTGGCTTCACACCTACCTCCAACCGCTTACCTTCAAAGGCGCAGACGGAAACGATCCGGATATCCTCCGGCTGGCGCTGACACTTCGTGTGCGCCCCTGGCTCAGCTTTCGGGCTGTGCCGTCTGTTATGATTTTGGCTCTTTCGGTTTCGGTCAGGCCCCCCCGCCCGAAACCGAGGCTCAATCCGTTTTGTTTTTTTCTCTCTTTCTGCTGACCCGCCGCGCCGCCACAGACCGCGGCGTGGGACTGTATCTTTGCAGAAGCGATGACATTCCGGTGGTGCACGCGCTGCTGCGGCTGTATGACACCGAGGACCGATTGCCGGAGTTTGAAGGCCTTGAACAGATTTTCAAGGAACGCGGCATGGTCTTTCACGCGGCGCGCCTTCCCACCGACCGGGCGCTTTTGCATGTCCGCTTTTCCGTGTGCCGGCCCAATATCCGCGCGCAGGAACTTCGCAATGCCTTTCCTTCTTTTGAATCCGGGAACGATCTGTTCGGCAAAAAAAGCGACGCCCTGGGAAATGACTCCGATGAAGAGCGTACCGCGGCCTCCTTCCTTCTTTCCTGTTTTCCAAAAGAAACAAATCACTGAGTCCTTGCGGCGCTTACCCCACGCGCTTTTCGCGAGGGTGC
Source organism: uncultured Eubacteriales bacterium (assembly GCA_905187695.1). GTDB lineage: Bacteria > Bacillota > Clostridia > Oscillospirales > CAG-272 > Firm-07. The sequence continues at coordinate 645 of CAJJIY010000049.1, read as the reverse complement.
TCCGCGAACCGTTCGCCGCACATCCGTTTGCCCCGCCGGGTTCCGGCGGGGCTTTTTTGATTGGGCGTTCTTCTTTGCCGAATCTTTTCGCCCTTCATTTTTCCTTCCTTTTAAATTGAGACTTTATGTTGAAAAGCGAATCCGGCCGGACAAAATTTCCGCAAAAAAAGCGGTGCGGGGGTTGACAAAACCGGTTGGATTTGGTACAATAAAAACAGATTGAGAAAAGTCAAAACACGGGGGCTTGCCCAGTATCTTTTATCAAAGAAAGACACGGCCCGCTGTTTTCTTTTGCGGCGCGCAAAAAGGCGGCCGACCATGGGTCATTGGGCGGCAAAAACGCAAAAGAGAGCGGCAAACGGTGTTTTTTTCTCAAACAAAAGGTTCTTTGTGACTGACGGGTCTGCAGAGCACTGCAAAGAAGCAAAGAATAATAAATGTCGACCGTCTGGGCACACTTTTGCGTTATTGTCGAAGTGCGCCCTTTTTCTTTTCCGGAAAGGAGAAAAACATGAAAAAAGTGGGATTTGTGATGGGCAGTGACAGCGATCTGCCCGTGGCCGAAAAAGCCGTAAAAGTGCTCCGGGAGTTGGAAATTCCCTTTGAGGTGCATGTATATTCGGCTCACCGCACGCCCGAGCAGGC
>CAJJIY010000048.1 GCA_905187695.1 uncultured Eubacteriales bacterium | reverse complement strand
CACGGTGTGTGGCCGGCGGTCCTTGGTCATTTTATATTGAACCCGGCGCACCTCAGCGGATCCGGCGGGCTTCGATATAAAACCGTTTATCCTCGGCATGACCCATGGAAAAAGTCTTGCGCGGCAGGGTCCCCTCGTTCATGACGGTCTCAAACAGTTTTTCCTTCGGCAGTCCCTCAAAGAGGAAGCCGACCGTGTTTTCGTGTGCGGCCAGTCCCTCCACCGTGCGGGCGCCGTGAATGTAATCCACCGCCGCGCCGGGATGCGTATTCAGATAACCGTGAAGGAAATGCCCCAGTGTGTCCACCGGCAACGGGCAGGAAGGATGACCGAAATGCATGGTCCCGCGACGCCGGGCGGAAAGGAAGCGGATCTGCTGCGGGGGCAATGTGCCGTGCTGAGCGTAAGAATAATTCTCCAGCGCCGAAAGCACCTCGTCCGGGTCCACGCCGGTCAGCACCCGGTAGATGGGCTCGAAGCGCAGCGCGGGATCATAAAGATTCACCACTTCCGCCAAGGCATAGCGCGCCGGATGGAAAAGCGCCTCCTCGCCCAGTTCGGCCTTGACCTCCTCATAGGCAGCTTTGGCCACCGCTAAAGAATGATTGCCGTCTCCCACCGCAAAAAGCAACGGGGCGCATCCCGCGCCGTAGCGCTGGCGCTGTCGTTCGGGCGAAACCAGGCGGGAAAGCGCGCTGGTCACGCGGCCGATGCCGATGCTGTCAAGGAAAAAGGCCCGGACCGAGCCCGCGCCCGGCAAGAGCGGAAAGTCATAAGCCGGGGTGAGCGCGGAAAGACGCGCGGCCTGCGGCTCGATCACGCTGCGGCCGGGGTCATCCAGAAGCAACAGAACATGGGGCAGTTCCAGCGCCGCGCCGCGCCGGACTTCAAGCCGGGGCGGAATCCGTTCCGGCACGGTCTCTTCGGTGGGGCGGATCAGGCTCTTCGCGCCGGGGCGGTAATCATAGAGCTCCAGGTCGATCATGCCGATCAGCCCCCGGCGCACCTTCCCGTCCGAAAGCGTGCGCTCCAGATAAATCATACTGTTCGGATAACGGATGAGCCCGCTTTTGAGATAGTCCTCCATGGCCTTGTGAACAGCGGGAATCCGCGCTTCGGCTTCCGGGAGAAATGCCTCCGGCAGGATCATGCGAAGCGTACTGGGGGCTGCCCCCACGCGCTCGGACAGCTCGCGCCAGTATTCCGGATCGCTGGTGTATTGGTCGCAGGCAACCGTGGCATAGGCCGTGCCGTTCACGACCCCGAAATCCGGCAAAAGGATGTCGGCGGGCAAAAAATAAGCGGGCATCGTAGAGTTCCTCCCCATGGCGTGCCGGAAAGGACAGGCGCAACTCCGTCTTTCCAGCACGGATTTTTCTTTATTTTACCACCAATGCGCCGCCAAATCAAGCCCCACGCAAAAAATATTGAAGAAGGATGGATTTAAGCGGGAGGGGCTTCTTGCCAAGAAAGGCTTCGCCCCGCCCCATGGGTCGCCCCGCACCCCTTCAAGAAATCTTAAAAAGGGGGGTGCCGTAGCCGGAATGTTGGGTGCTCTTTTCCCGCCCACTTCCGCGACCGGCCACCTTGCGGCCGCTCACTTCCGCGGGCGACATTTGACCTCCCGTCCGGGAAGTTCGCCCGACTTCCCCTTGAGGGAGCAGATTGGGATGAAGAATCGTCGAATATCGACCCGCAAGCCGTATACCCTGCGGCGTGGGAGGAATTTCGGTCTTCGCCCAAGATGCCCCTCAAATCCGCCCAAGATGCCCCTCAAATCCGCCCAAGATGCCCCTCAACCAAACTTCCCCTTGAGGGTGCAGGTTGGGATGAAGAATTGTCGAACATCGGCTCGTGAAGCGTATACCATACGCTGAGAGCCGATTTCGGCAATAGAAAAACGGGATTTCGTGGAAACGCAAAGCGTTTCCTACCTTAGAAACCTTGGCTTATAAGAGATTACCGACCCGTTGGAAAACTTTCCCCATTTGCCATACCCCTTTGTTCCCGTTTTTCGGTCTTCGCCCAAGATGCCCCTCAACCCCAAATTTCTTTTTTGATTTTCCATTCACCCTTGCGCCCCCGAAAAATGTGTGATATAATAGATGTAATTATGTAGATTTCCGCCGTGCCCGGAAAGAAAGGGGTCCCGATCATGAATCTGCCGCCTCCCGGTTCCTATCAATATGAAAAAGTGGCGCCGCCCCGCTCCCTGCGCGACCTGCCGCGATTTTTGCGCGAGCTTTTCGGCGGTTTTTTCTCCCGGATGTTTTATGTGATCCGGCTGGTTTGGCAAAGCGGCCCGCCCTTCCTTTTCCTCATGTGTTTTGTGGCGGTCTTCGACGGCGTGATGCCGCTTGTGGGCGCCCTCATCTCCCGCGAGATCCTCAATCACCTGCAGGAGGTCATCACGCAGACGGCCGCCGGCGCGGTGTTTGATTTTGCGGCCTTCTGGGGCTCGGCGGTGCTCCTTTTGCTCGTTGCTTATTTTTCCTATAAGATCTGCAACAAGGTGGTGGCGCGGATCTCCAACGCCGTCACCCGCATGGCGGGCGAACGCGTCATCCGCCATGTCAAGCTGCAGATTATGCACAAGGCGCAACAGCTGGATCTTTCCTCCTTTGATCTGCCCGCGTTCTATGAAAAGCTGGAAAACGCCAACCGCGAAGCCGGCACGCGCCCGGTGACCATCCTCAATTCCACCTTCAACCTCATCAGTTTTCTCATCACGCTCATCGGCTACATCGTCATTCTGGCGGGCGCCATGCCGCTGGCGGCGCTGGCCATCGCGCTGGCCTCCGTCCCCTCCGCCATTGTCAATTTTATCTACAAGCGCAAGTCCTTTGCCTATGTCCGGGGCCGTTCGGTCGACCGGCGACAGATGAACTACTATGCCGAGCTCACCGTCAACAAGGATCTGGCCAAAGAGGTGCGGATTTACCACCTGGGCGACGAGCTGGAGCGCCGCTACGATTCGGTCTTTTCCCGCTACTACAAAGGCCTCCGGCGTCTCATTCTGCGCGAAAACATCTGGCAGGTGGTCTTTACGGTGGCCTCCTCGGTCGTCAGCTGTTTCTTCTTTGCCTTCATTGCGCTGGGTGTGTTCCGGGGCGAATACCGCATCGGCGATTATTCGCTTTACACCGGCGCGCTCACGGCTATTTCCTCCTGTGTGGGCACGCTCATTTCCACCTCCGCCACCGTCTATGAGGGCACGCTCTTCATCGACAACCTCATCTCCTTTCTGAAAGAAAAAAAGCAGATCGTTCCAAGGAAAGAAGAGCCGCTCATTCCCGCCGGGGGCTGCGGCCACCGGATCGAATTCCGCCATGTTTCCTTTTCTTATCCGGGCACCGATAAAAAAGTGCTCCGGGATTTCTCCCTGACCATCGACCCCGGCGAAACGCTGGCGCTGGTCGGCACCAACGGCGCGGGCAAGACCACGCTCATCAAGCTCCTCACGCGGCTGTACGACCCCACCGAGGGCGAGATCCTGCTGGACGGGCACGACCTGCGCGACTATGAACCCGCCGCGCTTTACCACCTTTTCGGCATCATTTTTCAGGATTTCGGCAAATATGCCGTCAGCGCCGCGGACAACATCCGTTTCGGCGATCTTTCGGCCAAAGAAAGCCCCGAAAAGATCCGGGAGGCCGCCCGGAAATCCGGCGCGGATGCCTTTATTTCCAGACTGCCGGGCGGCTATGACACCCAGCTCATGCGCTATTTCGACCGGGACGGCATAGAGCTGTCGGGCGGTCAGTGGCAAAAGCTCGCCATCGCCCGCGCCTTTTACAGCCACGCCGACATTCTGATTCTGGACGAGCCGACCGCCGCGCTGGACGCGCTGGCCGAGCAGGAGGTGTTCCGCCAGTTTGACGAACTGCGCGGCGACCGCACCACCATTTTCGTCTCGCACCGGCTCTCTTCGGCCACACTGGCCACCAAGATTGCCGTGCTTTCGGACGGGATGCTGGCGGAGGAGGGCACGCACCGCGAGCTCATGGAGAAAAACGGCACCTACGCGCTCCTGTTCCGCACGCAGGCCAGCCGGTATCTGGACGAAGAAAACCGAGAAACGGCCCGAAACACAACCCGTCCGGCCACTGAAATGTCCCCGGACGAAGAAGCGGAAAGCCCCATATAATGATAGTATAAAACATCGAAACTCCCCGAAGGAGGGAAAATCATGCAGACAAAAGTCGTCAAATTCGGCGGGAGCTCCCTTGCCGATGCCGAACATTTCAGACAGGTCGCCGACATTATCCGCGCCGACAGCAGCCGCCGTTTTGTCGTGCCTTCCGCCCCCGGCAAACGCTTTGAGGGCGATACCAAAGTGACCGATATGCTCTACCGGTGCTATGAGATGATCAAAAACCGGGAGGACGCCGACGCTTATTACGGGCAGATCCGGGAACGCTACAACCGTATCATCCGGGAACTCGGCATGAATTATGACATTTCGGGAGAACTCCAATATGTCATGGGCGCCATGTGCCACGCCTCCGGCCGGGACTATGCCGCCTCGCGGGGCGAATATCTGTGCGGCCTCATTCTGGCCAAATACCTCGGCTATGACTTTGTGGACGCCGAAAATGTCATTTTCTTCCGCGAAAACGGCACTTTTGACGAGGAGCGCACCAACGAGGCCCTCTCGCGGGAGCTGGCCCGGCACGCGCATGCCGTCATCCCCGGCTTTTACGGCGCCATGCCCAACGGCACGGTCAAGACCTTTTCGCGCGGCGGGTCGGACATTACCGGCTCGATTGTGGCGCGCGCGGTCGACGCCGACCTTTATGAAAACTGGACCGATGTCTCCGGTTTTCTCATGGCCGATCCCCGCGTGGTCAAAGATCCCCCCACCATCGAAACCATCACCTACCGCGAACTGCGGGAGCTCTCCTACATGGGCGCTTCGGTGCTCCATGACGAGTCCATTTTCCCGGTGCGTTACGCGGGCATTCCCATCAACATCCGCAACACCAACCGCCCCGACGATCCCGGCACTATGATTGTACCCAGCGCCGCGGGCTATGACGCGCGCCATGTCATCACCGGCGTGGCCGGCAAACGCGGTTTTTCGGTCATCAATATCGAAAAAGATATGATGAATGCCGAGGTCGGCTTCGGCCGCAAGGTGCTGGAAATCCTGGAGGATCAGGATATCTCCTTCGAACACCTGCCCTCCGGCATCGACACCATGAGCATCATCACCGGCACGGCCGCGCTGGAAGGCAAGCGCGAGCGGATTCTGCGCAGCATCAACAACACCGTCCGCGCCGATCACATCGAGATTCTGGACGGTCTTTCGCTCATTGCCGTGGTCGGCCGCGGGATGGTCAAGGCGCGGGGCACCGCCGCGCGGATCTTCGGCGCGGTCTCGGCCGCCGGGGTCAACATCCGCATGATCGACCAGGGTTCCAGCGAGCTCAACATCATCCTCGGCGTGGACGAGGACGCCTACGAGACCACCCTTCGCGCGATTTTTGAGGAATTTGTCAAATAAAAAGGAGTTTAAAAATGGATTGCCTGTTCTGCCGTATTTTAAAAGGGGAAATCCCCAGTCAGAAGGTCTATGAGGACGAGTGGGTCTATGCTTTCCGCGACATCGCGCCGCAAGCCCCCACCCATGTGCTGATCATCCCTCGCGCGCACATTGCGGGCGCGGATGAGATCACGCCCGAAAACAGCGCGTATGTCGCCCATGTGTTTGAGGCGATTCCGAAGATTGCCGCGGCCGAAGGACTTGAAAACGGCTACCGCGTCATCACCAACTGCGGCGCGGACGGCTGTCAGAGCGTGCGCCATCTGCACTTCCATCTGCTGGGCGGGCGGAAACTGCCGGAGAACATGGGAGCGTAAAAATGCCCCGTTACCCGGTCTTTGATATCCACACGCACCCGTATCCCCCGGCACTGGCGGCCCGCGCGGTCGGCAACCTGGAGGCGTTTTACGGATTCCGCGCCGAGGGGGACGGCACTTATGAGGATCTGGCCGCGCACGCGGCGGCGGCCGGCGTGCGCGGATTTCTCTTCTTTTCGGTGGCCACCACCCCGCACCAGGTCCCCAAAATAAACGACACCATTGCCGCCCTTGTAGCGCGTTCGCAAAAAAAAGACGGCTTTTTGGCCGCCGGTTTTGCCGCCATGCACCCGGATTTTCCGGACATGGAAAAAGAACTGGACCGGGCGCTGTCGCTGGGGCTTCGCGGGGTCAAAATGCACCCCGATCTGCAAAAGGTCGCCATTGACGACCCCCGGATGCGCCGCCTTTGCGCCCTGCTTTCCGAGCGCGGGATGCCGCTTTATCTCCACATGGGCGACAGCCGCCCCGAATACCGCTACAGTGAGGCCGCCCGCCTTTGCCGCGTGAAAAAAGAATTTCCGGGGCTCACCGTCGTGGCCGCTCACCTGGGCGGCTATTACGCCTGGGAGGGCGCGGAATGTCTGGCCGGAATTCCGGGGCTGTGGTTTGACACCTCCAGCACCCTCTGGGCACTCCCGCCCGAACGCGCCGCCGCGCTCATCCGCCGCTTCGGCACCGACCGCGTGATGTTCGGCACCGATTACCCGGTCAAAGAGCCCGCCGGCGAGATTGCGCGTTTTTTGGCCCTGCCCGGCTTTTCCGAGCCGGAAAAGCGCGCCGTTCTTTATGACAACGCCCTGCGTTTTCTCGGCCTTTCACCCGAAAAAGCGCAGGAAAAAGCATAATCTGCCCGACGGCAGACCCGCCCGCGCCGTTTTCTCCCCGCGCCTTGCGGGGGCAACGGCGGGCGTTTTTTTCGCAGATACGGCTCCCGGCGATTCCCCTTCGGAAATATTTTCGAACTTTGCCCCACAAATCCGTGCAAATCGCCCTTTTGTTCATATAGCGTTCACAATTACTTGCTAAAATAGCAGTATTATTTCCCACCCGCCCCATTTCCGGGGCTGAAAGGACGCCATGAGCAAGCTGACGCGGTTTGTAAAGAAAAATCTCTCCTTGTTTATAAAAGGGATTCTTATCGGCGTGGCCAGCCTTGGCGTGCCGGGGCTCAGTGCCAGCACCATCGCCATCGTGCTGTTTGTCTACTATGACATGATCTATGCCATCAGCCACATTTTCCGCGAACCGAAAAAAAGCCTTTCCTTCCTGTTGGTTCTGCTGGCCGGGTACGGCATCGGCTGTATCGGCGGCGCGTGGGCGGTCAACTCGCTTTATACGCTCTTCCCCATTCCGGTCATTGCCGCGGTGCTCGGCTTCCTCATCGGCAGCGTCCCGCGCATGGTGGCCGAGAGCAAGGACGATTTCAGGCACTGGCCGAACATCGTGGTCATGATTGTGGTCGCTGCAGTCTTCCTGGTCTACGCGCTGGTCATCACCAACGGCAAAGTGGTCTCCTTTGACACCATCTCCTTCCCGCGCGACTACATTCTCATGTGGGTGGTGGGCTTTCTCACCTCCACCACGCTGGTCATTCCCGGCGTGGATTTCGCCGTCACGCTGATGGCGCTTGGATATTATTACGCCTTTATTGATCTGGTCGGCGATTTCGCCGCGCTGATGCTTCACCCCACCCGCTTTCTCCTTCTGGCCGCCTATCTCGTGGGGTACGGCATCGGCTCCTTCGCCCTTTCCAAGGGGTTGCGCGCGCTCATCAAGCGCTTTCCCCGCCAGCTCCACTGCGTCAACATCGCCATGGTGGCGGTTGCCCCGATCGTGGTAGTCAAAAAATGTATCATCGACAATCCAAACGAAAAGACCATGCTGAAAAACATTTCTTGGGAAGCGTGGATCTGGGCCTTTCTCCTGTTTGCCGCCGGCTATTTCGCCTTCACATGGGTGCCGATGCTGCTCCGTTATTTCAAAATCGCCCCCAAGGATGCCGACCGCGTGGCCGTGACCGAAATGAACGAGGCGCGCAGTAATCTCTACCCGCGCAAGGACAAAAAAGCGGAAACGGCCG
>CAJJIY010000047.1 GCA_905187695.1 uncultured Eubacteriales bacterium | reverse complement strand
TAACTGCGGCCCGAAAGCGGGTCGCGGATCGCGCCGCCGATGCAGGTCGCCGCGCCGCCGAAGGGCTCAATCTCGGTGGGATGGTTGTGCGTTTCGTTTTTGAAAAGCAACAGCCACGGTTCTTTTTTTCCGTCCTTTTCCACCGTGATCTTCACCGTGCAGGCGTTAATCTCTTCGGATTCATCCAGTTTGGAGAGCTTTCCGGCCGCTTTCAGACCCTTCACGGCCACGGTAGCCAGATCCATGAGGGTGCGCGGTTTTTTCACGCCGAGTTTTTCCCGGAGTGAAAGATAATCTTCATAGGTCTTTTCGATCACCGGGTCGTCAAAAGTCACCTTTTCCAGCACCGTGTGGAAGGTGGTGTGCCGACAGTGATCCGACCAGTAGGTGTCGATCACCCGGATCTCGGTGAGGGTCGGGTCGCGCTTTTCCTCATTTTTAAAGTAATCGCGGCAAAAAACCGCGTCATCGGTATCCATGGCAAGGCCGTATCGGGTCACAAAGTCGGCCAGTTCCTCGCGCGTGCAGGCGGTAAAACCGGAAAGCACCGGCACGGGGGCGGGAGCGTTTACCGGCAGAGAGAGCGTCCCGGGCAGTTCTGCCGAGGCCTCCCGCGCCTCCACGGGGTTGATGACATATTTCTTGATTTTGTCAAGATCTTCATCCGTCAGATCGCCCGAAAGGAGATAGACTTTCGCGGAACGCACCAGCGGTTTCGCGCCGGGGGAGAGCAATTCAATGCACTGCGCGGCAGAATCGGCACGCTGGTCAAACTGGCCGGGCAGATATTCCACGGCGAAAACCGTTTGCCCCGCCGAGGAGAGCTCCGTGCTTACGGTGTCCAGCTGCGGCTCGGAAAGCACGTCCCGGACGGCCTTTTCAAAGACCTCCGGTTCGATGTTTTCCAGGTCATAGCGGTTGACCACGCGAAGCGCCGAAAGAGATCTGATGCCCAAAAGATCGCGCAGCTCACAAAGGAGTGAATCCGCCTCGGCGGTCAGCCCCTTTTTCTTTTCCACATAAATTCTGTTAACCATTTTGTTCCTCACAGACCCGCAGGGCTTTCTTTCCGATATCATGCCGGAAATAAGCGCCCTCAAAGTGTACTTTTTCCGTTTTCCGATAGGCTTCCTTCAGGGCGGCGGGAAGATCCCCGGCCGTTGCGCAGACCCCCAGCACCCGCCCGCCGGCAGTTTTCAGCCTGCCGTTTTCCGCAGTTGCGCCGGCCACAAAAATGTCGTTGGCCACGCTGGGGTCTATTTCAATTTCAAAGCCTTTTTTATAGGTGCCGGGATAGCCCGCCGAGGCCATAATGACGCAGGCGGCCGCGCCCTTTTTCCACTTGATCTCCACCTCGGAAAGACGGCCCTCCGTCACGGCTTTCATAACGGTCAAAAGATCGGAATCCAGGAGCGGGAGCACCACCTGCGTTTCGGGGTCTCCGAAGCGGCAGTTATATTCAATTACTTTCGGGCCGTCCGGAGTCAGCATCAGCCCGAAATAAAGGCATCCGGAAAAGGGGCGTCCCTCGGCCGCCATCGCGCGTACGGTGGGCAGGAAAATGGTTTCCATGGCTGTTTTGGCTATGTCGGGGGTGTAAAAGGGATTGGGCGCAACGGTGCCCATGCCGCCGGTGTTCGGGCCGGTGTCGCCGTCGCCCGCGCGCTTGTGATCCATGGAGGAGACCATCGGCGAGAGCGTTTTCCCGTCCGTAAAGGCCAATACCGAGACTTCCGGACCGGTCAGAAATTCTTCTATGACGATCCGGTTTCCGCTTGCGCCGAATTTCCGATCTTCCATGATCTCACGCACGGCATTCCGGGCTTCTTCCCGCGTCATGGCCACCGTCACGCCTTTTCCCAGTGCCAGCCCGTCAGCCTTCACTACGGTCGGGATCGGTGCGGTTTCAAGATAGGCAAGCGCCGCCGCGGCGCTGTCAAAAACTTCATAGCGCGCGGTCGGGATGCCGTATTTTTTCATCAGATCCTTGGCAAAGACTTTACTGCCCTCGATCTGTGCCGCCGCGCGGCTGGGGCCGAAGGACGGTATTCCGATTTTTTTCAGTTCGTCTACGCATCCCAGCACCAGCGGATCATCGGGTGCGACCACGGCATAGTCCACCGCCTGCGCGGCGGCAAAGCGGCAGATGCCCTCAATGTCGGTTGCGGCAATCGGTACGCAGGTGGCGTCTTTTGCAATGCCGCCGTTTCCCGGCAGAGCGAAAATCTCGCTTACCTCCGGGTTTTCTTTCAGTTTTTTGATGATCGCGTGTTCACGGCCGCCGCCTCCCACTACCAGCAGTTTCATCCGCGCGCCTCTCAGTGATGGAAGAGCCGTACGCCGGTGAAGGCCATGACCATGCCGTAGCTGTCTGCGCGTTCAATGACCAGATCATCCCGGATCGAGCCGCCGGGCTCAGCCACATAGCGCACGCCGCTTTTTTTGGCGCGCTCGATATTGTCGCCAAAGGGGAAGAAGGCGTCACTGCCCAGCGACACACCGTCGATCCCGGCAAGATAGGTCTCTTTTTCGGCGGCTGTCAGCGCCTCGGGGCGTGTGGTAAAGTATTTCTGCCAGTTGCCCTCGGCGCAGACATCTTCCTCGTTGCCGTTGATGTAACCGTCAATCACATTGTCGCGGTCGGGACGGCCCAGCGTCGGCAAAAAGGGGAGCGCAAGCACCTTTTCGTGCTGGCGTAAAAACCAGGTGTCGGCCTTCGAGCCGGCCAGCCGGGTGCAGTGAATGCGGGACTGCTGACCCGCGCCCACGCCGATGGCCTGTCCGTCAAAGGCATAGCAGACTGAGTTGGACTGAGTGTATTTCAGAGTGATGAGCGAAATCAGCAGGTCGCGCCGCGCGCTGTCCGGCAGTTCCTTTTTGCGGGTAACGATGTTGGAAAGCAGGCTTTCGTCGATCTTTATCTCGTTGCGCCCCTGCTCAAAGGTCACACCGTAGACCTCCTTGTGCTCGGTCGGCGCAGGGTGGTAGTCGGGATCGATCTCAATAATGTTATAGTTGCCTTTGCGCTTGGTCCGCAGGATCTCCAGCGCCTCCGGCTCATAGCCCGGCGCAATGATGCCGTCCGAGACCTCGCGCTTTAAAAGCTTGGCCGTGGTGACATCGCAAATGTCGGAAAGTGCTACAAAATCTCCGAAAGAGCACATCCGGTCGGTGCCGCGTGCGCGGACATAGGCACACGCGAGCGGGGAGGCGTCCAGCTCCGGCACGTCGTCACAGAAGCAGGCTTTTTTCAGAGCCGCCGGAAGGGGCAGGCCAACTGCCGCCGAGGTGGGGCTGACGTGCTTGAAGGAGGTGGCCGCGGGGAGCCCCAGCGCCTGTTTCAGTTCACGCACCAGCTGGAAGGCGTTGAAGGCATCCAGAAAGTTGATGTAGCCCGGCCGTCCGCAAAGGATCCGGATGGGCAGCTCGCTCCCGTCGGCCATGTAGATCCGCGCGGGTTTTTGGTTGGGGTTACAGCCGTATTTGAGTTCAAATTCTTTCATTTCTTTCTCCTTATCGGTTGCGGTTGACCAGGCGCTTTTCCGCCTGCCCGGTCGCCAGGTCAATATAGCGGACATAAAGCGAAATGCGGTTGTCAGGCGAGAGGGCGTTCCAGAGTTTTTCGGTGTGTTCGTCAATGTCATCAAGGGTTTTTACGCGCTCCGGCTCTCCCAAAAAAGTGGGGAGCGGCTGGCCGTCGGTCACATAGGTATGTAGAAAATGTCCCACGCCCGGCAGAGCGGCATAGTCAAAAGTATAGCGGTTGCAGGCGGAGCCCTTTTCATCGGCACTCTTCAGAATGTTCATTTCATAACAAAAATCGCCGGGGGTAAAGGTCAGCATTCCGCTGATCCGCGGGGTGAAATTCGGCGCGTCCGGCTCAAAGGCGCGGGTCGAGAGCGCTTCTCTGAAGCCGCCGCCTTCCCGGAGCGCCTCATAGACCGTGTCGGTCTGGTCGCCGTTGGTCACAATCAGCTTGTTTTCAAAGGTGCGAAGCGCCGCGTAGATGATGAGGCTGGGGTCTTCTACCTTGCTCTCGTCAAAGGGTTCAGTCAATAGCACGCCGTCCTTTTCCCGGAAGATCCGGTTGCGGCTGTTGGCGCTCCGCCCCATGATAAAATAGGAAACGCAGGCGCGTTTTCCGTCCGGCGTTTTACCGATGACGATGCCGCGCCCGGCATACGGGTTTTCGGACAAAAGATCAAAAAGGTCGTGGTTTTCATATACGTTCATGGCACTTCTCCTTCTTTTTGAGCATCCCGGCGGCCACTTTTTCGGTAGCCGCGGGCAAGATCTTCCATTCCGCCTGCCGCATCACGCGTTGCTGCAGGCTTTGAGGGGTGTCGTTTTTTCGCACGGCTACGGCTTTTTGCAGGATAATCTCTCCGCCGTCGGGGATCTCATTGACAAAATGCACCGTCGCGCCGGTCAGCTTTACACCCCGTGCCAGCGCCGCTTCATGTACCCGCAATCCGTAAAAGCCGGCGCCGCAAAACGCCGGAATAAGCGAGGGGTGAATGTTGAGGATCCGGTGGTCATAGCGCCGGGTAAAATCGGCGCTGAGAATAGAAAGATAACCGGCCAGCACAATGAGGTCGATCTTTTGCTCTGAAAGCAGCCTTATCATGGCTTCCTCGGCCGCCTCTGCCCCCAGTTCTTTTTTGGAAATGACCTTTGCCTCCACTCCGGCGTTTTGTGCGCGCGTCAGCGCAAAAGCCTCCCGCGTGCCGGAAATGACCAGCTTGATTTCTCCGCTTTTCAGGATACCGGCCGCCTGCGCGTCCAGCAGAGCCTGGAGATTGGTGCCACCGCCTGAGACCAGCACCGCAATCCGGATTTTATCTGACATAAAACCTCCTTGCTTTTGCAATTTTTATACTCATTATGGGGGTAATTGCGCGTGTTTCAGGTTTTTTCATTCTCCGGCACCGGCTGTTGCCGTCTGCCTTCCAGCGCGGCTGTCAGCAAAGCGCCCAGCGTGTTGCCTGCCACTGCAACAAGGAGAAAAAGCGCGCTGTCTTTTGAAAGGATCTCGGCCGCGCCGAAATAAAAGCAATCGGCGATCGAGTGCTCAAAACCCGAAAGGATAAAGACCGGGATGGCAAAAAAGATCCCGACGGGCGTTTTCTTTTCTTTGAAAAGCGCCACCGAAAGATACATCAGAACCCCGCACAAGGCACCGCGCACCAGGATCAGCCACAGCGCCGGTTTTAACTTATTCTCGCAGAGCACGACTGCCTGAAGCGAGAGGACCGGCAGGGCCACGGCGCACAGCCGCCCCAGGAGATAGGCTGTGAGAAGATTGCCCGCAAGCGCAATCAGAATGGCAATAAAATCGCGTTTGGTGTGAGAAAAAAGCAGAAAACCGATGCGCCCGGTGTAAAGCAGATAGCCACGATAGCAAATAAAGAGCAGGGCCACTGAGAAAAGGACCGCGCCGGCGATCCGGTAAGAAGGGGTGCCGAGATAAACACAGCCGCCGATCGCGATGAGGATCCCGGCAAGCACGCTGTCCCGTATATCCCTTAGCATATCCGGATCTTCTCCTCTCCTGCCTCGATGCGGCCGATGACATAAGCGTCCTCGCCCGCGGCACGAAGAATCGAGAGCGCCGTATCGCATTCGTCCTCCGGCACGACAATGCTCATGCCCACGCCCATGTTGAAGGTGTTGAACATATCCCGTTCGCTGACTTTTCCGGCGTGAGCCAGAAGTTCGAAAACGGGGAGCACGCGCACGGCCTTGCGTTCGACCACGGCCGAGAGACCGGCGGGCACGCTGCGCGGAATGTTCTCGTAAAATCCGCCGCCCGTAATGTGCGAAATGCCGTGCACCTGTACTTTTTCAAGCAGGGCGAGCACGGGTTTTACATAAATTTTCGTGGGGGTCAGCAGGACTTCGCCCAGCGATTTTCCGGAAAGTTCGGCAATCGGGAGCGACAGATCCTTGTTTTCGGGGCGGACGATCCGGCGCACCAGTGAAAAACCGTTGGAATGTACGCCGCTGGACGGGAGCGCAATCACAAGATCGCCCGGCTTCATTTTCTTTTGGTCAATGATTTTGTCTTTGTCCACCACGCCGGTGCTGTACCCGGCCAGATCATATTCGTTTTCGGGATAAAAGCCCGGCATTTCGGCGGTCTCTCCGCCGATGAGCGCCGCGCCGGACTGCACACAGCCCTCGCACACGCCCGAAACGATCTCGGCAATCCGTTCGGGCACATTCTTGCCGCAGGCAATATAGTCCAGGAAGAAAAGGGGTTTTGCGCCGCAACAGATGATATCGTTGACGCACATGGCCACACAGTCAATGCCCACCGTGTCATGCTTGTCCATAAGAAAGGCCAGTTTCAGTTTTGTGCCCACTCCGTCGGTGCCGCTGACCAGCACCGGTTTTTGAATGCCGGTCAGATCCAGCGAAAACAGCCCGCCGAAACCGCCCACATCCGAGCAGACCCCCGGCGTGACGGTGCGTGCGATGTGCTTTTTCATCAGTTCCACCGCGCGGTAGCCGGCGGTAATGTCCACACCGGCGGCGGCGTAGGCCTCGGATTTTGAAATTTCGTTCATGAAAAATTACTCCTTTCCGTTCCAGCAATAGGTGCATAATTTACAGGGAGAGAGGCCTATGGCTTCCTGAAGCCCCGGCAGGCTCTGAAATTCAAGAGAGGCTAAATGCAGTTTTCTGGCGATGGCTTCCCGCAGTCTGCGGCCGCGGGGCGTCTCTTGGTCGCTGTATTCTTCAAGGTGGTTCATCCCCTCCTCACCTTCCAGTTCCAGGATGGTGGCGCGGGTGATGAGTTCGTTGTCGCTGGTGGCGCGTGAAAAATTGAGATATTTGCACCCGTACATGATCGGCGGGCAGGCCGAGCGGACATGGACGCTTTGGGCGCCGCTTTCATAAAGGAAGTCCACCGTTTCCCGGAGTTGCGTGCCGCGCACCACCGAATCGTCCACAAAAAGCAGATCGCGCCCCTTTATCTGTTCGCAGACCGGAATCTGTTTCATTTTGGCGATCCGGTTGCGGTCTCCCTGGTTCGAGGGCATAAAACTGCGCGGCCAGGTGGCGGTATATTTGATGAAGGGGCGCTTGAAGGGCAGGTGAGAGCGGTTGGCATAGCCGATGGCGTGCGGTGTACCCGAATCCGGCACGCCCGCCACACAGTCAACCGCCGGCAGTTTCCCGGTCTTGCGGTCGTTTTCGGCCATAATCTCCCCGTTTTTGCATCGCATCTCTTCCACATTTACGCCTTCGTAATCAGAAGCGGGAAAGCCGTAATAGGAAAAAAGGAACGAACAAAGGCGCATTTCGCTGTTTCCCTCGCGCAGAACGCGGTAGCTGTCTGCGGTCAGCTCGACAATTTCTCCCGGTGAAAGTTCGTGGGCGTCCTCATAACCGAGTTTCTGATAGGCAAAGGGCTCAAAGGAAACACAGTGCGCGCCTTTTTTGCGCCCGATGTGAACCGGCAACCGACCCATCCGATCGCGCGCGGCGATAAGGGTGCCGCGATCGGTCAGCAGGAGCACCGTGGCGCTGCCCTCGATCTGTTCCTGTGCAAAGCGGATGCCCGCCGTGAGGTCCTCTTTTTTGCTGATGAGCGCCGAGAGTAGTTCGGTGGTGTTGACACCGCCGCCCGATTTGGCCATTAGCTGGCCGCCCGTGCCGGAAAGATGGGTTCTGATCAGTGCCTCTGCATTGGTGATGATGCCGACAAAGGCAATGGCATAGCGTCCCAGCGCGTTTTGCACCAGAAGCGGCTGAGGGTCGGTGTCATTGATGGTGCCCATTGCCGCCACGCCGTGCAGTTCTTCGCGGATCCGCTCAAATTTTGTGCGGAAAGGGGTGTTTTCGATATTGTGGATCTTGCGCAAAAGCCCCTGTTCGGGGTCAAAAGCCGCAATGCCGGCACTGCGTGTGCCCAGGTGTGAGTGGTAGTCGGTGCCGAAGAAAACATCCAGGAGAGTGTCTTCGTGGCTGACTGCTCCGAAAAATCCGCCCATTTGTTTGTCCTTTCAGGAATCGGGTAATATTGCCGGGCCGGTTTCTTTGCGCGGCGGCCCTTTGCCGCATCCGGGAGGTCTCTTTGGACAGCTGTCCTTGGGTTTGGCCGGTCATCAGGAGCGCGTCCGGCCGCGCGGTCGGGAATTCCCGCCGTTGTCCGGGCGCGACCCATCCGCTCCCATACTCAGTGATTCTGGTGAAATTTTTCCGATACGCCCGCGTCTTTGGCCAGTACGGCCTCGGCTTCCGCCGCGCGGCGGGCGATGAGCTTTTGGGAGAGCCCGGGGTCGGAAAGCGCTAGGATCT
>CAJJIY010000046.1 GCA_905187695.1 uncultured Eubacteriales bacterium | reverse complement strand
GTTATGAGAACAAAGGGGTGAAGATTGCACTGGACATCGCCAGTTCCGAGTGGACGGCCGAAGACGGGCTCTATCATCTCCCCAAAGAGGGCTCGTCCCTGACGCGGGAAGCGCTGACGGCGCGGCTCTCAGCACTGATTGCGGACTATCCCATCCTCTCGCTGGAGGACCCGCTGGGCGAAGAAGACTTTGAGGGCTGGGCCGGACTGACCGGCACGCTGGGCGACCGGGTGACGCTGGTGGGAGACGATCTTTTTGTGACCGACCCCGCGCGGCTCGCCCACGGAATCCGGGCCGGGGCGGCCAACGCCGTGCTGGTCAAGCCGAATCAGAACGGCACCCTTTCCGGCACGCTCTCTTTTGTGGAAAAGGCCCAAAAAGCCGGATACCGGGTGATTCTTTCGCACCGTTCGGGCGAGACCGAGGACACGACCGTGGCCGATCTGGCCGTGGCCGTGGGCGCGCCCTTTATCAAGGCGGGGGCGCCCTGCCGGGGAGAACGGGTGGCCAAATACAACCGGCTTTTGCGCATTGAGGAAACGCTCACCGGGGTCACGGTCTGAAAAAACGGGGACTTCCGCCCGGAAGTCCCCGTTTTCCCCCCTTTGGCCGTCTGCCGCCGGGGGTTTTTCGGTCTTTACTTTTTGACGGGTTCGCCGCCCGCGCCGCCGTATGTCACCGTGCCGGGCAGGGCGCGATCGCGGAGCAGCATCCCGTAAAAACGCGCGGCCTCGGGCAGATCCGGACTTTCAAAGGCGCGCCGCCCCTGTGTGCCGGAGATCACCTCCACGGCATAGCGGCCGCCCGCGCCGCTTTCCTGAAGCAACCGGAAACCGACCGGCGTGCCGTCGCTCAGAAGCTGTTCCTCCCGCAGGACGCGCCCGCCCGCCGGCTTTTCTTTTGAAAAATCCATCTTTTTTCTCCTTTCCCCTGATACTGTATCTATTTTATGCAGGTTTTCCGCCCCGGCATGAAGGAAAATGCCGGTATGTTTTCCTTTATTTTTGTCTTGACGCGCGCGGGCGGGTATGTTAGGATAAAAATGAAAAAGAAAAAGGAGAGCTACCGATGAAAAAAACCGGAAAACGCGCCGGGGGACGCTCGTTTTTCCCTTCCAAAGAGGCCGAGGGACTGCTTTTCATGGTCTTTTTGCCGATCTTCTGTTCGCTTTGCGCCGTGCTTTTTTGGGTGCAGTCGGCCGGGGCGCTTACCAAAGGCGAAGCCGCCTATTTTGCCGGGGCGCTGGCCTTTCCGCTGGCCGCGCTGATTGTTTCGCTCTTCGGCGCGCTCATCCTGACGGTTGCCGACCGGCGCGGCGAGATACATAGAAAATAAAATAAAGAAGGAAGGCGGGGCGCTTTTTCCGAAAGTGCCCCGCCTTTTTGCGCGCCCGCAAAAAAGCGGGGACAGGATTGCCCTTTGGCTCATAGACTTTTCATGAAACGAAAGGAGGAGATCTCATGTCCTATAAAACGCCGGGCGGCACCGGCTATCTCTCGGTGCGCGTGCCCCCCGCCAATTCGGCCATCCCGCTGGAGGGGGCGGCCGTGACCATCTACACCGACGACGACGAAAACGATGTCCTTTTTGAACTGCGCTCCGGCGCGGACGGGCGCACGGCCCGCGTCTCGCTTCCCGCGCCCTCCCGCTCGGTGGGGCAGACGCCGGGAGACGAAAAGCCCTTTTCCACCTATAATATTGAAGTCAGCCTGCCCGGTTACGGCCGGATCCGCTACAATCAGGTGCCCATTTACGACGGCATCACGGCCATCCAGACCGTGAATCTCATTCCCGTCCCCGAAAACGGTATGCCGGACGGCGCCACCGTGAACGAAGAAAGTTCCGGCGCGGCGGGAACGCCGGGACTGTAAGGGGGGTGCGCCATGCCGGTACAGGGCGAGCCGTTTATCCCGGAAAGCATCACCGTGCATCTGGGGCGGCCGGGGGACAACGCCCCCAATGTCACGGTTCCCTTTCTGGACTATGTGGCCAATGTGGCCTCCAGCGAAATTTATCCCACCTGGCCGGAGGCGGCCATCCGCGCCAATATGCTGGCGCAGATCTCCTTTGCGCTCAACCGGATCTATACCGAATTCTACCGCGCGCAGGGGTATGATTTTGACATTACCAACTCCACCTCCATCGACCAGTCCTTTGTGAACGAACGCAGCGTTTTTGAAAACATCCGGGAGCTGGCCGGAGAACTTTTTACCAACTATGTCCGGCGGGAGGGCAACATCGAGCCGCTCCTCACGGCCTATTGCGACGGCCGGCAGGTCAGCTGCGAGGGACTTTCGCAATGGGGCACGGTGGAACTGGCCGAACAGGGGCTTTCCCCTTACGAAATTCTTTCCTATTATTACGGCGACGACATTGAAATCGTGGAGGACGCGCCGCTCTCCGACATCAGCGTCACTTATTCCACCGTGCCGCTCTCGCTGGGATCGGTCAGCGACGAGGTGCGCATTGCCCAGCTCCGGCTCAACCGCATTTCGCGCAACTATCCGGCCATTCCCAAAATCGAGGTGGTGGACGGCATTTTCGGCTCCGACACCGACAAGGCGGTGCGCCGCTTTCAGGAAATCTTCGGCCTGACGCCAGACGGCATCATCGGTAAATCCACCTGGTATTACATCCGGCGGATCTACAACAGCGTCAAGCGGCTTTCCGAGCTGGACTCCGAGGGGGTTGAACTGGAGGAGATCACCTCGCTTTATTCCGACACTCTGCGGGAGGGGGACACCGGGGACGCCGTGCGCGACCTGCAATATTATATTGATTATCTCTCGGACTATTATGAGACCATCCCGTCCGTGGCGGCGGACGGCATTTACGGCCCGGCCACCCGCGCGGCCGTGATCGACATTGAAAACACCTTCGGGCTGGTGGCCGACGGCATCCTGGACCGGATGACCTGGCAGGCCATTTACAACGCCTATCTCGGCATTATCAGTACCATTCCGCTGACCTATACCGAGGGGCTGACGGTCCCCTTCCCGGGCGTAATCCTGCGCCTGGGCGCGGAATCGGCCGAGGTGCGGCTCCTGCAGGAATATCTCAATTATGTGGCGGGCAGTTTTCCGGAGATCCCGACCGTCAGCGTGACCGGCTATTTCGGCCCGCGCACCGAGGAGAGCGTAAAAGCCTTTCAGCGCGTGGCGGGACTGGACGACGACGGACTGGTGACGGCCACGGTCTGGCGGGGGCTGACCGATCTTTACCGCTCGCTCTACGACGGCGACACGCTGGGAGAAGGTCAGTATCCCGGCTATGATGTGGGGGCATGAATATGGCAGAAAACGAAAAACCGACGCGCAAAAACGAAACCGAGGCCATCCGGCAGATCCAGACCTTTTTGCGCCAGCTCTCCTATTTCGAGGCACGAATTCCCGCCCCGGAAATCAACGGCATTTTTGTGGAGGCCACGCGCGATTCCCTCATGGCCTTTCAGCGCCTGGAGGATCTGCCCGTGACCGGCGTGGCCGACCAGCGGACCTTTGAACTGCTCTATCACCGTTATCGGGAATCGCTGGCGGCCAACGCCGCGCCGGTGGCGCTCTCGCTGTTTCCCCGCTACCCGGCCGCACATTCCCTGGGACCGGGGGACGAGGGCTTTCTGGTGGATATCGTTCAGTTTCTCCTGCGGGAGATCGGCATCCGCTATGCCGGCTATGACAACCTTTCGCAAAGCGGCAATTATGACGCCGAGACCGACCGCGCCGTGCGCGCCCTGCAGGAGCGCTATCTCCTGCCCGAGACCGGCAGGGTGGACAAAAACACCTGGAACGCGCTGGCCGAGAGCTATAACCGGCTTTCCGAAAACGAAAAAGGCCAATAAAAAAAAGAGGGGCTTCCGTTGGGAGCTCCCTTTTCTTTTTGCACCCCCGGGGAAAGCCGTCCCGCCGGCGCAAAGCGCCCCCTCCCGCTTCCGGCCGCCCTGCCACGGGGCGTTTTTTGCCCTTCAGAAAATTTTTTCAAAAATGTGAAAAAGTGAGAAAAAGCGAGCTGATTCGGGATAATCGCCCCTCATCGCCTTTCATTTTCTTTGTTTGACTTTCTTTGACTTTGACTTTTCCTGACTTTCGTTTTATACTGTCGTCAGAAAGTCAAAGAAGGTCAAACGGAGGTGACAAAAATGCTCACGGATCAGATTGCCAAAATGATTGAGGAGATGCTCAACGAGGCGGGCGGATCGCTGGATTTGCAGCGCAACGAGATGGCCGGGCGCCTTGGATGCGTCCCCAGTCAGATCAGTTATGTGCTCACTTCCCGCTTCACGCCGGAACGGGGATATCTCATCGAATCCCGGCGGGGCGGCGGCGGCCACATCCGCATCGTCCGCAAGGAAATGAGCCGGAACGAATATCTCATGCACTTCTTTTATGCCGTCGGTGACAGCATTGAAGAGGACGAGGCCAGCGCCTATATCGAAAATCTCTGCGGGCAGGGACTTCTGACCGCCCGTGAAGCCGGCATCATCCGCCGGGCGCTTTCGGGCGCGGCACTCTCGGCCGCGGCCCCCCAGAAGCGCGGCGCACTGCGCGCCAACATCTTCCGACATATTCTGCTCTCTCTCATGTAATAAAATAAAAAAATGATGAAACCGCGAGGTGAAAAAAATGAAATGTGACGCCTGCCGGAAAAACACGGCGACCTATTTATATGAAGAAACCAAAAACGGGGAGACCCGCACCTATCATCTGTGCCCGGAGTGTGCGGCGCGGCTCTCGGGCGCGCAGGACTTTCCCGACTTTGAATTTCCCTTTGGCCTGTTCTCTCACAATCCCCTGGAGGACTTTTTCGGGGATCTGCTCCCCCTGTCCCACGGCGGGCACGCGCAAAGGCAGGGGAAGACCTGCCCGGGTTGCGGCTCGGACTTTTCCAGACTGCAGGAGGAAGGCAAGGCCATCTGCCCGCAATGCTATGACACCTTCCGGGAGGAACTGCGCGACACCATCCGCCAGCTCCACGGCCGCGTGACCCATGTGGGCACGCGCCCCGAAGCCCCGGAAACGGACGCGCCGGCGGGAACGCCGGAAAAAGCGGCGACCCCCGAAAAGAAAGCAGAAGAAGCGGCCGGAAAAGACCCGGCGGCGCTCCTGCGCGAAAAACTGGCGGCGGCCGTGGCGCGCGAGGATTATGAAGAGGCCGCGCGGCTCCGGGATGAGATCCGGGATCTTGCCCCCGCGCCCGACGCAAAGAAAGAAGAAAGGAAGTGAGCGCTATGGCATGGTATGAAGTCAGCGGGAAAGACAGTGATGTAGTCTTTTCTTCCCGCATCCGACTGGCGCGCAACCTTTCGGGTTATCCTTTTGAGGAAGGCCTCACGACGGCGGCCGCCCGGGAGATCCTGAACCGGATCGGGACGGCGCTGGGCGCGGATTTCACCCGCGAAGATCTGGAGGGCGCTCCGGCGCTCCGGGTGCAGTCGCTGGTGGAACAGCACGAGATCAGCCCCGCCTTTGCCGCCAAAAAGACGCCGCACGCGCTGTTTACCGACGAAAAGCGGAGCCTTTACCTGATGGGACTGGAGGAGGATCACATCCGGCTCCAGTGCCTGTTGCCGGGTCTTGCCCTCTCGGACGCCTACCGCCTGGCGCGGGAGGCCGACCGGAAACTGGCCGCGCAACTGCCGATCGCCTTTGACCGCGAGTTCGGCTATCTCACGCACTGCCCCACCAATCTGGGCACGGGTCTGCGCGCCTCGGTCATGCTCTTTTTGCCCGCGCTTTCCTCGGGCGGGTATATGGAGGATCTTTCCGCGCGGCTCTCGCAGATCGGGCTGACCGTCCGCGGGCTGTACGGCGAAGGTTCCCGCGCAGACGGGTGCCTTTATCAGATCTCCAACCAGGTCACGCTGGGCGTGAGTGAAGAAAGCATTTTAAACAAACTGGAAGAAAGCGTCCGGAGCGTCATCAAAAAGGAACGCGCGCTCCGCAACGCCGTCCGCGGGGAGGCCGCGGCCGCACGGGAAGACCGCATCTGCCGCGCCGAGGGCATTGCCCGCTATGCCACGCGGATGTCCGCCAAAGAGTTCTTTTCGCTCTTTGCCGACCTCAAACTGGGCGTCTTTCTGGGGTTGGTCACTTCCCTTTCGGACACGGCGCTGGACGCGCTTCTTATCAAATCCCTGCCCGCCACGCTCTCGCTTTCCGGGCACTTAAGTGAAAATTCCGCCGGTGCGCGCGACGCGCTCCGGGCAAAACTCATTAAACAAACGATAGAAGGTGAATAACTATGATGAACCGTTTTACCGAAAAAGCACAAAACACGCTCAACAACGCCCTGCGTTTCGCGCGGGAGCTGGGGCACACTTACATCGGCTCGGAGCACCTGCTCCTCTCGCTCGCGGCCGAAACTGACAGCGTCAGCGCCAAAATGCTGGCCGAGCACGGCATCACACCGGAGGCCGTAAAAGAAAAAGTGGAGGAGGTCGCGGGTGTGGGCAGCGAGAGCGAGGTCTCCCCTGCCGACATGACTCCCCGCACCCGTAAGATTATTGAGGGCGCGGCGGTGCTCTCCATGCGCTTCGGGCAGAATTATATCGGCACGGAACACCTGTTGCTTTCGCTTCTTTCGGAACGCGACTGCGTGGGCGTGAAGATTCTGGAGACCCTGGGTCTGTCGGCAGACGAGCTCTCCGAACAGCTCTCCGCTTTCCTGGGGCAGGCGCGCAATGCCGGGGACGACGCTGAAAAAGCCCCCGGACGGGGCGGAAAAAACGCCGTTCCGGACGCGCCCACGCTCTCGGGCTACGGCCGGGATCTCACCGCCATGGCCAAGGCCGGGAAACTGGATCCGGTCATCGGCCGGGAACAGGAGACAGAACGGGTCATTCAGATTCTGTCGCGCCGCACCAAAAACAACCCCTGCCTCATCGGCGAGCCGGGCGTCGGCAAAACCGCGGTGGTGGAGGGGCTGGCGCAGCGGATTGCCGATGGCGCCGTGCCGGAGACTCTGCGCGACAAAACCGTGGTCTCTCTGGATCTTTCGGGCATGATTGCCGGGGCGAAATACCGCGGCGAATTTGAGGAACGCCTGAAAAATGTGATGGCCGAGGTCGTCAAAAACCCCAACATCATCCTCTTTATCGACGAGATTCACACGATTGTGGGAGCGGGCGCGGCCGAGGGCGCCGTGGACGCCGCCAACATCATCAAACCCGCGCTCTCACGGGGCGAGATGCAGCTGATCGGCGCCACGACCATTGCCGAGTACCGCAAGCACATTGAAAAAGACGCGGCGCTGGAGCGCCGGTTCCAGGCCGTGATGGTCGGTGAACCGAGCGCCGAGGAATCGCTCCTGATTCTCCGCGGCCTGCGCGAAAAATATGAAGCGCACCACAAACTGAAGATCTCGGACGAGGCGCTCAGAGCCGCCGTGGATCTTTCCAAGCGCTATATCGCCGACCGGTATCTGCCGGACAAGGCCATTGACCTGGTGGACGAAGCCGCCTCGCGCAAGCGCCTTTCCGCGCACACCACCCCGCCCGACCTCAAAGAGAGCGAGCAGAAACTGAAATCCCTGGAGCACGAAAAAGAAGAGGCCATCACCGCTCAGAATTTCGAGGCGGCGGCCAGACTCCGGGACGAGGAAAAGAAACTGCGCGCCGACTATGAAAAGGCCAAGGCCGACTGGAAAGCCTCGCTTTCTGGCGACGAACTGACCGTGACCGAGACCGACATTGCCGATGTGGTGACGCAGTGGACGGGCATACCGGTCAGCCGGCTGCTGGAAGAAGAGGGCGAACGCCTGTTGCATCTGGAGGATCTGCTCAAAAAGCGTGTGGTCGGCCAGGACGAAGCCGTTTCGGCCGTGGCCCGCGCCATCCGCCGGGGTCGGATGGGTCTCAAGGACCCCAAGCGCCCCATCGGTTCCTTCATCTTCCTCGGCCCCACCGGCGTGGGCAAGACCGAGCTGACCAAGGCGCTGGCCGAACTGCTCTTCGGCGATCCGGGCGCGATGATCCGGGTCGATATGTCGGAGTATATGGAAAAGCACAGCGTGGCCAAACTCATCGGGTCGCCTCCGGGATATGTCGGATTTGAGGAAGGCGGTCAGCTGACCGAAAAGATCCGCCGGAAACCCTACAGCGTTGTCCTTTTCGATGAGATCGAGAAGGCGCACCCCGATGTGTTCAACATCCTTTTGCAGGTGCTGGACGACGGCGTGCTGACCGATTCGCAGGGCCGCCGGGTGGACTTTAAAAACACCATCATCATCATGACCTCCAATGTGGGCGCTTCGGCGCTGACCGCCAAATCGGTGGGCAGCTTCGGTTTCACCCAGAGCGAGGGGGCAAAGGAAGACAAGAAATCGACCGATGAAAAGGTGATGGAGGCGCTGAAAGCCACCTTCCGCCCCGAGTTCCTCAACCGGATTGACGACATCATCATCTTCAACAAGCTGACAAAGGAGAACATCCTTACAATTGCCGGGATGATGCTCCGGGAGGTCGGCAACCGCGCCCATGAGCTCGGCATTGACCTTTCCTTTGACGACAGCGTGGCCGAACTGGTCGCAAAGGCCGGATTTGACCCGGTCTACGGCGCACGGCCGCTGCGCCGCGCCGTGGTGCGGCTGGTGGAGGACGCACTTTCCGGCGCGATGCTGGAGGGGAAAGTCAAGGCCGGCGACAGCGTGACGGCACACGCCGCGGACGGGAATGTGGTGTTCTCT
>CAJJIY010000045.1 GCA_905187695.1 uncultured Eubacteriales bacterium | reverse complement strand
CGGCCGCGCCTTTTGATTCAATGGTGGAAGATCACCAGCCGGAGCACCCGGCAGATCAGGCCGATCGCCACATAAAAAAGCGAAAACAGCAACGAAATGAGCAGCGCGCACAGTAAAGATCCGCCCGCCTGATTCATAAACGAAACAAAATCGGCATAGGCGCTCTTTGAAATCAGAAAGACCGCCACATTGGCCGCCGCCAGCAACAGAAGAATCATCGGGATGGCCGGCAGCGCCCCGCGCACATCCGCGCCGGACAGGTTCATGTGGAGCGAAATGCACAGCGTGAGCAAAATGAACACCCAAAAGGCCCAGCCGCACCCCGCAAAGGAAAAGAGCGTTTCAAACACCCCCACCACCGTGGCGAAAAAGTAGGCAATGCTCTGCCCGGAAAAACCTGCGCCCTGCAGATAGGCAAAATCCGAAAAATAGGCCGACACGCTATCAAAAGCGCCGGGCATCAGCAGATAAAGCAACAGGAAAAGCACGGCCGAACCGCCGAAGATCGGTGCCACACCGATAAAGAAATTGCCCAGCACCTGCCACGGGTTGCGGTGATTATAGCTGTGTTTGACATAACCCAGCACGCCGCTGGCCGGATCGATCTGATACAGCCGGATGGCGTGAATCCGGTGGAAAAAGGGCAGACACATCACCGCGTGCGAAAGTTCGTGCACCGGTGTGCCGACCAGTCCCGTTGCCAGGCAAACCGCCCGGGCACCGGCCACGGACCGGTAGAAAAAGCGGTTGAAAAGCGAAATGATAAAACCGACAATCAGCACATTCCCCACAAAATACATCATTTGCCAGAGAATATTCAAAATGACATCCGAAAATTCCATATTACCTCCCGAAAAAGAGCCGCGCGAGGGCGGCTCTTTTGCATTTGTCTGTCATTGTTGCGGGGATTTTCCCGCCGCCGTTCCCATTATACCACAAAAACGCGGAATTGTAAACGGGAAAAAGCCCGCCGGGAGGCTTTTTCCTCCCGGCGATCCGGTCGTTTTGCGGCTTTATTCCATGAAATAGCGATTCTTTCCCTCGGCTTTGGCGCGATAGGCCATTTTGTCGGCATAGGTGGCCAGCACCTGATAGCTGTTCCCGTGCCGGGGCGCCAGCGCCACGCCGATACTGCAGGAGATCAGGTTGCGCCCCAGGCCGCCCATGGAAACGCCGGGCAGTGAAATGCCGCCGATCTCGCGGCAGAGTTTTTCGGCCAGTTCACGCACCTCTTCCTCGCTGTCGGCGCGGTCGGTAAAAAACACAAACTCGTCTCCGCCGACCCGTCCGGCCACATCCAGGTGTCCCCCGTTCCGGCGGAGCACCAGCGCCACCTCCTGCACAAAGCGATCGCCGAAGGCGTGCCCCAGTGTGTCGTTCACACGCTTGAAATTGTCCAGATCGAGAAAGAAAAAGGCATAATTGCTCCGCCCCTCCCGGAGCCGGGCGCTGATCTTGTCCACCGTGCTCTGATAGTTGGACAGCCCCGTGAGCGAATCGGTCTGCGCCCGCAACAGCGCCCGCTGGAGTTCCTCGGTGTGGCGCTTATCTTCAAAATAGGAGGCCGTGATGTCCGTCCGGGTCAGCATCATCATCTGCCGTCCCCGGTCATGATAGCAATATTCCATCCGTTTGCGGGTATAGCCGCGTTTGGGATCGATCACGCCGTAGGCAAACGAATAAAGCTCCCGCTTCTCAAGCATCTCAAACATCCGCGGCAGAGACATTTCAAAAACGACCCGGTTGCGGTCCTCCGGCACCACCGCCTGCCCGATATACCGCTCCATTTCGCGCGTATAATTGCTGCTTTGCGCGGCGGGGAGCGGCGTGCCGGACGGGCTGGCGCTGAGCATCACATAACTGTTCTCCACCGCGTCCAGATAAATAAAATAATCGCAGTGGGAATAAACATAACGGTTCACGATACTGCGCAGCAGATAGCCCTCTTCCATCGCGCGGACGATCAGACACGCTTCGTCCGG
The DNA here is from genome assembly GCA_905187695.1 of uncultured Eubacteriales bacterium. GTDB lineage: Bacteria > Bacillota > Clostridia > Oscillospirales > CAG-272 > Firm-07. The sequence goes on along the minus strand of CAJJIY010000045.1, from coordinate 6,761 downwards.
GTTTCCGTCCGCCCGGCACAGCAGCGTGGTCACGTGCTCCGGGCTTCCGTTTTCGTTTTCGGGAAAATAGGTGAGATCCAGGGCCTCCCATTCGCGCCCGGACAGCTGTTCCCGCACGCGGTCATAAGAATAATGGGCCCGCATCCGCTCGCGGTCCTCCGCCTTCAGATGGATTTCAGACCAAAAAGAAAGATATTCATCCCACCGATAGGTCTTTCCTATTTGCTTCTCTCCTTCACTGTAAAGCACGGTCGCGGTCCCGTCCGAAAGGCAAAGGTAAAGCATTTCTTTATAAAGCAATGCCGTGCATTGCGAAAGGAGCCGATGGGTTTCCGTTGCCGAAGGGCTTCGCACCGGTTCCGGCGGCGGATAATCAAAGCGTTTTTCGTTCATGTTTCCCTCTCCTTTTTACAGTTGGCTCCGTTCTCCGGAAGCAGGGTAAAGGTAACATACAAAAACGGTTTCCCGTCCGAGCGGTCGCGCACCCACCCGTCCGCGCGGAACATCCGGTAAGAGCCGTCCGCGCAAAGAATCCGGAAATCCCGCATGATGTCCGTCCGCTTGGAGAGCGCCTGCTCAACGGCCGCAGTCACCATCGCGCGGTCGTCCGGGTGCACATAGGAAAGCGCCAGCGGCCGCTCTCTCAGGGCCGCCTCGGTCTGCCCGGTCAGTTCGGTAAATCGGCGGTTGACCCGCACCGTCTGCGGGACTTCTCCCCGCATTTCATAGAGTGCCGCGCCGCACGGGAGATTATCCAGCAGTTCACCGGACAGCTGCTGTTCGTCCGTCAGCTGCTTGTTCAGGTCTCGCCGCAGAAGCAGGAAGGAAATGTAATCGCCCAGCGAGGTCAGATAGACCGGCTCGCGCACGGCGGCCTTGGGGTTGTCCACCCCGATAAAGCCCACCGAAACACCGTCCCGGCAAAGCGGCACAAGAATCAGCGAAGTGATCTCCTGCGAAAGTAACATTGCCCGCAACGGCCGCTCCTCGGGCAGAGCCGCCACATCCGGAATGGCCACCGGCTCTCCCGACCATACCCATTCCTTCGCCACCGTTTCCGGCACATTCTGCAGGCTGCCGATCCGAGGAGAAATCCCCGGCGCGCAGACCTCAAAGGTATTATACAGCAGCCCGTGTACGGGATCGTTTTCAAAAACATAGGCGCGCTCGCCCTCAAAGTAGGAAAGGATCCGGGAAAGCGCGCGGTTGATGGCGCACCCGGCGTCCGGCTGCGCCAGAATCTCGTGCGCCGTGTCGCTCAGAAAAGCCAGTTGACGCAGATTCTCCCGCTCGGCCGTGATATCGGTGGCCACACTGAGCAGCACCGTACCGGGGAACCCCGAAAGCGTCACCACCGAGACGCAGACCCGCAAAAAGATTACCTCGCCCCGGCGGTTCCGGCAACGGAATTCGCACACACCGCTCCCGGAGCGGACGGCAATCTCCCGCAGCTCGGCCTCCACCCGTTTCCGGTCCTCCGGGAAGATGAGATCGCTTGAACAGGGCACCTCGTTTTCATATTCTTCTCTTGTGTAGCCGAACATCGCGCAAAAGCCGTCGCTGACATAAATCTCGCCAATCCCCTCTCCCCGGTAGACCGAGAGCGAAACGCCCCCCTCGATATTTTCCAGCAGAGCCCGGAGCTGAACGGCCGTGTCGCGCTGTTTGCGCTCGGCCGTGCGCAGATCGGTCAGATTGGTGATCATTCCATAGCAAAGATAGCGGTCGTCGGTCCGGGCAATCACGCGGACAGAGGCCCGCAGATAGGCGGTCTTGCCCCGGTTCCGGACCGTCAGCTCGCAGGAAGCCACCTCGCCCCCGGTCACCGCCTTTTCGATGGTGGCCGTCAGCGTCCGGTAGCCGTCCATACCGATATAACGGGAGACTGCCGCGTCATGCAGCGACACCTCCGGCAAAAGCAGGCCCGAAAGCTCCCGGCGGTATTGATCGTTGACCCGCAGCATTTCGGTCATGCCGCCCCGGTATTCAAAAATACACGCGCCGCCCACATAGCTGTTGAAGATCAGCGAATCCATGGATTTCGGATTCCAGAATTCGTTGTGATCAAAGGTCTGCAGGGTTTTAAGATGGGAAACCTCCGGCTCGCGGGGCGCGCCCGAAAAGAGCGCCTCGTAATCGGCGGCCGGCATCGGTCGGGCGTAATAATAGCCCTGAATATAGTAACATCCGATGGTCTTGAGATAATCGGCCTGTTCCCGGGTCTCCACCCCTTCGGCAATCACGATCATATCCAGCCACTTGGCCATGCGCACCACCGATTCGACAATGCACCCGGCGCGTTGACCGTTTTCACTGCTGTCAAAAAAGTGCATATCCAGCTTGAGCACCGAGGCCGGCACATCCTTGAGCGTGTTCAGCGAAGAATAACCGCTGCCGAAATCGTCGATCTCGACCGTAAAGCCCTCTCGCACCAGCTCTTCCGCCTTGGCAATCATCTGTTTGGACTGCTGGGAAAAGGCCGATTCGGTGATCTCCAGCCGGAGATCGGCAGGGGTGAGATGATATTTTCCAAGGATCTCGGTCAGCACGCCGGGAAAATCCTCGTGGAGCAGATCCCGCCGGGAAAGATTGACCGACACCGGCAGGACCGTGCCGCCCTCCCGCTTCCATTTGGCAAGGTAGCGGCAGGCTTCCTCCCAGATGAAGCGGTCCATTTCGTAAATAAAACCGGTCTCCTCAAAAATCGGCACAAATTCGGCCGGAGAAATGTAAATCCCGTCCCGGCGCCAGCGCGCCAGCGCTTCCGCGCCGACCAGTGCGCCCGTGGCATGATTGTATTGCGGTTGAAACCACACCTCAAACTCCCGCGCCCGGAGCGCGCCCTCCATGGCGTTCACAATCCGCTGGCGGCGCAGGATAAGATTGCGCATATCCTCGTTGTAAAATTCAATGTCTTTCCCGTAGCTGTCCCGGATGGCGTCGGCCGCTACCAGTGCGCGGTCATACATCACGTCCACCGGCACCGACAGATCCTCCACCCGGTATCGCCCCACCCGCAACCGGATGCGTTGAGGGATACAGGCGGGCAAAGAAGCCCGCTCGCGGAAACGCTGCAATTCTTCTCCCGCGCAGTCCGCATAAGGAAACAGCACCGCAAACTGGTCCGCCGAGATCCGGCCGCAGATACCGCCCATGGCCGCAACGGTTTTCCGGATGCACCGCGCCACATGGCGAAGCACCGCGTCCCCCGCCGCCATGCCGTATTGGTCGTTGATAACCTTGAAACTGTCGATGTCCACGCAGGAGAGCAGATAATAGCCCGCTTCCTTTTGCGCGATCAGTTCGCCGGCTCTGGCAAAAAAGGCGGAGCGGTTATAAATCCGCGTCAGCGCGTCAGCCTCGTCCTTGCCGGGTTTCAGAGCGCTCCGGGTGTTGATTTTTTCATCCCGTTTCGGGGGTATTTTGTTGTCTGCTGACTTGGCCTGCACAACGCCGCCCTCCTTTCCGGTTCCGTTTTTCCGGCCGTCTTTTATGGGATCTTTCCGTCCGTTCCGGTCTTCGTCCATAGTTGCCTCTTTTCCGCCCGCGGCCTTTTTCCCGCCGCGTGCCCCCGGATTTTTCCGGTGGGGGGCGCGTGTACGCACCGCGCCGTTTTTTTCAGTATACAACAAAAACGGTCAAAAAGCAACTTTTTTTCACATTTCCGGTTCCTTTTTCTCCGGATGGCCCGATCGGGCGGCCAGCAATTCGTTTTCCCGCTCCACCGACCACTCATAGGGCCGCAGATATTCGCCGGTAAACGCGCCCGGCGTTTTGCCGTCCAGATAATCCCACAGGTCGCACCGGCAATACTGCGTGCGCAGGAAAAGCCGGGCCCGCTTCACTTCCAGAATCTCCGGGATCCGGTATTTCCCCAGCGTCAGCCGCAGGCGGCAGACCGCGTCCCGGTATAACTTTTTGGAGAGTTCGGGCGCTTTTTCCGGCCACAGGCAGGTAATGGCCTCTTCCATGGTCACGGTCGCGCCCCGCCGGTCGGCCAGCAACGCCAGCAGTTCCTTGGCCTTTGCCCGGTCAAAATCCACCGGCGTCTGCCCCAGGAAACAGTCAAAGTGCGAAAAGGTGCGTAAAAACACCCGGTTGTTTTCGCCCGCCAGCAACCCGGAAAGCATTCCGCGCAGGATGTCCGGATCAAAGGGCTTGTAGCAGAAACCGTAAAAATTCGCCCCGATGCGCCGTTTCAGTTCTTCTTCGTTCTGCGCATAGCCGGTGATAAAAACGATCTTCAGATCCGGCCGCAGGGCAATCATGCGTTCGGCCAATTCCACCCCGTTTATTTTCGGCATCTGAATATCCAGAAACGCCGCCCGCACCGTGGGATCCAACACCGCCGTCAGCGCTTTTTCGGTCTCGCCCGAAAGAAAACTGGCGCTGATGTCGGCGTTGTCAAACAGTTGCGCGGCAAAAGTGAGGAGCGGCGCGGCTTCATCGTCAATTACCAGAATCCGTATCATCTTGGCTCCCTTCTGCGCGCGTTGCGGACGCGCCGTCCTTCTTTTCTCCGTTTTTTATACCCGTTGCGGCACCAAATGCTTCTTTTTCACCCGGATCCGCCGGTTTTTCCGGCGCGTCCGGAAAGAAGATTTTCACCCGTGTGCCCGCGCCGGGGCGGCTGTCAAGCGTCACGCTCGCCCCGGAAAGGAGCCGCAGACGCTCGCAGGCGTTTTTGAGTCCCACGGCGTTTTTGCGGACGGTGGCCGGGTCAAACCCCACCCCGTTGTCGTTGATCTGCACTTCGTATCCCCCCGGCACACGGAAAGCGCGCAGTTCCACATAGCCGTCTGCCCGCTCGGTCAGTCCGGCGTGATTGAAAGCGTTTTCAAGAAAAGGCTGCAGGCACAGCGGCGGCAGAGAAAACGAAACATCCATGCAGTCCAGCAGCACCGTCACCGGTTTTTCGCGGCGCATATTTTCCAGTTCGATATAGTTGTTGATATAGGAAAGCTCGGTGGAAAACGGCACGGTCTCGTGCGCGTCGGAATCGGCGTGGGCGCGCAGATGCCGGCTGAAAAAGCCCAGCGCCCGGTCGCCCAGCGCCCGGTCCTTTTCATAGGCGGCCTGAATGGCCGTCAGCGAATTGAAGATAAAATGCGGCCGGATCTGTGCGGCCAGCGCCTCGGCGCGCACCTGATTATAGGCTTTTTCGGCCGAAAGCGCCCGGATGGTACGCGAGGCGTTTTCCGCCGAGATCTGCCGGTAAAGGATCACCACCGTGAAGATCAGCGGGAGCATGAGATAGGCAATGCTCCGCTCAAAGCCCGATATGGTGAGATCCCACAGGTCAAAGGCCGTGCAGGTGATAAAAACCGTTGCGCCGTAAAGAAAGAGCGCGTACAGCGCCGCGCGCGCAGGCTTTTGCCTTGCATGCGTCACCACCGGGAAAAGGAGCAGGCACAGCCCCGCCACCACCGTCATCGGCGCCAGCACCCCCCAAAAACTGCCCGGAAAAACGAGATAAAAAAGCAACGACAGGAAAGAAACGCCCCCGCCCGCAAGAAAAACCGGGCGCGACCGCGTGAAAATGCCAACCCGCCGGAAATGATAAAGAAGCGCAAGAAACAGTCCGTTGTCAAAAAAGAGATTGGCCGCCGCAATAAGATTATAGGTATTGAAACGCAGGAAAGAGAGCAGCCGCCAATAAACCCCCACCGAAAAAAGCGTAAGGCCGAACATGGCCCCCATCACCAGCGAAAAGGAGCAGTCCCGCCGACCCGCCACAGGGTCGAAATGAAGCAGAAAAGAAAAAATGAACAGCGAGAGCGAAAGTCCCAGCATAATAAAACCGACATTGTTGGTAAAAAGCGGCGCGGCCGGGGCCGTGGGTAGCGTGGAAATGGTCAGCCGGGGCGGGGCGGTCAGGCCACCGGAGCGGCAGGAGGAAACCTCAAAAACCACCTCCAGCACCTCATTATCCCCCGAAACGGTATAGGTTTTCGTCACTTCGGCCTCTCCGTTGGCGCGGTTCTCCCCCGTCCGCTCCATCGTGCCGTAGGCATAGACCAGCTCGCCGTTGATATATCCGCGCAGTCCCCCGATGAAGTTGTTATTCAGAAAATAGATCGGCGTGCCGGCCGGCAGTCCGGTCACCCGCATCCGGTAGGAGGCATAACCCTTGTTGGTCAGTCTTTTGCCGTTTAATTCGGTCTGGCGGTAGCGGTGCGGCACCATGACCACCGCGTCCGGTTCGCCGGCCGCGCCGCCGTCCGAAACGATCCATTGATTATAAAAAAACTCCCAGGTGCCGAACATATGCTGTTTGACATAGCGGTTGTCGGTCCCGTATCCGGTAAAATCCAGCACGCAGTCCCGGATGTCGGGCAGTCCCTGCTTGCGGTTCATGTTCGCCTTGCAAAGGAGAAGCCCCGCAACGGTCGCGCCAACCGAACAGAAAGCCAGCAGCACCGAGAGCACACCCGGCAACCAGATTTTCAGACGCCCGTTTTTCATTTCCGGCCCCTCCTTTTTACGGTTTCCTTTGCCATTATGTCAAAAAAATCGCGTTCTGTCAAGATTTTTTCAAAAAAACTTCACAGATTCACACTTTATTGGCACTGCTTGTGATATAATGGAAGCAATCCAAACCCAAAAAGGAGAATCACTATGAAAAAGCATTTCTTCTTGCGCACGCTGTGTCTTGTTCTTTCGCTGCTTTTGCTGGCGCTTCCGCTGGCCTCCTGCGGCGGAGAGGATACCCCGTCGGGCGGCTCCGGACAGGGGGGCTCCGGCACCGGCGGCGGCACCGG
>CAJJIY010000044.1 GCA_905187695.1 uncultured Eubacteriales bacterium | reverse complement strand
GATGTGGCCGTCATCGGCCTGCCCGATCCGCGACTGGGCGAAATTGCCGCGGCGGTGATCGAACTCTTGCCGGGCGTTTCCTGCACCGAGGCGGAAATCATGGATTTCTGCCAGGCGCTCCCCCGCTATAAACGCCCGCGGCGGATCATCTTTGCCCCCGTCCCCCGGAATCCCACCGGAAAAATCGAAAAGCCGAAGCTGCGCCGCCTCTATGGCGGCGAGGGACTGGTTTCGGCGCAAAACAACGCATGAGGAGCATTTTGATTTATGAAACAACTGATGATCGGCAACCAGGCGGTTGCCAGAGGTCTTTACGAGGGCGGCATCGGGCTGGTTTCCAGTTATCCCGGCACGCCTTCCACAGAAATCACCGAATTCCTTTCCAAATACGACGATATCCACAGCGAATGGGCGCCCAATGAAAAAGTGGCGTTGGAGGTGGCCTTTGGCGCTTCCCTGCGCGGGATGCGCGCGGCCTGCGCCATGAAGCACGTGGGGCTGAACGTGGCGGCCGACCCGCTCTTTACGCTTTCCTATACCGGCGTCACGGGCGGTCTGGTCATCTGCGTGGCAGACGACCCCGCCATGCACTCCTCTCAAAACGAGCAGGACTCCCGGCACTATGCCGTTGCCGCCAAGGTGCCGATGCTGGAGCCGGCCGACTCAGCCGAGGCACTCGATTTTGCCAAGGCGGCCTTTGAGCTCTCGGAGCAATTTGACACACCGGTCCTCTTCCGGCTCTGCACGCGCGTGGCACACAGCCAATCGGTGGTGGAGCCGGGCGCGCGGGAAGCGCGCGCCCTTCCCCCCTACGAGCGGAACGGCGGAAAATACATCATGATGCCGGGCAATGCCAAAAAGCGCCATCCGGTGGTGGAGGCGCGCACCCAAAAACTGCGCGAATATGCCGAGCATTGCCCTTTTAACCGTGTGGAATGGGGGGATTCAAAGGAGATCGGCATCATCACCGAAGGCACCTGCTATCAATATGTCAAAGAGGTTTTCGGGGATCGCGTCAGCGTCCTGAAAATCGGCATGCCGAACCCACTCCCCGAAACGCTCATCCGCGACTTTGCCGCACAGGTAGAAAAGCTCTACGTCATTGAAGAACTGGACCCCGTGATTGAAAATCATTGCCGCGCCATGGGTCTTTCGGTCATCGGGAAGTCGCTCTTCCCGCCGGTTGGCGAATTTTCGCAGGCAAGCATTGCCGCGGCTTTCGGCCTGCCTGCTCCCGAGGCACCCGAAGCGGTGCGCGACATCCCGGTGCGCCCGCCCATGATGTGCGCGGGCTGCCCGCACCGCGGCATTTTCTATGAATTGGCCCATGAAAAGGTGACCGTGCTGGGCGACATCGGCTGTTATACGCTGGGCGCACAGCCGCCACTCTCAGCCATGGACGCTACTCTTTGCATGGGGGCCTCGGTTTCGGGTATTCACGGCTTTAACCTTGCGGCCAAAGGAGAGGATGCCGGAAAGACCGTGGCGGTCATCGGCGACTCCACCTTTGTTCATTCGGGTGTGACCGGACTCATGAACATTGCCTATAACGCTTCCCCGTCCACAGTGGTGATTCTGGACAATTCCATCACCGGCATGACCGGCCATCAGCAGAATCCGACGACCGGCTATAATATCAAGGGAGACCCGGCCGCGAAGGTGGACCTCACGGCTCTGTGCCACGCGGTGGGCATCCGGCGTGTGCGGGTGGTGGACCCCTACGATCTTTCGGCCGTGCGCACGGCATTGCGGGAGGAACTGGCGGTCAACGAGCCGTCGGTCATCATTTCCCGCCGTCCCTGCGTGCTACTCAAGTCGGTCAAGGCGCAAAAGCCGCTCACGGTGGATGCGGCTGCCTGTCGCGGTTGCCGCCGCTGCGTGGGGCTGGGCTGCCCGGCCATCAGCTTCAAAAACGGCAAGGCCCGTATTGACGAAACGCTGTGCGTGGGATGCAAGGTCTGCGTGCAACTCTGCGCCTTCGGCGCCATCCGGAAAGGAGAACAGGCATGAAAACCGTCAGTCTGATGATTGTGGGCGTGGGCGGCCAGGGAAGCCTGCTGGCTTCCAAACTGCTGGGACGGCTGCTCCTTGAAAAGGGCTATGACGTCAAGGTCTCCGAGGTACACGGCATGAGCCAGCGCGGCGGCAGCGTGGTCACTTATGTGCGCTTCGGGGAGAAGGTGTATTCCCCCATCGTCACAAGGGGAGAGGCCGATTTTATCGTCTCCTTTGAAAAGCTGGAAGCAGCGCGCTATGCCGACTGCCTGAAAAAAGGCGGGCGGATCATCGTCAATACCCAGGAGATCGACCCCATGCCGGTGCTGACCGGGGCAACCGACTATCCGGCAGACATTCTGGAGGATCTGGAAAAGCAAGGGGTCTGCGTGGAGAAAGTAGACGCCCTCTCGCTGGCCGAACAGGCGGGCAGCGCGAAGGCCGTGAACACCGTTCTCCTGGCCCGGCTGTCAAAATATCTCCCGATTGAACGGGAAAAATGGGAAGAGGCCATTGCCACAGGCGTCAAGCCGCAGTTTGTGGCCATGAATCAGAAAGCCTTTGCACTGGGGCTTGAGGACTGAGAGGACAAAATGGAAGAAAAATATTTTCAAAAAGAAGCCGAGACCATGCCGCGCGAGCAAATCCGCGCGTTGCAATCCGAAAAACTGGTGCGGCAGGTGCGCCACGTCTACGAGCATGTGCCCTACTACCGCGCACTCATGGAGCAAAAAGGTCTGATGCCGGGGGACATTCACGGCATCAAGGACCTGCACAAACTGCCTTTTCTGAGCAAAAGCGACCTGCGTGAAACCTATCCGGACGGCATGCGCGCCGTGCCGAAGAGCGAATGCGTGCGGATTCACTCGACCTCCGGCACAACGGGACGGCGGGTGATTGCCTACTACACGCAAAAGGACATCGACCTCTGGGATGATTGCTGTGCGCGCGCCATCGTGGCGGCGGGCGGCACGCCGGAAGATGTGGTGCAGGTGGCCTATGGCTACGGGCTCTTCACCGGCGGCTTCGGACTGCACGGAGGCGCGGCCAAGGTGGGCTGTCTCACCCTGCCTATGTCCAGCGGAAACACCGACCGCCAGCTCCAGTTCATGGAGGATCTGGGGAGCACGATCCTTTGCTGCACACCCTCTTACGCGGCCTATCTGGGTGAGGCATTGCACGAAAAGGGCGTGAAGCCCGAAGAAAACACGCTGAAAGCCGGCATTTTCGGGGCGGAGCCCTGGACGCAGGAAATGCGCCGCGATATTGAAAAGTTGCTGGGCATCCGCGCCTTTGACATTTACGGTCTTACCGAGCTCTCCGGCCCCGGCGTGGCCTTTGAGTGTCGGGAACAGGCCGGGATGCACATCAACGAGGATCATTTCATTGCCGAGATCATCGACCCCGAGAGCGGCGAGCCGCTCCCCATGGGAGAAAAAGGCGAACTGGTCTTTACCTCTCTGGACAAAGAGGCCTTCCCGCTTCTTCGCTATCGCACGCGGGATATCTGCGTGCTGAATGAAACCCCCTGCGAATGTGGACGCACCTTTATCCGCATGGCCAAGCCGATGGGTCGAAGCGACGATATGCTCATCATCCGGGGCGTGAACGTCTTCCCCAGCCAGATTGAAACCGTGCTGCTCAACGAAGGCTACGCGCCCAACTATCAGATTTTGGTGGATCGCGAGAAAAACAGCGACACATTGGACGTTTACGTGGAACTGTCTGCCGAACAGTTCTCGGACACGGTCAGCGGCGTGACGGCGCGGGAAAAGGCGCTCTCCGGCGCAATCCGCACCATGCTGGGCATCGGCCCCACGGTTCATCTGGTACCCCCCGGCACGATTGCCCGGAGCGAGGGCAAAGCCGTGCGCGTGGTGGACAAACGCAAACTGCACGACTGAAAGGAGCACCCCATGAGTATTGAACAACTGACTGTTTTTGTCGGAAACCGGAGAGGGACCCTCTCGGATGTGACCGCGCTTCTGGCCGAGCGGCACATTGACCTGCGCGCGCTCTCGATTGCAGACACCCGCGATTTCGGTATTCTGCGCCTTATCGTCAGCGACACAAAAAAAGCCGAAAAGATTCTCCTTGAAAACGACTATCTGGTGCGGATCACCGAGGTGCTGGGCGTGAAGATCGGCGACGAGCCCGGAAAACTGGCGCTGGCGCTGCAGACCCTCTCGGCAGCGGGCGTGGATGTGGAATACCTTTATGCCTTCCTCGCGCGCACGGCGCGCCATGCCTATGTGGTCCTGCGCGTGCCGGACAACAAGGCGGCCGAAGCCGTGCTGACGGCGGCCGGATATCACCTGATTTTAGAAGAGGATCTCAAAAAACTGTAAAGGGCGGGGCGCCCGGGCGCGGGCTTTTCCGGACTTCGGGAAGGCTCTGTGGGAAAGCGACGCCCCGATAAAAAAGAAGAACCGCGCTGTGCGCGGTTCTTCTTTTTTATCGCTTCCCTTTTTTCAGCTCCTCAAGAAATCCGGGCAGGGCCTTTTTGCCCGCCTGTGTGACCGGACGAATCCATTTTCCCGAATAAAGATGCCGTTGCATGAGAATAAAGCGGATGGGTTCGTCAATATAGCAGCACAAAAAAACCAGCGCCACCGGCGCACGGAAAACCAATCCCGTCAGGCACACGGCCGGCAACACCACGGCATACATGAAAGAGATCTCCAGCACCGTGCCGGTGCGGGCGTCCCCGGCCGCGCGGAAAGTATCGTTCTGCGCCCAGTTGCTCATCCGGATCACGGCGGCCACGCAGTAGATGGAAAGAAAGATCGTGCCCAGGCGGAGCGACTCGCCCGACAGACTCATCAGACGAAGCAACGGGCGATGAAACGCAAAAAGCGTTGCGCAGACAAGGGCCACGCATCCGCCGCACAGCAAAATGAGGCGCTTGGCATATTCGTAGGCGCCGCGCAGGTCGCCCGCCCCCACGCGGTTGCCGATCAGCACCGAGGCGGCGTTGGAAAACCCGGCGAAAAAGGAGATGACAAGCCCCTCCATCGTGCGGAAAACCGCAATGGCGGCAATGGCTTCTTCCTGCTGCCGCCCCAACACGATGTTGAGCACCGTAAAGCCGACGCCGATGAGCAGTTCGTTGCAGAGAATGGGAAAGCACTTGTAAAGATATTCCCGGAGGAAAGCGCCCGTGAAACGGAAATGCGACCGGAAGCGGAAAAGATAACGGTAGCCCGTGCCGAGCGCCAACAGCCAAATGACCAGCACATTGACAATGGCGGCGCACACGGTGGCCAGCGCCGCGCCCTTAACCCCCATTGCGGGCAGACCCAGCTTGCCGTAGATAAACATCCAGTTGAGCAGGACGTTCGTGCCGACCGAGGCAAACGCCCCGAACATGGGGATCCGCACCCGTTCGGTGGAGCGAAGAAGGGCGCACATACAGACCGAAAAGATCTGAAGCGGATAGGCAAAGGCCACCACCCGCAGATACGCCACGCCGATGGCGGCAATGTGCGCCTTGTCGGTGTAGACGCTCATCACCTGTTGCGGGAAAAAGCGCCCCAGTACCATGAAGATTGCGGCCACCGTCATCATGAAAGAGAAAGTGATGCCGTAAGCGCGGCAAACGCCGTCCTCGTCTTTTGCGCCGTAGTACTGCGCGAAAAAGAGCATACCGCCCCCGACAAAGCCCCAATAACAGGAAAACATCAGGGAGGAAAACTGGGCGCACAGCCCCAGCGCCCCCACCGTGGTCTCTCCCAACGGCGCGACCATCATGGTATCGACCATACTGCCAGTGGTGGTGAGCAGATTTTGCAGCGCGACCGGCACGGCAATGACAGCCACCGCCCGGATAAACGCCTTAAAGTTGAAAGCGGACTCGGTATTTTTCATAAACCCTCGGATTTTGAAGTCAGTTTTACCATTATACAACATAAAGTGCGATTTTGCAAGAGGCAACCGCAAAAAAGGGCCACCCGCCGCGGGTGTCCCTTTTTTGCGGAGGATCAGACGCTGTGCACGGCCTTTTGAGGGTCGGCATTTGCGTCAAGACCGTACTTTTTTTCCTTGCGTTCCTCAAAGAATTTCATGGCCACCTGCGGGAAAAGGGCAAAGGAAAGCACATCCTCTTCTTTTTCGGTATAACCGGCCAGTTTTTCCCGGAGCGCGGGCAGTTCGGGAGAAAGGAGATCGGCCGGGCGACAGGTGACGGGCGCTTCGTCCCCGATGATCTTTTTTGTAAAGGCGGGGTCAATGGGCGTGGGCGTGCGGCCGTATTCTCCCCTCACAAGGCCCTTGAATTCCTTGCTGACCATCTTATAGCGCTCCCCTGCCAACACATTGAGCACGGCCTGCGTGCCCACGATCTGCGAGGAGGGCGTGACCAGCGGCGGATTGCCGACATCGGCGCGCACCCGCGGCACTTCCAAAAGCACTTTGGCAAGCAGCTCGGACTTTCCGGCCTCCTTCAGCTGGCTCATGAGGTTGGAAAGCATCCCGCCGGGCACCTGGTAAAGGAGCGCCTTGGCATCGACTTTCAGCGCTTTGGGATCGAGCAGGCCTTCCCTCAGATATTTTTCGCGGAGCGGATCGAAATACCGGGTAAGCTCATCCAGTTTGGCCGGATCCAGGCCTGTATCAAAAGGCGTGCCGGAAAGCGCCGCCACCAGGCTCTCTGTGGGGGGCTGAGAAGTTCCCTGCGAGAGCGGAGAGAGCGCGGTATCCACCACATCCACGCCGGCCTCGATCGCTTTCAGGAGCGTCATGGAAGCCAGCCCCGCGGTGCTGTGGGTGTGAAGTTGGATCGGCACATGAACGGTTTCTTTGAGCGCCTTGATAAGGTCATAGGCCTCAAAGGGACGGAGAAGCCCCGCCATATCCTTGACGCAGATGGAATCCGCGCCCATTTCCTCCAGCGTTTTGGCGTATTTTTTGTAATAATCCAGCGTGAAAGCCGCGCCGGTGGTATAGGAGATGGCCGCCTGCACATGACCGCCCTCGCGCCGCGCGGCGTCAATGGCGGTTTTCAGGTTGCGCGGGTCGTTGAGCGCGTCGAAAATGCGCAGGATGTTGATGCCGTTGGCAATGGACCGCTCTACGAAATAGGAGACCACATCATCCGGATAGTGGCGGTATCCCAGAATATTCTGCCCGCGGAAAAGCATCTGGAGCGGCGTTTTGGGCGCGGCCGCGCGGATCTTTTTAAGGCGCTCCCACGGATCCTCATGCAGGAAGCGCAGGCAGGCATCAAAGGTGGCGCCGCCCCAGACCTCCAGAGAATGATAGCCGATTTCGTCCATTTTGGGGAGAATCGGCAGCATTTCCTCGGTTCTCATGCGGGTGGCCAGGAGCGACTGATGCGCGTCCCGCAGCACGGTCTCGGTGATCTTAACTTTTGCCATATTCATTCACCTCGCTCAGAAATTGAAAGAAAGGAAGATGCCCGCCGCCACGGCAGAGCCGATCACGCCCGCCACATTCGGGCCCATGGCGTGCATCAGAAGATAGTTGGTGGGGTCCTCCCGTTGGCCCTCCTTTTGCGCCACGCGCGCGGCCATCGGCACGGCCGAGACCCCGGCAGAGCCGATGAGCGGATTGATCTTCCCGTGCGTGACAAAGCACATCAATTTGGCCGTCAGCAACCCGCCGATGGTGGAAATGACAAACGCGGCAAGCCCGCAGGCGATGATGAGCAGCGTTTTAGCCGAGAGAAAGTTTTCGGCCGTGGCAGTCGCGCCGACCGAAAGTCCCAGCAGAATGGTGATGACATTGATCATGCCGTTCTGGGCGGTCTTGGAAAGGCGGTCGGTCACGCCGCTGACGTTCAGAAGATTGCCGAACATGAGGCAACCCACCAGCGTCACTGCGTCCGGGACGATGAGAAAGACCACCAGCGTGACCAGGATCGGAAAGCAGATCTTTTCGATTTTGCTGACCTGCCGGAGCGATTTCATGCGGATGGCACGCTCTTTTTTGGTGGTCAGCAGCCGCATGAAGGGCGGCTGAATGATGGGGATGAGCGCCATGTAACTGTAGGCCGCGATTGCGATGGCGCCAAGCAGTCCGGGCGCGAGAATCTTGGTGATCAGCACGGCGGTGGGACCGTCCGCGCCGCCGATGATGCCGATGGCGGCGCACTCCTGCGGCGTGAAAACGCCCGAAAGGAGCGCGAAGGAAAAGGCGGCAAAAACGCCCAGTTGAGCGCCCGCCCCGATGAGCAGGCTTTTCGGATTGGCGATAAGGGGAGAAAAATCGGTCATCGCGCCGATGCCGATGAAGATAAGACAGGGATAAATGCCGAGCTTTACGCCCAGATACATCATGTCGATAAGGCCGCCGTTCCGGAAGACCGTGAGATAATCGACCTCACCCGCGCCGATGAACATTTCCGGGTGAAAAAGATTCGCGCCGGGCATATTGGTCAGGAACATTCCGATGGCGATCGGCAAAAGCAGGAGCGGTTCATAGCCCTTCCGGATGGCCAGATACACCAGCACGCCCACAATGGCGTACATGATGAGATATTTCCACCATACGCCCGCAAAGAGCCGATAAACGCCGGTGCTCTGCAGAAAATTCAGAATACTTTCCCTCATAAAGGCGCCCTCATTTCAGCGTGAAAAGCACCTGGTCGGTCGTGACCGCACTGCCGGCGGAAACAAGCACCGCGCTCACAACGCCGTCGGCGGGGGCGCAGATATCGTTCTCCATTTTCATAGACTCCAGCACGCAGAGCACATCGCCGCGATGAACGGCGGCGCCCACGCCGACATTCAGCTTCATGACCGTGCCGGGCATAGGAGCGGCCACCGGTGTGCCGGTGG
>CAJJIY010000043.1 GCA_905187695.1 uncultured Eubacteriales bacterium | reverse complement strand
TCCGCATTTTTTGCCCTGCTGATGTTTGCGGCCATGCTGACGCTGGGCGGTGTGGTGCAGAGCCATGCCGCGGCCGAGGGGCTTTTCCGGGTTTTCGGCTGGCCGCCGGCGCTCACGGGCGCGCTGTTGGCACTCGCGGTGCTCCTTGTGCTATGGCGGGGCGGGGGAAAGCCGGAGCGTGTGACGGCATGGCTCATACCGTTTCTTTGCGTGCTTTATGTCGCGGTGACGGTTTTTTTGCTCTGGCGGCGGCGTGAAGCGCTCCCGGCGGCGCTTTCGGCGGTTTTTTCGGGCGCGTTTTCCGGGAGGAGTGCCACGGCGGGGATTCTGGGATTTCTTTGGAGCGGCGCGGTCCGCTATGGCGTGTCGCGGGGGCTTGTTTCCAACGAAGCCGGTTGCGGGAGCACGCCCACGGCGCACGCCACGGCCGGCGGTGTGGAACCTGCGAGGCAGGGACTGCTCGGGATAGCCGAGGTTTTTGTGGATACGGTACTGCTATGCAGTCTGACCGGTCTCGCCCTGCTGGTGGGCGGCGGCGCGCCGGCGGCCGGCAGCGACGGTATGGCGTGGGTGCTTTCGGCTTACGGTTCGGCGTTGGGGCCGTTGGCGGGGCCTTTCATTTCGCTGTCGGTGCTGGCGTTTGCCTTTGCCACGCTGCTTTGCTTTTCGCATTACGGCACGGAAAGCGTCTATTTCCTTTCGGGCGGGCGAAAAAAAGGTGCCGGGTTTGTATTCCCGGCACTGGTCTGTTCGGTTTTTGCGGGAGCGCTGCTTTCACCGGCTCCGCTCTGGGCGCTGACCGATGTCATTCTGGCGCTGATGACTTTTCTCAATCTCACCGCGCTCTTTTTCGCCCGCAAAGAGATTGGGGCGCTCTCGACTGATTTTTTTATCAGAGAAGAAGGAAAAGGCGGCAGGGAAAGAAAGCGGAAAAACGCCGCCTGAAACCGCCCGCTCAGAGCATCCGGATGCGGGAAAGCAACGGCAGTCCCACCGCCGCGGCCGCGGCGGCGGCCGCGTGCTCGCTCATCGGTGCGCCAAGCACCGAGATCCGGCCGGAGAGCACTTTGATCGGTGCGTTCCCGAAAACGGCCGTCACGCGCGGCGTGTCCGCCGCCGTTCCTTCAAAAGAGAAGCAGGAGGCGCATACGCTTTCTTCAAAATCGGCATAGTCGCTTTCGGCGGCGGCGGTAAAGTGCGGCGCGCGCACTTCTTTTCCTTCGTGCGTGACAATATCAATCATGTCCGCCACCACCGCGCTGGCCGTCGGCAGTTTGCCCGCGCCGCGGCCGTAGAACATCACTTCTCCCACCATGTTGGCGTCCACTAAAATGCCGTTAAAGACATCCGAAATGCCCGAAAGCGGGTGAGAAAGCGGCACCATCCGCGGGCTGACCATTGCCAGCACCCGGCCGTTTTGCCGTTCGGCATGGCCGATGAGTTTAAGGGAACAACCAAAGGCGGCGGCACTGGCGACATCCCCTGGGGTCAGTGCCGAAATGCCTTCGCAATGGATTCCGGCGGGGGAAAGAAGCGGGCCGAAAGCCAGCGCCGCGAGGATAACGATCTTCCGGGCGGCGTCAAGGCCGTCCACATCGGCGCTGGGATTGGCCTCGGCATAGCCTTTTTTCTGCGCCTCCCGGAGCGCGTCGGCAAAAGAAGCGCCCGCGCCGATCATCCGGGTGAGAATATAGTTGGTGGTTCCGTTGAGAATGCCGTCGATCCGGTCAATCCGGTTGGAGGCAAGATCGTTGACCATCGGGCGGATGATGGGGATGCCGCCGCCCACGCTGGCCTCAAACAGATAGCGCACACCGTGCGCCGCCGCGATCTCAAGAAGCTCTGTGCCGAAAGTGGCCACCACTTCCTTATTGGAAGTTACCACATTTTTGCCGGCTTCCAGCGCGGCCTTGGTAAAGTCATAGGCCGGGTGCGCCCCGCCCATGGTCTCGGCCACAATCGAGATGGTGGGATCGCTCAGAATGTCGGCAAAATCATGCGTGACCAGTGCGGCGAAAGGGCTGTCCGGGAAATCCCGCAGGTCCAGGATTCTGGAAACGCGAAGTTCGTGTCCGGTGTTGGCGCGAAGGAGCGCCGCGTTGTCGGCAAGGACCTCGGCCGCGCCGGAGCCGACCACGCCGAAGCCGAGGATGGCAATATTGATCATGTGAAAACCTTTCCGCGCCGGGGCGCAATACAGATTGAGATTATTATAGCACGCTTTTTTCCAGAATGCAAACAAATCTCTTGAAAAAACGGAAAAAATATGATACAATCATTAAGATGAATGGGAACAGGAGGGCTTGCTGTGAGTTCACCGGTTGGCAGTATGCAGAATGTCAAGATTTTTGTGCTGTATCTGATGGAAAATGTCGGGCGGCCGCTCAGTTTTGTCACGCTGAACGAGATTGTGATGCGCACCGATTATGTTATGTATCTGGATTTCCGGCTGGCTTTTACCAAAATGCTGGATGACGGGCTGATTGCCGAGGCCGCGCCCGGCGCGGACGGGGAAAAGCGCTATGAGATTACCGCCAAAGGGAAGTGCGTGGCCGAGTCGCTGCACAGCGACATTCTTTCTTCCATTCTGGACAAAAGCCTGTCGATGGCGCTTCGCTATCTGGATTTCGGCGAGCGGGGCATTACCGCCACTGCCGAGGTCACGCGCGAGGGCGACGGCGCGTATATCGTTACCTGCACGCTCCTTGAAAAGGGCCGCGTGATTTTCAGGACCGAACTTTCGGTCGATTCGGCCGACCGCGCCGAGCGGATGCGCGACAATTTCCGCGACCGCCCGGAGGTGGTCTATCGCGGGGTGCACGCCATGCTGTCCGGCAATATGAATTTCCTTTTTGACTGAAGCGACTATTCTTTAAATGTAAAAGAAGTGTGAACATCTTCTCGCAAAGAAACCATAAACAGTTGAAATTCAAAGCGCAAAAATCCGGAAATGTGTGCATATTACACAAAAAACGCGAAGGAGAACGAAACCAATCGAATTCTTTTTCGGGAAAACTATTGACAAATTGTAAAATTCTGATATAATGGATTTTGTAGAGCAAAAAAGGGGATCCTTTGGTGAGGAGCGGCATGAAAGAAAAAACAGAAAGTGAGATCCGCACCCGGCTGGCGGCTGTCCGCAATGGGGAAGAGGCTGCCTTTTCCGTGCTTCTTTCGGATTTTACGCCGCTTCTTTCTTCTCAGATCGCCCGCTTTTCGGCCGGGCTTTCCCACGAGGATCGGGAGGATCTTTGGCAGGTGGCGCGCTATGCGTTTTATCGAGCCTGTCTTGGTTACGATCTGGGACAAAACGAGGTCGGGTTCGGCCTGTATGCCAAGATCTGTGTGTCCAATGCGCTTTCCACTCAATTGCGGGCCATTCGTCGCCGCACCAAGCTCCTCACGGCCGAACCGGAGGAACTGCCCGGCGAGGTCGGGGAAGATCCCGCCCGCCAGTGTATGGAGGAAGAGGCGCTTTTGCTCCTGCACACCCGCATTGCCGCCGTGCTCTCACCGTTTGAGAACCGCGTCTGGCGGCTTTACACGGCCGGATACCGTTCCGGCGAAATCGCGCGGCTTCTCGGCAAAGAGCCGCATTCCATCGAAAATGCCGTTTATCGCATCCGCCAAAAGCTCCGTCGGGCGCTTTTCACGGAACGGTAACGGGATTCTATATGCCCCGGTAGCTTAATCCAGAGCGTTGAACAATTCTCAAAGGTGTCGGTCAGAATCCGTCTAAGGGCAAAAACCATCTCAATTTAAGCGAGGTAAAAGCAATGAACGAACAGGAAAACATGGTTGGCGCAACCGACGAAGTCTTTGAGGACGAAACTCTGGTGTGCAAAGAGTGCGGCAAGGAATTTGTGTTCACCGCAGGTGAGCAGAAGTTCTACAAGGAAAAGGGCTTCCTCAACAAGCCCAAGAGCTGCAAGGCATGCCGTGACGCCAAGAAGAATGCGGGCAAGGGCGAGAGACAGTACTTCATCACCACCTGCGCACAGTGCGGCGGTGAGGCGAAGGTCACTTTCCAGCCCTCCAGCGACCGGCCTGTGTACTGCAGCGCCTGCTTCGAGGCCAGAAAGAACGCACAGTAATTGACCGTGCCGCGGTGCGCGGCCACTGACAGAGCGTCAGCGGTCGGACGCCATGTGCCGTTTCAAATGCCCCCGGCGCAATTGCGCCGGGGGCTTACTGTTTTCAAAAGGGAAGCGGAACGCCGTTTGCAGCGTTCCGGTGAAAACGGGAAAAGCCGCGTGAAGTCAAAGACTTCACGCGGCTTTTGACCGTGCTTTTTACGCGCGGGACACTTTGCCGGAACGCAGGCAACGGGAGCAAACCGCCACGGTGGCGGGCGTTCCGTTCACAATTGCCTTCACCTTGCGGATGTTGGGCTTCCAAGAACGGTTGGTTTTACGGTTGGAGTGAGAAACATTCTGGCCGAAGACCACGCCTTTTCCGCAAACACTGCACTTTGCCATATCAGACACCTCCTGTTTGCACCCGCAGGGGTGCGTGACATTATCAAATCAAATTTAACAGCGATACTCATTATACCATAACCCAAACGAAAATGCAAGGGTTTTTCTGATTTTTTTAGAGATTTTCCGTAAAAATCTGCCGGATTGCCGCAAAATCCCGCCGTTTGGTTGCTTCTCTCAGGCGGGCGAGGGTCTTGGGAGCGGGGATTTCGCGCCGTGTGCCCGAAAGGAAGAGCGTCAGGGCCGCCGCTGTGCCGGCCGGCCGCGTAAGGATTTTCCCGTTGACCGGCGGAATCATCAGTTCGGCCGAGAAGCGGTGGCAGGCCAGAATAAAGGAAAACAGCGCGCCGCAGGCCGCGTCTCCGGCGTCTGCCGGGCAGTCAAGGACCGGGCACAGCGTCAGGGTTTCGGGCACGGCGCCGTTCTCGGCGGCAAGCAGGAGGAGGGAAAGAAGCGCCTCCATCGGGTCGCCTGCGGTGCGGTTGCCGGCAAGGATCTGAAAGCGCCCGCGGATCACGCGCTCGTCCTCCGGTGCGCCGGTCGGTTCGGCGGGCAGGATCTTTTTCTCTTCTTTTTTGGTATACAGGCGCGAAAGAAATTCAACGGTCAGTTCGGCCGGTTTCCGGCCGCTTTCGGTGACGCGCAGAATCCCGTTTCCGGTCAGCCGTCCGATCTGTTTCAGCTCGGGTTCGGCGCGAAGAAGCGCCGGCAGATTTCCCTCCGGAACGGAAAGATAAAACCGTCCGGTCGCGTCCCGCACAAGCGTCTGTGTGCCGTCCCCGGGGCGGTATCCGGAGATCTGTGAAAGTTCAATGTCCGCGCCGTCGGTCTGCGCCAGCGCCGGGAGCAGTCCCAGCGGCTTGCCCGCAAAGAGCGGCGACAGGGGAAGACCGATATGCCGGCGGCAAAGTGCGGCCAGCCGTTCGGTGGCCTGTTCGCGTTCTTCGCAGGTAAATTCCAGCAATGCGCCGTTCACATGGTTTTTCCTTGTCTCGGCAAGCGGGAGCAGTACGCCGGTGACGCCCGCAAATTCCAGCGCCAGTTCAGGCGCCATGCCGTGGCAGGCGGCGGCGATTTCGGCGCTTTCACCGGCGATCATGCCGGTTTGAAAGGCCGGTGTAATGCCGGCGCGCGAGAGATAAGTGCCGATGCGCGAGAGGAGAATGTGCGGCGTGCGCGCGGTGGGTTTTCCCATTTCTTTTTCTTTTTGACGGATGTCGGAAAGTTCCGCGCATCCGGGAATTTCGGCGGGGAAAAACCACTGTTCGGGCAGATGGGTCAGCGCCCCGGCCAGACTCACGGTCAGCCGTACTTCGCCCACGGTCGGATCCCGGCGCAGTCGTCCGGCAAAATAGGATTGCATATAAAAAAGCACAGGGAGCGCTTCCGGGAGCGACAGTTCCCGGCAAAGCGCCTGCAGTCCGGCCTCATTCTGCACGCAGAAACCGTTTACGGTCAGATGTTCGCCCGGCCCGGCCCATTGGTTTTCCGGCGCCCGGTCACCGGTCAGATCCGCAACCGGTTCATTTTGAAAATGATCTGTCATCAGAGCAGGCCCTCACAATCTCGCCGCACAGACGGTCCGACCGGATACCGGTCAGGCGCACGGCGTATTCTTTTCCGTGGATATTTTCATCGGACGGGACCTCCACCTCCAGAAAGGAAGCGGTGTGCCCGACGGCCAATCCGTTTTCAAAGGTCTCAAAAAGCACCGCCTGCGTGCCGCCCGAAAGCAGCGCGCGGGAAAGGCGTGCGGCGCGAACCTCTTTTCCCAGTGCAATCAGCGCGGCGCAGCGCTCTTTTTTGACCGGCATGGGGAGCTGGTTTTTCATGACGGCCGCCGGCGTGCCGGCCCGGCGCGAATAGGGGAAAACATGAATCTGCAAAAAGCCCGCTTCCCGCACCATCCGGGCGCTTTCTTCAAAATCGGCCTTTGTTTCGCCGGGGAATCCCACGATAAAGTCGGCGGTCAGTTCAACATCCGGGAAACGGCGCCGGAGGCGCTCCACGGCCGCGCGCGCCATGTCGGCATTGTATTTCCGCTTCATGGCGGCCAGCACCGCGCTGCTGCCGCTTTGCACGGAAAGGTGAAAATGCGGCGCCAGATGCCGGAGTTTTGCCAGTGCCGCCACAAAATCTTCCCGCATGAGCGAGGGATCAAGCGATCCCAGCCGGATCCGCCCGATGCCGGGGATCTGATCCACGGCCGTGAGCAGGGCAAGCAGGTCACATCCGATATCTTTCCCGTAGGAGGCGGTTTCAATGCCGGTCAATACCACTTCGCGGCAACCGTTTTCGGTCAGTTTCTGCACTTCCTTCAGGACGGCCGGGAGCGGTTTGGAGCGCACCGGGCCCCGCGCGCCGGGAATGGCGCAGTAGGCACAGCGGTTTTCGCATCCGTCCTCAATTTTCACATAGGCGCGGGTGCGGTCAAAATGAGTAATCTCCATCTCTTCAAAGGGCGCGTCCGAGAGGGGAGCGACCTGCAAAAGCGGCGCGTTGCCTCTCCCTTCGCGCAAAAACCGCTCGGCCGCGTCCACTACCGAGAGTTTCCGGTCGTTCCCGCAGAGATAATCGACAAAGGAAAGCGCGGAGAATGCCTCCGGGCGCGATTGCGAAAGGCATCCGGTCACCAGAATGAAGGCCGCGGGATTTTCTTTGTGCGCGCGGCGGCAGAGCTGACCCGCTTTCCGGTCGGATTCGCCGGTCACTGTACAGGTGTTGATGACATAAAAATCGCACGGCGTTTCAGGCGGGCAGACCGCAAAGCCGCGCGCCGAAAAAGCCTCGGCAATGGCTTCGCTTTCATATTGATTGACTTTACAGCCCATGGTGTAAATGCCCACGGTGGGTTTTGGTTGTGGCATAAATGGCGCCCCTTAGGATAGACTTTCTTACATTTTAACATTTTTTCGGGCAAAGGTCAACATCTTCGCAAGTTTTTGGCTTTTTTTTGGATTTCTACTTGAAAAAAAGGGCTTTATGTTTTATAATGTTAAGGAATAAGAATCAAGGAGATTGTTATGAGCACACTTCATGTCATTGACCATCCGCTGATTACCCACAAACTGTCCATTATGCGCAATAAAAAAACCGGTTCCAAGGATTTCCGCGAGCTGCTCAACGAGATCGCCATGCTCATGGGTTATGAACTGACCCGCGACCTGCCGCTGGAACCCGTCACCATCGAGACGCCCATCACCAAGATGCAGGCGCAGATGGTCTCAGGCAAGAAGATTGCCATTGTACCGATTCTTCGCGCAGGTCTTGGCATGGTGGCCGGCCTCCAGAACCTGGTGCCCGTGGCCAAGGTCGGCCACATCGGAATGTACCGCGATCCTGCCACGCACGAGCCGGTGGAGTATTATTGCAAGCTCCCGGCCGATGTCGAGCAGCGCATGGTCATTCTGGTTGACCCCATGTTGGCCACCGGCGGCTCCGCTGTCGACGCGCTGACCCGTCTCAAGGCACACGGTTGCACCAACATCCGCTTCATGTGCCTGGTGGCCGCGCCCGAAGGCGTCAAGCGCGTGCAGGAGGCACACCCCGATGTGGATATCTACACGGCGGCGCTTGATGAATGTCTCAACGATCACGCCTATATCGTTCCGGGTCTGGGCGATGCGGGCGACCGGATCTTCGGCACACTCTGAGCATTCAAAAAAGAATCCGGCAGTCTTTGCACTGCCGGTTCTTTTTCAATTTCGATTCTGAAGGATGAAAATATGAAGATTATCACGGTCGGGAAAAACGATGCGGGACAGCGGCTGGATAAATTCCTGCTCAAGGCTGTGCGCGGCCTGCCGCTCTCTTTGCTTTATAAGGATCTGCGCACCAAAAAGATCAAACTCAACGGCAAACGCACAACGGGCAACGCGCTTTTGACCGAAGGGGACGAGATCAGCCTTTTTATAAAGGACGAGTTTTTCGACGCGCCCGATGAGAGCGATGCCCGCACGCTTGGCGCCATCCGCCCCAAGCTTTCGGTTGTGTTTGAAGATGAAAATCTGATGATTCTCAACAAGCGCCCCGGCGTGCTGGTGCACGAGGACGCCGACGGGGGAGAGAACACGCTCATTCTGCATATCAAAGCCTATCTTTATGGCAAGGGCGAATACGATCCCGCCGCCGAGCAGTCCTTTGCCCCCGCGCTTTGCAACCGCATTGACCGGAACACCGGCGGCATGGTCATCGCCGCCAAAAACGCCGCAGCTCTGCGGGATATGAACGAGCGGATCCGGGAAGGCGAGATTTCCAAGTTCTATCTTGCGGCCGTGCACGGTAAAATGGAAAAAAGAGAGGCCACGCTGTGTGCCTATCTGCGAAAAGACAGCGCCAAAAATCAGGTCACTGTGCACGATACTCCGTTTCCCGGAGCCAAAAAGATCCTCACCCGGTATCGGGTACTGGCCGAAAAAAACGGGCGCTCGCTTCTGGAGGTCGAATTGCTCACCGGCCGCACGCATCAGATCCGGGCGCACCTTTCGCACATCGGACATCCGCTCCTGGGGGACGGGAAGTACGGCCATAACGAGGACGACCGTAAAATGGGTTATAAATATCAGGCGCTTTATGCCTACCGGTTGCGGATGGACTTTTCCCAAAAAGGCGGCGTGCTGGACTATCTTCGCGGCCGCGAATTCCGGATCCCGCGTGAGGATGTGTGGTTTTTACGGGATTTTGACGGTGCCCGGACATAAAGAAATAAAAAAAATAGGCACTGTAAAGTTAAAATGAAAAGATAGCTCACGAAATCATAGAAAAGCTTCA
>CAJJIY010000042.1 GCA_905187695.1 uncultured Eubacteriales bacterium | reverse complement strand
GCTGGCGTCTGCGCCGCGCCGTTTCCCGGCCGAAGCGGGAAAAGCCCCGCTGTCCCGGTCACCTTGCGGCCATGCGCCCGCCCGGGCGCTTTCCCGGCGCACTCTGCCGGTTTCTCCCGTTTTCCCCAGGGGGGTTCTCCTTGGCGTGTTTCCCAGTTCCTGTTCCATTTTATCAGATGCCTCCGTTTTCTTTTGGCGCTGTGCGCGCCCGGTTTCCTTTTCTTTTGATTGTAAGCCTGCGACCCCGCGAGAAGGATCGCATCGCGCCGTAGGAAAAAGGAGATTGACGGCGGGTCTGCCCGCATCCGGGCGAGTCTTTGCGAAAAAACGTTCCCGCTGTCGCTTTTTGCGATGAAAAGTGCAAAGATTTCCCGGAACAGCGGGTTATTTTCCCCGTTCTGGCATATCCTGAGAAAAGAGCGTCCGCCCCTTCTGTCCAAAAGATCCGCTCTTCTCCAACTTTTTTTAAAAAAGCCTTGACAGGGAAGCGCGGGTGTGTTATAATAGACGAGCGCAAAAGGATAGCCGAGCGTATTCCGGCCTGCCGGAATGGCGGAATTGGCAGACGCCCGGGACTTAAAATCCCGTGATACTTTGTATCGTACCGGTTCGATCCCGGCTTCCGGCACCATTTTTCCTTTCATATCGCGGGGTAGAGCAGCCTGGTAGCTCGTCGGGCTCATAACCCGGAGGTCGTGAGGTTCAAATCCCACCCCCGCAACCAAAAAAGATTCCATAGTCGATACAATTTCGGCTATGGAATTTTGCTTTATACGCCAAAATCGGCTCATTTTTGACCTTTAACCGCTCATTTCGGCGATTTTGAGGGCGCTTTTTCGTATGAATACATATGTATTCATGTATAAACAGATAAATCCGCCATCCTCTTCTCCGACAAGACAGAAGTGGCGGATTTTGTATCGTTCAAGGGTTCAATCGTTCAAGGAATGATTTTGTTCGACAAATTGGAATTTACTTAACTGCTTTTATGGTATAAGTCGCACCCCAATTTTTCAGCACCTCTACGGAAGAAAAACCTGCTTCAAGAAGTGCTTCTGTTTCGTGTTTTACAGTAAGGGGAGTGTCGTAATGGTAAAACTCATCATCTGAAATTCCTTGCTCTGCTTTCAATTCACTCAAGTTTTGTCGGTGCATCTGTTCTTCTTCATCAGTCAAAGAGAAGTAGTCCGTCAGTACAAAATATCCACCGTCTTTTAATGCTCTACGCAGTTTGGTATATAAAGGGACTTTTTCGGTCTTTGTGAAATGGTGCAAACTCTCCACCGATACCGCACTATCAAACAAGGACATACCAAAAGGCACATCAAAATAGGAACCACCAATCAAAGTAATGTCTTTGTCGGCAAATTTATTTTTCAGAGTCGATAACATTCCTTGTGACAAATCAATACCTGTTATCCTTGCAGATGGATTTAGCAGATAGTATTTTTCCAACTCCAATCCTGTGCCACATCCCAAATCAAGTATATGGCAGTTTTCGATAGTCGGCAACTGCTTCGCCGTAAAGGGATAGAACTCGTCTGCCGCTTCAATATTGGTCATCATATGTTCATCGTATCCATCTAATCTATTTTCAAAAAAATCAGCCATCTTTTCAAGCATATCTAATCTCCGTCAAATTCTTATTTATCGTTCAGTTTATTATATCATATTTCTATGAACTTTTCAACCGATTCATAAGTAAAGGTGATTGACCTATTCACATTTTTATGATATAATATCTTTACAAGCCTCGGCTTGAATATTTTTATTGGAGTGTGCTGTTTGAAAAACACCAACCTTTTGGAGATTGTATTGTAAACGAGAGGTTTGCAAATGCATTCTCGGCAATCCTCTCGTATTTTGAACGTCAACAATTTATGAAAGGATTTAACAATGAACAATTTGACGATACGTTTAGAAACAGAAAAAGACTACAGAGCAGTTGAAGAACTTACACGCGAGGCGTTTTGGAACGTCTATAAACCGGGCGCAGATGAACATTATTTCGTTCATACGATGCGCTCTCATCCCGACTTCATCTCCGAGCTTGCGTTCGTGCTTGAACTTGACGGTAAGATCGTCGGCAACATTATGTACACAAAGGCTTGGCTTGAGGACGAGAACGGTGAGCGCAAGGAAATTCTTTCCTTCGGACCGCTTTGCGTTGCTCCCGAATATCAGAGGCAGAAACTCGGCAAGGTTTTGATCGAGCATTCCTTTGAGGTAGCGTGCAAGATGGGCTATGACGTTAATATCAACTTCGGCAATCCGGGTAACTACGTCAGCCGTGGATTTGTGAGCTGCAAAAAGAAGAACGTCAGCTTCGTGGTTGACAGCAACTTCCCAACGGCGCTTCTCGTTTGCGAGCTTGTACCGAATGCGCTCGACGGCAGAAAGTGGATGTACATTCCATCTACCGCCGCCGACTGCTGTGAGGATACTACCGCTGTTGAAGCGTTCGACGCGACATTCCCACCGAAAGAAAAGAAGTGGATGCCAAGCCAAGAGGAATTCTATATCTATAGTCATTCTTCGGTAGTCAGATAAACGTAAAAACGCCGCTGAGGTTTCGTGAGATTCCTCGGCGGTTGTTTTTCTTTGCTTGTTGCGACGCAAATTTTGAGGGATGGCGGTTTGTTTTCCGTCCTCCCTTTACTCATTAACTGCTCGTCAAATTCTTATTTATTGTTCAGTTTATTATAACATAAAAGAGCATATTTGGCAACACTTTTTATTGTTTGGAAACTGTATTTAAAGAATACCTATAAATTGAACGATACCCCATAAATTGAACGATTTATATTTACGGCTAAAAGCAAAAAAGGCTTGCAAGGACTAAACACTCTCTGCAAGCCTGTATTTTTGTTATACAGAGAATTTGATAAAAATATTATAAAAACTATTGACATTCAGTCCTTAATGAGATATAATACTATTAGAAGCAAAACATCAATAAAGAGAAACTATATATTATGAAGAGATATACGATTCAGCGTTTGCTGGTTTTAGAAGCTGTAAATAAGCTACGGTGCCATGCCACCGCAGATGAGATTTACAGAACGATTGTAAAGGAACATCCTAACATAAGCAGGGCAACAGTATATCGTAATCTGAATTCGCTGTCCGAATCGGGGGATATCCGCAAAAGAGAAATCCCGGGAGGACCTGACCGATTTGATCATATTTGCTATGATCATTGCCACGTTAAGTGCGAGAAATGTGGCCGACTGTTTGACGTGGATATGGAATATGTTATCGGTTTGGAGAAAAATATCAGAAACGATCACGGTTTTACGTTCACCGGATATGATATTATTTTTCGGGGAGTGTGTCCGGATTGCAAGAAATTACCCGAATAACAAAGCGACTAAAGGAAACTTAATTAAGTGTTCACACGGGTAAATACATACCCGTAAATATATTATTATAAAGGAGTACAGTTATGAGAAGTATTACAAAATTAGATCTGCAGTACGCACACCGTTTCTACGGTTTCAAGGGAGAGGCACAGTATTTGCACGGACATACCGGCGTTCTGACCATTGAGGTTGAGGATTCTGTGGAACCCGGTGTAAATATGGTTTTCCCGTGCAATGAAATTCAGAAGACGGCATGGGAAGTTTTGAAAAACTTTGACCATGCGTTAATTCTGAGGGAAGACGATCCTCTTTTGCCTGCAATCCTTGAGGTTTATGAGGCTCAGGGAATCAAGAACGGAGCGCCCAGCAATCGGATGAAAGGCCCTGCTTTTAAAACGGAGCTGGCAACGGCTTATCCCGATTGCCGTTTGGTAGTAACGAAAGAAACAATGACGGTTGAAGGTATGATAAAGATCGTATACGATCTGCTTAAGGATAAGCTCAATATTGCCAAGCTTACTTTCACCAGTGGTGTTAATGCCGCATCGCAAGAATACGAGGTCGATAAGAGCCTTGACCGCTGCCCCCTTTGCGGTATTGCCCTGAATGAGAACGGCATTTGTCCTAAATGCGGTTACAGAAAGCAATAACGAAATACATTTTCTGCTTCAAGGACGAACCATAAAAGCGATCTGATCCGCGTACATACGATGGTAAAAACAAAAACGCCATTAGAGTTCAAACCTGTAAGGGTTTGAATTCAATGGCGTTTTATTTGTGTGCAAATACCTATTTTGATACAATTTGCGTATACCTTATCAAAATTTGCGTACAGTTAATTAAAATGCGTACAGTTAAACTGACCGACAAATTGGAATTTAACAGTTTGGCACCGGTGCTTTAACAACAATAAACTCCAGCGTTTCTTCAGAAACATTTTTTAAGAAGCAAGACATCATGGAGCTTTGTCCGTCACTCAGTTTAAGCTCCGTAGAGGGCGCACTCCGTAAGCTCGTTGCCGAAGGAGAACTGAAGCGCGAGGGCAACGGAAAGAATACCTGCTACTATAGGCTCAAATGATAAATGCCCTCAAAATTGCAACATTCCCTTAAAAATACAATTCAATTGAGGGAATAGATGCACCATACCCCCTAAAAGTGGTGCATTGTATAGAATTGGGGATTGTATGCCAAAAAGAAAAGCACCCTTTGCGGGTGCTTTTCTTTTTGGTTGCGGGCCGGACTTGTGTTTTACGGTCTCCGGGATATGAGACCGGCGCGGCGCCGAAGGCGATAACCCGGAGGTCGTGAAAAATTCCTTCCGCAAGAAAGGCCGAACCGCCCGCCCGCAGGCGACGGCGGACAACTGTGCGGCCGGAGCGGGCCGTTCAAATGCTTGTTCACTGCCCCAAACCCTGTCCCTTTTGAGACTTTCTTCCTTACTGAATGATGTCATAACATACTGCAGGAGTCGTCAAGTATCATCCCAATCCATGATAAAATCTCTCTTTGATAGAGAATATCATATATGCCATTCCCGTTTCCCGGTATCCCCCGCAAAGCGGTTGACAGGCCTCCTCTTTTTTGTTATAATATCAGTGAAAAAGTCTGCCTGCAAGGACTTTTTCGCGCCTGATTTCAACAACACGGGCAGGTGCGCGCGTGGCGTCCGAAAAAGAATATCTGGATTTTATTTTAAAGCAGCTTTCCGGGCTGGAAGGCGTCTCGTACCGCCCGATGATGGGCGAGTATATTCTTTACTTCAGGAAAAAGTGATCGGCGGCATTTACGACGACCGTCTTCTGGTAAAGCCGGTAAAAGCGGCCCGGCACCTGATGCTGGGCGCGCCGTATGAAGTCCCCTATGAGGGCGGCGGGAAAATGCTGCTGGTGGAAGAAGCGGACGATTGGGAATTCCTGCAGAACCTGTTCAGGGCCATGTACGACCAACTGCCCCGCCGAAAAAAAGAAAATAAACCCGCCCCGCGGCCGCCCGGGAACGGCCTTGGCCGGAGAAGGGGAAAGCGAAAGGAGAAAAAATGGAACAGATCATTTCGATTGTTACCGTTTGCGTTACTTTTACACTGGGGATTCTGGGACTTTTATTAAATTCCATGATCCAAAGAAAAAACAACAGCCTTAAAATGATCACGCAACACCGTTTTGACCGGCGAAGCGAAACGCAGAAACTGACCGCGGTGATGATTCGGTACAGCGACCCCGACATGATCCGCTGTCTTTCTACCGAAGAAGAAAAAACGCCGCCAAGACGGCTGTGATTGACGCGCTCAGCAGATTCCGGGTTCTTTATTCCCGTTCTTTTGCCTGTGATGTGCGCCTTCTGGAGCGGGCGCAGGACCTGAAGGACCGCGTGATCCGTGCGCTGGACGGCGCGCCGGTCGACACCGCGTCCACAGACGCCGCGTCCATGGACGCCGCCTATCTCGCTTGCCGGGCGGCTTTTATGAAAGAAGTGGACATTTATACGGCCACCGAGTGGAAACGGATCAAGCTTGAAACGATCGGCAAAGGGCCCTTCCGCCGCAAAAGTTTAGGCGTCTGGGATCAGGATTATCAAAAAATATCCGACGATTATAACCGGCACAACGCCCCGGACGAGCCCCGCTCTTAAGGGAGATTTTCGCGCGGGTTGCCCCAAACGCCCGAAGAAGAAAGCGGGGAGACATCCTTTCGGAATGTCTCCCCGCTTTCTTGCGTTTGCGCTTTCAGCAGTCGCGGCGGCCTTCCAGTGCCCGCGCCAGCGTGATTTCATCGGCATATTCCAGCTCTCCGCCATAGGGAATGCCGTGCGCCAGCCGGCTGACTTTCAGTCCCTTGAACGGGCGGAGCAATTTGGCGATATACAGCGCCGTGGCCTCCCCCTCGGTGGTGGCGCCGGTAGCGACAATGACCTCGCGCACATCGCCCTCGGCCACGCGGTCGAGCAGTTCGCGCAGGCAGATGGAATCCGGCGTTTTGCCGCTCATGGGGGAAATGACCCCATGGAGCACATGGTAAAGCCCCCGATAGGAGCGCACCCGCTCAAAGGCCATGACCGCGCGGGAGTCTTCTACCACACAGATGACCCCGTGATCGCGCGTGGGATCGGCGCAGACCGGGCAGATCTCCCGGTCGGTGAGATTCTGGCAGACCGGACAGCGGTGAATCTTTTCCCGGGCGTTCCGGATGGCACCGATAAAAGCCTCCGCTTCCTCGGGCGTGTCCGAAAGCAGAGAAAGCGCCAGGCGCTGGGCGCTCTTGCGCCCGATCCCCGGCATCCGGGCAAAACAATCCGAAAGAATATCAAGCGAATCAATCCCCGTGCCCATGGTCAGAACAGCCCCGGAATTCCGCCGGGCATTCCCGGCATACCGCCGGGCATCCCCAGCGCGCCGGTCACGCCGGCCATTTCGCTCTCATGTTCGCTGTCCACGCGCTTGATGGCCTCGTTGACGGCGGCCACCAGCACATCCGAGAGCGTTTCCACATCGTCCGGATCGACAATTTCGGGCGCAATCTCCAGGGAGAGTACCTCCCGTTTGCCGTTTATTTTCAGTTTGACCGCGCCGCCGCCGGCGCTGATTTCATATTCGCGGCCGGCCAGTTCCTCTTCCTTGGCGGCCATTTCTTCCTGCATTTTCTGTGCCTGCTGCAGGACGGCGGCCATGTTCTGTGTGCCGGCGTTTTTGGGATAATTGGCTCTCATTTTGTTTCTCCTTTATCGTTATTGGCGGATCCGGCGGCCGACAGGAGGTCGTCAAAGGCCTGGTCCGTTTCGGTTTCTTCGTTGGGCGCGGCCACTTCCAGCGTCAGCGCCCGGTCGGGCACTTCGCGCGAAAGCGTGACCGAGAGGGCACGCCGGAGTTCGTCCCGGCCGCCCGATTTTTCCAACATCATCAGTGAAAAATCGTTCCGGAGCACCACGCGCACGCCGCCCGTTGTCAGATACGCGCGCGCACCGGTAAGGAAAGGCGCCAGCATCGGATTGGCGCGCCCCAGCCGCGAGATCGCTTCCGGGAAATTCCGGATTTTTTGGGGGGCGGGTGCCGCCGGCGTTACGGGTGCTTTCGGGTTGTCCGCGGTGGCGCGGTCGGGCGCGGGCGTTTCCTTTTCTTTGGGGGCGGATGAACCGGGCGTTTCCCGGCCGCTTGGGGCGGATGAACCGGGCATTTCCGCTTTATCCCCCCGGACGGGTTCACTTTTCCGGGCTTTGGCCTCGGTCTTTTTCTCATCGGCGGGGGGGCGGTTTGCCCGTGGCCACTGCCTCTTCCAGTTTTTCCACGCGGGAAAGCAGGGCGGGCAGGGAAGTATCCAGTGTGGGGTCGCACAGGGTGAGCAGAGTCAGCTCCGCCACCGTTCGCTTGACCGCGCCCACTTTGCTCATGGAAAGGAGCCCGTCTTCCAGCGCCCGGCAGTGCGAGAGCAGTTGTCCGCGGCCGAAACGGGTGCAGAGCGCGCTCAGTTCCTCGGCCTCGCTGTCGGTCAGATCCAGATAACGCGCGGCGTTTTGGGCGGTCTTCATCACCAGCAGATCGCGGTAGAGCGAAAGCAGATCGCCGAAAAAGACCGAAAGATCCCGGGCGGAGGCCACGGCGTCGGCCACTTCGGAAAGCACCGCGTCACAGTCGGCACGGGAGATGGCGTCGGCCAGTGCGATCAGCCGGGTACGGCCGACCGAGCCGGTCATTTCATCCACGGTCGCAAGGTCGATGGTCCGACCCGCGCCGGCGCAGAGTTCCAGGAGACTGATGGCGTCCCGCATACCGCCCTGCGCCAGCCGCGCGATGCGGAGCGCCGCCTCGGGCAGAAGGCCGATTTTTTCTTCTTTTGCAATATAGGTCACGCGGTCGGCCAGCACCGGGGTTGCAATCCGCCGGAAATCAAAGCGCTGACAGCGCGACACGATGGTGGCGGGGAGTTTTTGCAGTTCGGTGGTGGCCAGAATGAAAATCACATGGGCGGGCGGCTCTTCCAGCGTTTTGAGGAGCGCGTTGAAGGCGCTGGCCGAGAGCATATGCGCCTCGTCCACGATATATACGCGATAGCGAAGGCTGGCGGGGGAATAGATCACTTCCTCGCGGATGTCCCGGATATTTTCCACGCCGTTGTTGGAGGCGGCGTCCATTTCCAGCACGTCGGTGGCCGAGCCGCGCTCAATGGTCAGGCAAGCGGCGCATTTTCCGCAGGGATTGCCGTTTTGCGGATTTTCGCAGTTGACGGCGCGCGCCAGAATCTTGGCGCAGGTGGTTTTGCCCGTTCCGCGGGAACCGCAAAAAAGATAGGCGTGGCTGGGGGTTCCGGCGGCCACCTCGTACCGGAGCACCGAGGTAATGTGTTCCTGTCCGCACACATCGTCAAAGGTACGCGGCCGCCATTTCCGATAAAGCGCCTGATGCATGAAAACCGCCTTTCCGCCCGCGCCTGGCGCGGGACATGATAAACAAAGAGGCCGCAGAATAAGACCATACACCCTCAAGTCGAGCACCTGCTTTGCGCGGGATCCGTACACTCTGCTCAGGGCAGGCACCCCCGCGGCACACCGGTTTGACCGTTTAATGCTGCTTGGTTCCCCACCTGACATGGTTCGCGGCGACCGATTGCGCGGGACCCACCCGTCAACACAGCGCGTACATTCCGGACCGCATCGCTTCGGCCCTCAAAGAGGGGATCTACCCCTGCATATAGCGGATTTCAGGTGCAGGGACCCGCTACTCCCCCGGCTGGTATGGCCTTATTCCATGGCCTGTTATTTATTATAACAGAATTTGCGCCGTTTTTCAAGAGGTCTGCCGAATTTTTTAAAGAAATGCCAATTTCCCGCCCGTCTGCCCCGCCTTCTCCGCGTTCCTCCCGTCAAAAAAGCCGTGCCGCCGAAACGACACAGCTTTTTTCAGTGGGCTCGTAAAGTTTCCCCCTACCGGGCCCGGAACTTATTTGAAAGATTCGGCAATGGCCACGGCCACGGCCACCGTCATACCGACCATCGGGTTGTTGCCCGCGCCGATGAGACCCATCATCTCCACATGGGCAGGCACCGAAGAAGAACCGGCAAACTGCGCGTCGGAGTGCATGCGGCCCATGGTGTCGGTCATGCCGTAAGAGGAGGGGCCGGCCGCCATGTTATCGGGGTGCAGGGTACGGCCCGTGCCGCCGCCGGAAGCCACAGAGAAGTATTTGCGGCCGTTTTCCACGCACCACTTTTTGTAGGTGCCGGCCACGGGATGCTGGAAGCGGGTGGGGTTGGTGGAGTTGCCGG
>CAJJIY010000041.1 GCA_905187695.1 uncultured Eubacteriales bacterium | reverse complement strand
GCATGGCAAAAGCAATGCCCTGCCCCGGCGTCTGGAGTCCGGCTTTTTTGTAAAGCGCGTGCAACACTTTTTCCTTGATCTCGGCAGGCACCAGGATCATGACCACTTCTTTTTCAGGCTGAATGGTAATTTTGAAAATAGTTTCGGCCCCTTTATTGGCGGTGCCGCGCGCCGAAAAAACCGTGCCGCCGCCCGCGCCGCTTTCTTTTGCGGCCTCCATGACGGTCTCGCTGAATCCGGCGTTGACAATGCAGAAAATCATTTCATATTCAAATTTCATCAGAAACCTCCTCTTTGATGCCGGCGCGGTTATCGCAAAGAAAACGGTAGACCGACACGCCGATCATGCTGGTCAG
Source organism: uncultured Eubacteriales bacterium (assembly GCA_905187695.1). GTDB lineage: Bacteria > Bacillota > Clostridia > Oscillospirales > CAG-272 > Firm-07. The sequence continues at coordinate 10,821 of CAJJIY010000041.1, read as the reverse complement.
CGGAATGGTGCAGGCAATGCCCGCGCCGTTGCGAATGGTTGCAAATTTCTCCCGAAGCCCTGCAAGAGCGGCTTCCGCCTGGTCTTCCCGGACAAGGCTGAACAGGACGGTTTTGGTGTTTTCGCCCAACCCCAAAAGCGCCAGCAGTTCCGAGTTGGCCGTGCCCTTCCCCTTGGCGGCAAACTGCAGATTGACCGAAAAAGACTGCAGATAATCGGTGTAAAATTCGGCCTTGTCGCGGTTTACCACCGTGATGAGCAATTTGAGTTTTTGCGGCGCGGTTTCTTTGGCACGCGTTCGGGCGGTCTGCCGGGTCGCGTTTCTTTGGACTTTCTTTTTTTCTTCTGCCATCGGCAACCTCCTTACATAAAGCGGATGATCTCTTCGTCGTCAGCGTCCAGGATCCGTTTCATCGTGATGCTGTCGCGCACCTTTTTGGCCATCACAGCCCGGAAACCCATCACCTGAATGGTAATGAGCGGTGCCATGGCCACCATAGCCACCACGCCAAATGCGTTTTCCATTACTTTGGATACGCCGCCGACCGTGGCGCACGCGCCAACCGCCATTGGCAAAACGAAACTGGAAGTGAGCGGCCCGCTGGCCACTCCGCCGGAGTCAAAGGCGATGGCTGTATAGATTTTCGGAACAAAGAAAGAAAGCGAAAGCGAGATGAGATAGCCGGGAATGAGATAGTAAAGAATGCTGAAGTCAAAAAGGATCCGGATCATCGAAAGCGCAAGCGATGTGGCCACGCCCAGGGAAAGCGCGATCATCATGGCGCGTTTGGTAACCGTACCGTTGGTGATCTCATCCACCTGACTGTTCAGTACATGGACCGCCGGTTCGGCCAGCACTACGGCAAGACCGATGACAAAAGTCATGCCGACCAGAAATGCCGGATGATTGCCGGCCATTTCACAGCCAATCCGATAGCCGACCGGCATAAAGCCGACCGTGACCGCCGTGAGGAAAGTGACAAGACCCGCAAAAGTGTAAAGCACGCCGATGCCGATGCGTAAAAGCTTTCGCCACGGCAGATGTAAAAATATGAAATTGACCAGAAGGAAGAAGAACACCAGCATTCCCAGCGCCAGTGCCACTTCCTTTACCGTGGACAGCAATGTGCCGGGAAACCCCCAACCCAGATGAGATTCCACCGAATAATCCGGGAGCGTATAATTAAGCTCGCCTCTTGAAAAAATACCAAGCGCCATGACGGCAATGATCGGCCCGGCCGAGCAGAGCGCCACCAGACCGAAACTGTTTTCCCCCGCATCTTTACCGCCCAGCGCGGCGGCAAAACCCGCGCCCATGGCCAAGATAAAGGGAACGGTAATGGGGCCTGTGGTCACGCCGCCGGAATCAAATGCAAGCGGCAACAAAATACCGCTGCCCTCCTGCAAAAGCAGCGCGGCCAACGCGAAAAGAATGAGATACGAAAGAAACAACAAGCGCGACAAATCAATTTTTACAATGATACGAAGGATAGCCAGCACTAAAAAGAGCCCCACGCCGGCACCCACACAGACAATGAGCAATGTCCCGTTGAGCATATCGTGCACCTGCGCGGCCAGCACCGAAAGATCCGGCTCGGCCACCGTGATAAGCAGACCAAGCAGAAATGTCACCGACAGCACGCACGCAATGTTCCCGGAGCGCGGCAGAGCGCCGCCGACCTGCGTACCCATCGGCGTCATGGCAACATCCGCCCCCAGATTGAAAAGACCGATTCCCAATACAAGGAAAAGAGCCGAAACCATGAAAGCCACGGTTTCGGTCGCACTGAGTTCGACCAGCGGGGTTAAATTCAGCAGCAAAACGATCAGCGCGACCGGAAAAACCGAAACCAACGCCTCTCTGCACTTCAAAAGCAGATTCCGAACCATCCGCGTACCTCCACTTATGTATCTTATTTTATTTTAACGGATTTCAAACGCTTTGTCAAGAGCGGAAAAAGTTGTATCCTTTCTTTTTGGGGCTTTCAGTGGGCAATCCGGGCGGGCTCGACATATATTGACATTGAAGGAGGTGCGAATCATGCACACGCTCTATTTGAAAACCCAAAGCTGCGTGGCCGCCATCGGTTCTCTCACACTGGCGGTAAAGGCACAAAACGCCCTGCTTTCAGAATCGGTCAGGGCCGCCGTCCGCTCGCTTTCCCCCGGCGAGACCCGGGGAGGATGCGCGTTCGGCGTGGCTTTCCCCTGCGAAGAAGAGGGGAAAGTCCGGGCAATTCTGCGCCGGGAAAAAATCGGGGTACGCCAGCTCCTCCGGAAAGAGGGGCCGCCGCTGTGATCTATTTTGACAACGCCGCCACCACTTTTCCCAAGCCCCCCGAGGTCTCCCGGGCGGTTTTGAAATGTCTTTCCTCCTGTGGAAATCCGGGGCGCGGTGCCCACGCCCTCTCGCTTGCGGCGGCCGAACTGCTTTACGAGTGCCGATGCGAAGCCGCCGCGCTGTTCGGCGTCAGCGAACCGGAACGGATCCTTTTTACGCTGAATACGACTCATGCGCTCAATCAGGCCATTTGGGGGACTTTTCGCCCCGGTGATCATGTGCTTTGCTCCGAACTGGAACACAACGCCGTTCGACGCCCCCTGGAAGCGCTGGCCCACACGGGGGATTTTTCTTTTGATACCTTCCCGGTACTGGGGCTTTCTGTCGCCGGAATTCTGGACGGCATTGAAAAACGGCTGACCGAAAAAAGCGCCGGAATTGTCTGCATACAAAGCTCCAATATCTGTTCGGTCACACTCCCCGTGCAGGAAATCGGCGCACTGTGTCGGGCGCGGGGATTGCGTTTCATTGTGGATGCCGCGCAATCGGCCGGGCATCTGCCCATCCGGATGGAATCGGACGGAATCGATCTTCTCTGCGCTCCCGGCCACAAAGGGCTTTATGGTCCGCAGGGATGCGGTATTCTGGCACTGGGACCGGGTGTAACGCTCCGGCCGCTCCTCACGGGCGGAAGCGGGGTAGATTCCCGCTCCCCTTTTATGCCGGATCTTCCGCCCGAACGCTATGAAGCCGGAACACTGCCCACACCCGCCATTGCGGGACTGCTGGCGGGACTGCATTTTCTGCGGGAAACCGGCCTTTCGGAGATCCGCGAACGGGAAGAAAAACTCTTTTCGCAGGCGCTTTCCCGTCTTTCGGAAATTCCCGGTATTAAAATCTACTGCCCGGAACACCCCGGCCCGGTGCTTCTTTTCAACCGCGAGGGTATAGAATCCACGGATCTTTCCACCTATCTGGACAGTTGCGGTATCTGCACCCGGGCGGGACTTCACTGCGCGCCACTGGCGCATGAAGCCCTGAATACCCCACCCGGCGGCGCGGTGCGCCTGAGTTTTGGCGCATTTAATACCATTGCCGAACTGGACGCCCTTTACGCGGCATTGAAATAAACAAAGATCCCTCCCGCAAGCGGGAGGGATCTTTGTTTATTTCTGCTTACGCCTTGACGATCTTGATCAGAGCCATCTCGGCGGCATCGCCGCGACGGGGACCGATCTTGAAAATCTGGCTGTAACCGCCGTTGCGGTTTTCAAAGGAAGGTGCGATTTCGTCAAAAAGCTTGCTGACGACTTTCTCCTTCTCAATATAAGCCAAAGCGGCCCGACGGCTGGCAAGCGTGTTCTGCTTGCCGAGTGTAATCATTTTTTCCGCCATGGAACGGACTTCCTTGGCGCGGGACAGCGTGGTTTCAACGCTTCCGTTCTCCAGCAGATAAGTCACAAGACCGCGAAGCATCGCATTCCGATGCGCGCTGGGTCTTCCGAGTTTTCTTCCGGGCATTGTGTTTCCCTCCTCTTAATGCGATCAGTAGCTCTTACTCCTCGTCCTTTTTCAGATCGAGGCCGAGCGAGTGCAGTTTCTGAATGACTTCTTCCAGCGATTTCTTGCCGAGATTGCGGACCTTGATCATGTCCTCCTCGGTGCGGTTGACCAAATCTTCTACCGTGTCAATGCCGGCGCGCTTCAGACAGTTGAAACTGCGCACAGACAGGTCAAGTTCTTCAATGGTCATCTCAAGGACCTTTTCTTTGATGGTTTCTTCGCGTTCCACCATGATCTCTGCCTTCTTGGCCTCGTCCGTGAGGTCCACAAAAAGGTTGAGATGTTCGTTGAGGATCTTGGCGCCCAGCGAAATCGCTTCTTTGGCCGAAATCGTTCCATTGGTCTGTACTTCGATGGTCAGTTTGTCAAGGTCTGTGTTATTGCCTACACGGATGCTCTCCACCGAATAATTCACTTTATAGACCGGTGTGTAGATTGAGTCGGTATAAATGGTGCCGATCGGGGCAGAAAGATTCTGACCCTGCGCCATCATGGCCAACTGTTTGTTCCGATCCTGTGAAACATATCCCCGTCCGTGGTCAAAGGTCAGCTCCATATAAAAGCGCTTGCCTTCTGCCACTGTGGCAATGTGATGTGCGGGATTGAGAACCTCCAGATCCGCATCCTGCGCAATGTCTCCTGCCGTCACTTCCCGCGGACCGGTGATATCAATCACGGCCACCTTGGGCGTGTTGGTAAAGAGCTTTGCCGTAATGCCCTTCACATTGAGGACAATTTCGGTCACATCTTCCTTTACACCGGGAATGGTGGAAAATTCATGGAGGACACCGTCGATTTTAATGTTGGTAACGGCCACACCCTGCAACGAGCCGAGCATAATCCTGCGCAGTGAGTTGCCAAGGGTCGTACCGTAACCGCGCTCCAGCGGATCCACCACAAACTTGCCGTATGTGCCATCCTCGCTGAGTTTTTCAATCGTGATATTCGGCTTTTCAATTTCAAGCATTCTGGTAACCCCTCCTATTTAAATGTGTGTCGCCGTAAAACGGCGTTCTTGCCGGTGGACAAACAAACTTCCCGTTGCCCACGCAGGCAAACGGATTACTTGGAATACAATTCGACGATCAGCTGCTCGTTGAAATCGAAGTCGATATCCTCGCGGGCGGGCAGAGCCACAACCTTAGCGACAGCGTTCTCCTTATTCACTTCCAGCCACTTGGGGGACAGTCTGGAGGCCATGCCTTCCATAAGGCCCTTGATCTTGGCGGAATCACGGCTGCTTTCCTTCACGGCAACCACATCGCCCACTTTGACGGACAGCGAAGGAATGGTGACCTTCTTGCCGTTGAGGGTGAAGTGACCGTGCAGCACCAACTGACGCGCTTCCTTGCGGCTTTCGGCCATGCCCATGCGGTAAACCACATTGTCCAGCCGACGCTCCAGAAGAGCCAGCAGGTTTTCACCGGTCATGCCTTCCTGACGGTCTGCCTCCTCAAAATAGTTGACAAACTGCTTTTCCAGCACGCCATAGTATCTTCTGGTCTTCTGCTTCTCACGAAGCTGCATTCCGTACTCTCTGACCTTCTTGTTCGCGGCACCATGCTGGCCGGGAACCGTGCTTCTGCGGTCCAGAGCGCATTTTCCAGTCATGCAACGCTCGCCCTTGAGGAACAGCTTGGTGCCCTCACGACGGCAGAGACGGCAAACAGGACCTGTATATCTTGCCATTTTCGTTTACCTCCTTGAAATATCAAACACGACGACGCTTGGGCGGACGGCAGCCATTGTGCGGGATCGGCGTGACATCCTTGATCATCGTGACCTGAAGGCCGACTGTTTCCATCGCACGGATGGCAGACTCACGACCGGAGCCGGGGCCCTTCACGAAAACCTCAACTGTCTTCAGACCGTGCTCCATAGCGGCTTTGGCAGCCTGCTCGGCGGCGGACTGGGCAGCGAAGGGAGTGGATTTACGGGAACCCTTGAAACCAAGCTCACCGGCGGAAGCCCAGGAAATTGCATTTCCGGCAGTATCCGTGATGGTGACGATGGTATTATTGAAAGTCGCACTGATGTGCACGGCGCCTTTTTCAATATTTTTGCGCTCACGGCGTTTCTTCACGACTTTTTTCACATTAGCCATTTCTTTGCCACTCCTTTATTACTTCTTCTTGTTCGCAATAGTCTTTGCGGGACCTTTGCGGGTTCTGGCATTGGTCTTGGTGCGCTGTCCTCTGACCGGCAGTCCTTTTCTGTGACGGATGCCGCGGTAGCAGTTAATCTCTACCATGCGCTTGATATTGAGCGCGACATCACGACGAAGATCGCCTTCCACATGATAGGATTTTTCGATCTCATCACGCAGTTTGGCCACTTCCTCTTCGGTCAGATCCTTGGCACGGGTATCGGGATTGATACCGGTCTTGGCAAGGATATCGTTGGCGCTCTTGCGGCCGATGCCGTAAATATAGGTCAGTGCAATTTCCACTCTTTTCTGGTTGGGAATATCAACACCTGCAATACGAGCCATTCGTTATTCACCTCTTTCTTGTATTAGGGGATCAACCCTGTCTCTGCTTGTGCTTCGGGTTCTCACAGATGACCATGACATGGCCTTTTCTCTTGATGATCTTGCACTTCTCGCAGATTTTCTTGACGGATGGTTTCACCTTCATTTGTCTCTACCATTCCTTTCATTGAATTAAAAGCCGCTTGGCCTTATTTGGCACGCCAGGTGATGCGGCCCTTGTTGAGGTCGTATACCGAAACCTCAATGGTCACGCGGTCGCCCGGCAGAATCCGGATATAGTTCATGCGAAGCTTGCCCGAAATGTGCGCGGTCACGATGTGGCCGTTGGGCAGCTTCACCTTGAAGGTCGCATTCGGCAATGCTTCCATTACCGTACCTTCAAATTCAATTACATCGTCCTTCGACAGAAGTATCCCTCCCCCTCGATTTTTTTGGGCTGTTATTCTCCGATTTCGACCTCGGTCAGATTGATCACGCCGTCGGCCGTGAGAGCCACGGTGTTTTCGTAGTGGGCGGAAAGGCTTCCGTCCGCCGTCTTGACCGTCCAGCCGTCCGGCAATTCGCGCACCTCATAGGTGCCGACATTCACCATCGGTTCGATGGCAATGCAAAGTCCTTCGCACAGGCGCACTCCGCGCCCCGGCGTTCCGTAATTGGGTACATCCGGTGCTTCGTGAACAGAGTGGCCTACGCCATGTCCCACGTACCGGCGCACCGTGCTGAATCCGCAGGAACGGACATATCCGTCCACCGCGGCGCCGATATCGCCGATCCGGTTGCCGATCTTTACCGCCGCGAGCCCTCTGTAAAAGCTCTCTTTGGTGGCCGCAATGAGGGCTTCTGCCTCTTTGCTGATCCGACCGACCGGGAAGGTACGGGCACTGTCTCCGTGGAAGCCGTGATAGAACGCTCCCACATCCACCTTGACGATATCCCCTTCTTTGAGAATCCGTTTCTCGCTGGGAATACCGTGAATGACTTCATCATTGATGCTGATGCAGGCGGATCCGGGGAACCCGTAAAGTCCCAGGAACGAAGGCCTGGCACCGCGACGCTCGATGTGGTGACGGATCACTTTATCCAACTCCTTGGTACTGATGCCCTCCCGGATATGCTCTCGGGCGACGAGCAATGCCTCGCCCGTGATGATTCCGGCCTCCCGCATGGCTTTGATCTGTGCGGAATTTTTGATTTCAATCATTTTTCAAACCGTGAAAGCGCCTCAAACACCAGACGGGTGGTGTCGGCTACCAGCTTCTGACCTTTGATGGTCACAAGCACGCCCTTTGCCGCATAGTAGGCCTTGAGGGGTTCGGTCTGCTGATGGAAAGTATCCAGGCGATTCTGCACCGTTTCGGGCGCATCGTCCTTTCGGATAAACAGCTCGGCGTTGCACTTGTCGCACACGCCTTCTTTTTTCGGGGGTTTGTCTTCCACATGATAGGAAGCGCCGCAAGCGCAGACGCGCCGACCGCTCATGCGTTTGAGAATAACTTCATCGGGGACCTCCAGCGAGAGAACCGCGTCAATCCGGACGCCCATGGCATCCAGCGCTTCGGCCTGCGGCACCGAACGGGGAAACCCATCCAGAATAAAGCCGTTTTTGCAGGCATCGGAGGTCAGGTATTCCTTGATAATTCCGATCACGATCTCATCCGGAACCAACTTGCCCTCGTCCATATAGGACTTGGCGGTGTTGCCGAGCTGCGTGCCGCTTTTGATGGCGGCGCGCAGAATATCGCCGGTCGAAATCGCGGGAATCTTCCATTTTTCAGAGATTTTTTCGGACTGCGTGCCTTTGCCCGCGCCCGGAGCACCCATCAAAATCAGATTCATTTTTTCCTCCGTTCGGATCAGTCAAGGAAGCCCTTGCTCATACGCATACTCAACTGTGCCTCGAGATCGCGGACGGTCTCCAGCACCACGCCGACTACGATCAGCAGCGAAGAACCGCCGAAAGTCAGCGAACTGAGATTGATAATCGAAGCGTTCGGGTTGGCGTTCTGGATCAGGGTGGTCACCACGGTCACCAGCATCGGCAACCCGGCCACAATGCAAAGGAAGAACGCGCCCAGCAGCGTCACACGCTTGAGGATTTTGTTGATGTACTGAACCGTGGGACGACCCGGACGGATACCTCTCACCGCACCGCCGTTGCTGGCGATGTTGTTGGCCACTTCCACAGGATTAAAGGAAATCATGATGTAGAAGTAAGAGAAGAAGATGATGAGAAGCAGGTACACCACCAGATACTCCCATGTGGTGGGAGAGAAGAAATTCTCGACGAATTTGTAGAAGCCGTTTTCCTTGTTGCTCATGAAGGCCGTGATCGTCGCGGGAATCGAAACAATCGAGCTGGCGAAGATAATCGGCATCACGCCGGTCATATTCAGCTTAATGGGCAGGTTGGTCGACTGGCCGCCGTACATCTTGCGACCGACCACACGCTTGGCGTAGGTGATCGGGATGCGGCGCTCCGAGTTTGTGACCCAGACCACAAATCCGACGGTGGCAATCATGACGGCGACAATCACCACGGCAATACCGGAGCCGATGAAGATGTTTGCCACCTTGTTGCCGCTGATATAGGTGCCGCGGATGACACCGTACCACAACGACTGCACCATGCTGGGCAGACGCGAGATGATGTTGGCAAACAGGATAATGGAAATGCCGTTTCCGATGCCTTTGTCATTGATCAGTTCGGACAGCCACATGATAAGAGCCGCACCGGCGCAGAAAGCCGCGTTGATAACAATCATTGCGAACCAGTCCGAACGAACCAGCCAGCCGTTGCTTCTGAGCATGAAGCTGTAACCGACGCTGGTGATCAACGCAAGAATCACCGTTGTGATACGGGTGAAGTTGTTGAGTTTTTTCTGCCCTTCGGGGCCTTCTTTCGACCAGCGCTCCATAAAGGGGAACACGATTGTAAGAAGCTGTACCACGATGGAAGCCGTGATATAGGGGTTGACCGAAAGGGCGAACAGGGTGGCATACTGCATGGCGCCGCCCGACAGAATGCTCATCAGCCCGAGAGCCGAGGAGCCGTAGACCGTTGCGAAGGATTCCGCAATGCTACTGCTGACATAAGGGACGCAAATGCAGGCGCCGAGACGGTAAAGGAGGACGATAAGCAGAGTGAAGAGCATCTTCTTCTGAAGGGTCGGAGTCTTCCACGCATTCTTTAACGTCTTAAACATCCTTACACCTCCTCTGTCTTTCCACCTGCTGCTTCAATCTTTTCCTTTGCACTTGCGGAAAAGATGGCCGCCTTGACGGTCAGTTTTTTGGTCAGTTCACCATTTCCCAGGACCTTGAGGCCATCGTTTTCCTTGCGGACGATCCGCCGGTCGAGAAGAGCCGCCAGATCCACCACATCGCCGTTTTCAAACACATTGAGAGCCTCCACATTCACAATGGCATAGACCTTTGCGAATTTGTTGTGGAAACCGCGCTTCGGGAGTTTCCGATAAAGCGGGATCTGACCGCCTTCAAAACCCGGGCGAACACCGCCGCCCGAACGGGCATTCTGGCCTTTGTGACCCTTGCCCGCGGTCTTTCCGTTGCCGGAACCAATGCCGCGACCTTTCCGCCAAGCGGCCTTTGCGGAGCCTTCGGCGGGAGAAAGTTCATGGAGTTTCATCCTTCTATCCTCCTTTACGCATTTTCTACCTTAACAAGATGGGAGATGATCCGCACCTTGCCGGCAAGAACGGCGTTGTCCTCATGAATGATGAAATCGCCGATTTTGTTCAGACCCAGGGACTTTGCGGTGGCCTTCTGATTCGGGAGAGCGCCGATGGTGCTCTTTACAAGCGTAACCTTTTTCATGCTGTTCCCTCCTTAACCCTTGACCTGCTCAACGCGGATCTCACGAATCTTGGCCACTTCCTGCACAGTCCGCAGGGATTTGAGGCCTTCCACCGTGGCTTTGACCACATTGGCGGGGTTATTGGAGCGCAGGCACTTGGCGCGGATATTCTTGATACCGGCCAGTTCCAGCACGAAACGGACGCCGCCGCCGGCAATGATACCGGTACCGGGTGCGGCGGGCTTGAGAAGCACTTTCCCAGCCCCGAACTCACCGATCACTTCGTGCGGAATGGTGGTGCCGCGCAACGAAACGGTGATCATATTTTTCTTAGCGTCCTCAATGCCCTTGCGGATTGCTTCCGGCACTTCGGCCGCTTTTCCAAGTCCTACACCGATATGACCCTTGCCATCGCCCACTGCCATGATAGCGGCAAAGCGTGCGATACGGCCACCTTTAACGGTCTTGGAAACACGGTTGAGCGCAATGAGCTGTTCTCTGTATTCCTGCTCAGCGTCGTTCTTTCTGTAAGCCATGTGATTCCTCCTAAATTTGTTCAAACAAGTTGAACTGTGTACAAACCGGACTCAGAACTTCAGGCCGCCCTCGCGAGCGCCTTCAGCCAGTTCCGATACACGTCCGTGATAAAGATAGCCGCCGCGGTCGAATACGA
>CAJJIY010000040.1 GCA_905187695.1 uncultured Eubacteriales bacterium | reverse complement strand
CCCGCCGCGCCCGCGGCATGGCGCCTTACTTTTTCCCGGCCACGACCATGTTGGGCGCCATGGCACATTATGTCAGTCACGGCGGACTTGGCGATTTTGCGCCGATGAACGCCAATTTCGGCATTGTGCCGCCGCTTGAAACGCGGGTGCGCGGCGGAAAAGCCGTCCGTAACGAGGCGCTCAGCGCCCGCGCGCTGGAAGCGCTCGGGGAAGCGGCGGCGCTTGCCATGGACTGAAGCGGCCGCAAAGCCTTTGCGCCAAAACAAAATTAACCCCCAAACGGGTTCACTTTTTAAAGAAAAGGAGGGCGCACCATGCGCGTGATTGTAGACCTGATGGGCGGCGACCGTGCGCCCGGCGAGACCCTTCGGGGCGTGGTGGCGGCCGCCGCCGAAAACAACGCTTCTTATCTTTTAGTGGGCGATCGGGATGAGATTTTCCGGATCGCGGGCGAAATCGGCGCCGATCTTCACCGGTTTGATATCGTGCATGCGCCCGGCGTGGTCACCATGGAAGATCCGCCGCTTTCGGTCATGCGGGAAAAAAGCGATTCCTCCATGGCCGTGGGGCTTCACCTGCTTGCGCAGGGGCAGGGCGATGTTTTCGTCAGCACCGGCAACACCGGCGCGCTTTTCACCGGCGCGACCCTCATCGTCCGCAAGATCCGCGGCGTTCAGCGCGCGGGCATCGGGACTCTGCTGCCCACGGACGAGCCGTGCCTGCTCCTTGACAGCGGCGCCTCGGTCACGGTGGATGCCGAAACGCTCTGCCAGTTCGCCGTCATGGGCTCGGCCTATGTCCGGCACCTTTTCGGAATCCAGGCCCCGCGGGTGGGCTTGCTCAACAACGGCACCGAAGCGTGCAAGGGCACGCCGCTTCAAAGAGAGGCCAACGGCCGGCTTTCCGCGCTGCCGGGCATTTGCTATGCCGGCAATGTCGAGGCCGGGGCCGTGCCGTTCGGCGCGTGCCATGTGCTGGTGACCGATGGGTTCACCGGCAATGTGTTCCTTAAATGTATGGAGGGGACCGGCCGGTTTCTTCTGCGGTCGGTGAAAGAACTGTTTGCCGGCGGGCCGCTTTCGCGGATGTCGGCGCTCCTGGTGAAAAACCGCGCCAAAGAACTGAAGCGCCGGTTTGACCCGGCCGAACACGGCGGCGCGCCGCTTCTGGGCATTTCAAAGCCGGTCGTCAAGGCGCACGGCTCCTCAGACGCACGGGCGTTCCGGATGGCCATCCGCGCGGCCATCAACTACGCACAAAGCGATGCCATTTATGAAATGGCGCGGGCCGTGAACGAATTTGACGCGGCCAAGCGCGCGGCAAAGGCCGCCGTTGCCGGGGAAACCGGCGCAAAAGAATAAGTGCCCAGACGGGATGACTTTTTACCTTTCGATTCCCGAAAAACGGGCTACCGGATGAAATGAAGGAGGAAAAACCGTGGAAAATCAAAAACTGCTGGAGGAACGCATCGGTTATACATTCCGTGACCCGGCGCTTCTTTCCCTTGCGCTGACCCATTCTTCCTATGCCAACGAGCACGGCACCGGCCACGCCGGATGCAATGAAAGACTGGAGTTCCTCGGCGATTCGGTGCTTTCGTTTCTCATCAGCCGCTATCTTTATCTTCATTATCCCGAACTGCCGGAAGGACAACTGACGCTGTTGCGGAAAAATCTGGTCTGCCAGGAAGCGCTTTCGGGCTACGCGACCGAGATTGGGCTGGGGAATTTTCTGTTCCTTGGCCACGGAGAAGAGAAAAGCGGGCGTACCAAGCCCAAACTGCTGGAAAACACCTTTGAATCGCTTCTGGGCGCGCTGTATCTGGACTGCGGCGACATTGCCCGCGTGGAAGAATTTCTGCTGCCGTTTGCCGTCCATAAACTCCGCAGGATTAACGGCGAACCGCTGGAGGATTACAAGACCCTGCTTCAGCAATATGTTCAGCAGACCCCCGGCGAGGCGCTTTCCTATGAGCTGATCGGCGAAGAGGGGCCGGACAATGCCAAAATCTTCACGGTTCAGGTGCGCGTCAATTCCAATGTGTTCGGCACGGGGCGCGGTTCGTCCAAACTGAAAGCCGAGCAGGAGGCCGCAAAGGTGGCGCTCCGGCGCTATCTCCCGAAACAATCCTGACTTTTACATCCGAAAATTTACCAAGCGGGCGGGAAAGTGAAATTCCCGCCTGTTTTTTTTCGTCAGGCACTTGAAAATATTGTTTAAATCTATTATAATGTATATTATCTATTGTCAGAAAAGAAAGGAGGCGGGATTCCGTGTATTTGAAGTCGATTGAAATGCAGGGATTCAAGTCCTTCCCGGATAAGACCAAACTGACTTTTGAACGGGGCACCACCGTGGTGGTCGGCCCGAACGGAAGCGGCAAGTCCAACATTTCGGACGCCATGCGATGGGTGCTGGGCGAGCTGTCGCCCAAGGGCCTGCGCGGTTCCAAAATGGAAGATATCATTTTCGGCGGCGCGTCCAGCCGCCGGCCGATGGGCTTTGCCGAGGTGTCGGTCACTTTCGATAACACCGGCGGAAAAAGTCATCTGGATTATGACGCGGAAGAGGTCACGGTCACGCGGCGTTACTACCGCGCGGGGGAAAGCGAATACTATATCAACCGCCGTGCCTGCCGTCTGCGCGATGTTTACGAGCTCTTCATGAATACCGGCGTCGGCCGTGACGGTTATTCCATCATCGGTCAGGGCAAGATTGCCGAGGTCATTTCGCGCAAATCCGAGGAACGCCGCAGTATTTTCGAGGAGGCCGCCGGGATTGCCAAATACCGTCACCGCAAGGCCGAAGCCGAGCGCAAGCTGCAGTCCACGCAGGAAAACATGACCCGTGTGGAGGATATCTTCCACGAGGTCGAGGCACAGGTCGCACCGCTCCAGAAGGAGGCCGACCGCGCCAAACGCGCCATCGAACTGCACGAGCAGAAGAAAAAGGTGGATGTACAGCTCTGGCTTTTCGATTCGGAACGGCTTCACCGGGAGATTGAAGAGGCCGAGGTCAATTACCGCAACTCCGGGCTGGATCTGCAGATGGCAGAGACCGCCATTGAGGATTACAACACCGAAAACACGCGCCTGTTTGAGGAGGCGCAGGCCGGCAACGCCAGCGCGGCTTCGCTTCTGGAGGAGATCCGCGCCCTGACCGAGGAGAACCACGGGCGCGACAGCCAATACCATGTTTCGGTCACCAAAATCGCCAACCTGCGCGAAAAGATCGAGTCGGCCACGCAGGAGGCCGAAAAGAAAGGCCGCCAGCTGGAGGGCGAGATCGCCGAGGGCGACCGCCGCCGGGCGGCCATGGCGGTGCTGGAAGAAAAGCACAAGGCGCTCTCCGCCGATTACGAAGAGAAAAACCGGGAGGCCGTGGCGCTGGGAAAAGAGTCGGAAGAACTTTCCGACCGCGTGGCCGCGATCTTTACGGATATTGAAGAGCGGGAAGCCGAGGCGGTGGATCTGCGCGTGCGGATGCAGGTCATCGAGAGCAACCGCCAGAGCGACAGCGGCAAAAACGAGTCCATGAGCGCGGAGATCGCGGCGTACGATGCGGTCACCGAAAAGCTCCTGCGCGAGGAAAACGCCAAAAAAGAGGCGGCCGAGGCCTATGTCGGGGATATCCGCGCCGCCGAGGCCGCGCAAAACGAGGCTGCCGCCGCGGCCGGAACGCTCCGTGAAAAACTGCAAAATCTCCAGACGGCCGAGCAGGAATGCCGGATGCAGTCCGATCTTTGCCGCCAGCGCCGGGATGCTTTCCGCGCCATGGAAGAGAATTTCGAAGGATACGGAAACAGCGTCCGTTTTGTCATGGAGGCCTATGCCGCCGGACGCATCACCACGCCGGACGGGCGCAAATGCGGCCGCATTTACGGCCCGCTTTCCAAGCTGATCACCGTAGTCGCGGCGCATACCGTGGCCATTGAGACCGCGCTGGGCGTGAACCTTCAGCACATCGTGGTGGAGGATGACACCGTGGCCAAGGCCGCGGTCGCCGCGCTGAAAAAGGCCGAGGCCGGCCGGGCCACTTTCTTCCCGGTGTCGGCCATGCGCGGCACAAACGAGACCGATGAAATGCGCGAAGCCGCCCGGTGCGAGGGTTATATCGGCGTGGCCGCTTCGCTGGTCTCCTCCGATGAACACTTCAGAAATATCATTTCCTCCCTTTTGGGGCGCACAGTGGTCTTTGACAACCTGGATCACGCCGCCGACATGGCGCGCCGCACCCGTTACCGCGTGCGGGTGGTCACGCTGGACGGCCAGGTCATCAACGCCGGCGGTTCCTTTACCGGCGGTTCGGTCAAACAGCGCGCCGGGGTGCTTTCCCGTGCGGGCGAGATTGCCGCGCTGGGTGAAAAGCTCAAAAAACTGACGGCCGAGCTTTCCCGCTATCAGGCCGAACGGGAAAAATGCGCGGCCGAACTCAAAGAGGCCGAGCTGACGCTTTCGGACGCCGAGAGCCGCCGCGGTCTGCTGCTGGAACTTCAGAGCGCCGAAACGGCCGAGGCAGACCGCATCGCCGCCAAACGCGAGGCAAACGAGGCGCTTTGCCAGAAGCTCCGCGCCGATTTTGAGGCGCTCAAAAACGCCCACGTCGGCTATGAAGAAGAACTGAAGACGCTGGCCGAAAAAGAAAAAACGCTTCGCGCACAGATCGCGGAGATCAGCGCACTGCGGACCGATCTGAGCAACACGCGCGGCCAGCGGTTGGACGAAAAGAATATTGCCGAGGAAGCGGCCCGCGCGCTCTTCCTTCAGATGAGCCTGGTGCAAAAAGACATTGACAACGAAAAGGCCGGCATCGCCGAGAGCGATGCCCGCGCGGAAGGGATCCGTGCCGAAATCGCCGAGGATAAGGCGCGCGCCGCGCGTTTTGCCGAGGAGATTACGGCGGAAGAAGCGCGGCAAAACGCCAACCGCAACACCTTTAAGGTGGGCGAGGCGCGTCTGGCCGAGCTCAATGAAAAGCACGCCCGCGTCACGGCCGGCAACCTGTCGCTTGAAAGCCGCCGGAACACCGTGAACGAAAAACTGCGCGAAAAAACGGCCGAAAAAGAAAATATCCTGCGTGCGCACGCCAAGAACGAGAACCTGCTTTCCCGTCTGCGCGAAGAGCAGGACAAGCTTTCGGCCAAATTCTTCGAGGATCACGAAATGTCCCGCAACGACGCGCTGTTGCTGGGCTATGAACCATTAAAGCCCGAAGAACGCGCGGCCGCGCTGGAACTTCAGACCAGTTGCCGCAACAAGTTGCGCGCCATCGGCAATGTGGACCTTGACGCAGTCAACAAATATAAAGAAATCAAGGAACGCTATGATTACATGGCCGGGCAGATCGCCGACATGACCGCCGCGCGGGATGACCTGCTCAAGATCATCAAAGAGCTGGAAGGGCAGATGAAGACCTCCTTTACCGAGACCTTCCGGCAGATCAACGAAAACTTCGGCCGCAGTTTCACCGAACTCTTCGGCGGCGGCAGCGCCGAGGTAACCCTCTCCGACCCGGAGGATGTTCTGACCAGCGGCATCGAGATCAAGGTGGCGCCTCCCGGTAAAATCATCAAGAACCTGGTGCAGCTTTCGGGCGGCGAACAGTCCTTTGTGGCCATTGCGCTCTTCTTTGCCATCCTGCAGGTCAACCCGACGCCGTTCTTCATTCTGGACGAAATTGAGGCGGCGCTGGACGAGGTCAATGTGGCGCGTTTCGCCGCATACATCAAACGCTATTCCACCGAAACACAGTTCATCATCATCACCCACCGCCGCGGTACCATGGAGGCGGCCGACCGTCTTTACGGCGTGACCATGCCGGAGCACGGCATTTCCAAGGTGCTGGCGCTGGATGTGAAGAGCGTTTCGGGCAAAGGGGAAGGAGACGACTGGAATGGGCTTTTTAGCTAAACTGAAGGCAGGACTTGCCAAAACCAAAAACGCCATTTTCGGCGGCATCGACAATCTTTTAAAAGCCTTTCATCGCGTGGATGAAGATCTGCTGGATGAACTGGAGGAGCTTCTCATCACGGCCGATGTCGGCGTAAACGCTACCGAAGAAATCCTCTCGCGACTGCGCGAGCGTGTGAAAGACGGCCGCCTCAAAGCGCCGGAAGACATCAAGGAGGCCCTGCGGGAGATTCTGACCGAAATGATCGGGGAAGGGGAAGAACTTCACCTTTTCACCACCCCCTCGGTGGTGCTGGTCATCGGGGTCAACGGCGCGGGCAAGACCACTTCCATCGGCAAAATTTCCAATCGTCTTAAAAAGAGCGGTAAGCGGGTGGTGGTGGCCGCCGCCGATACCTTCCGCGCCGCGGCCATTGATCAACTTGCCGTCTGGTGCGACCGCGCCGGGGTCGAACTGGTAAAACAGCAGGAGGGGTCCGACCCCGCCGCCGTTGTCTTTGACGCCATTCAGTATACAAAGAAAAAAGGCGCGGATGTGCTGATTATCGACACGGCCGGACGGTTGCACAACAAGAAAAATCTCATGGACGAACTGGCCAAGATCAACCGGGTCATTGCCCGCGAGCTCCCGGATGCGGACCGCGAGACCCTGTTGGTACTGGATGCCACCACCGGGCAAAACGCCATTTTGCAGGCCAAGGAATTCAGCCGCGCGGCCGAGATCACGGGCCTTGTGCTGAACAAACTGGACGGCACGGCCAAGGGCGGCATCGTGCTCTCCATCAAGGAAGAACTGAATCTCCCGGTGAAATTTATCGGCGTGGGCGAAAAGATCGACGATATGCAGGAATTCAACGCCAAAGAATTCGTGGACGCGCTCTTTTCCTGAGGAATAACGATGGAAAAACTTGAAATGGTGCTGGCCACCCGCAACGCGGGCAAGGCCGCGGAACTGCAGGCGCTCCTCCGGGCCCGGTACGGCGCAAAGATCACGCTTCTTACGCTTTCGGAGATCGGTTTTGAGGGCGACATTGAGGAAACCGGGCAGACCTTTGCCGAAAATGCGCTGCTCAAGGCGCGCGCCGCTGCCGCGGCCTCCGGAAAGATCGGGCTTGGAGATGATTCCGGGCTGGTGGTTCCCGCACTTGGCGGGGCCCCCGGGATCTATTCGGCACGCTATGCCGGCGAACACGGCAATGATGAAAAAAACAACGCAATGCTCTTGCAAAATCTTTCGGGAAAGACCGACCGCCGCGCCTTTTTTGAGTGCGTGCTGGCCTGCGCTCTGCCAAACGGGGAGAATTTCACGGTCAGCGGCCGGTGCGAAGGGATCATTCTGGAATCCCCCAGGGGCCGGAACGGGTTTGGTTACGACCCGCTTTTCTATGTGCCCGGACTGGGAAAGACGCTGGCCGAGATGAGCGGGGAAGAAAAAAATGCAATCAGTCACCGCGGCGCGGCGGTGCGGCAGTTTGTCGCAGCCTTCGCCCGGCGGCTCGGAAAGGAATCACATGACACTTACCAGTAAACAGCGGGCACAGCTCCGCTCCATGGCCGCGGCCGAGGACACCATCATGCAGATCGGCAAAAACGGCCTGACCGAAACGCTGGTCAAAACCGTTTCGGACGCGTTGGAAGCGCGCGAACTCATCAAACTCCGGGTACTGGAGACCGCGCCCGATTCCCCCGCCGCCATGGCGGAGGAGCTGGCGGCGGCCACCGGCGCGTGCGTGGTCTCGACCATCGGCACCAAACTGGTGCTCTACCGTCCTTCCGCCACCAAAACGAGAATCGAATTATGTTAAACGGGATTGTCCGCGTCGGTGTGTACGGCGGCAGTTTTTCACCGGTACATCTGGGTCATGTCGCGGCCGCAAAGGCTTTTTTTGCCGGCATGAAGCTGGATCTGCTCTATATCATCCCCGCCGCCGTACCGCCGCACAAAGAACTGGCCGCCGGCGCGGATGCCGCGGCGCGCCTCCGGATGTGCGAGCTGGCTTTTGCCGGGTTGCCGGGCGTGATTGTCAGCGATATGGAGATTGCGCGGGGCGGCAAAAGCTATACCGTGGATACGCTCCGGGCACTCACCGCGCCCGACCGCCGGCTCTTTTTGCTGGTCGGCACCGACATGATGCTTACACTGGATACCTGGTACCGGGCACAGGAGATCTTCAAGCTCTCCTATCCGGTCTATATCCGGCGGGAGCACGATCCCTTGCTGACTCCGCGCATCGTGGAAAAAAACCGGGAATACGGTGAAAAATTCGGCCGCATCGTGCGCCGGATCGAAGCCGATGTGCCCGAGATTTCCTCCAGTGAGATCCGGGATCGCGTCCGCCGCGGCGAATCCACGGCGGGGCTTCTTCCTCCGGCCGTGGCCGATTATATCCGGAAGGAGGGGCTGTATGTCTGAATTTCCAAGTTACAGCGAGGCGGCGCTTTCCGCGCTCCGCTCTGCGCTTTCCGCCCGTTTGTCGCCCCGCCGTTTTGCCCATACGCTGGGGGTGGAGGAGACGGTGGCAAAGCTCGCGGAGCTCTATCTGCCCGCCGCCGGATCGCTGTTGCGGGCGGCCGCTCTCCTGCATGACCTTACCAAAGAAAAAAGCGAGACGGAACAGCGGGAGATTCTCTCGGCCGCCGGCGTGGTTCTGCGCCCGGACGAGGACGCCTCCCCCAAGATCTTTCACGGCATCACGGCGGCACTGCTCATTCCGCGCGAATTTCCGGATTTTGCCGACCCCGTGCTGCTCTCGGCCGTGCGCTATCATACCACCGGGCACCGGGGCATGACCCTGCCGGAGGCGCTGCTCTATCTGGCCGATTATATCGAGCCGGGGCGGACTTTTGCCGATTGCGTGGCGCTCCGAAAAGCCTTTTTCTCGGTGGATGTGGCCGCCCTGCCGCCGGAAAAGCGATTGTCGCACCTGCGGCGCGTACTGCTTTCTTCCTTTGATCTCTCCATTGCCGAACTGACCGGGGCGGGCGCGCCGGTTTGTCTGGATACGCTTTACGCCCGCGAAGAACTTGCAGGCCCTGCTCCGGCTCTGCTGAAAGGAAACAAAATGGATAACGAAACCCAAGAAACGCCGATGGCGGCCGAGCCCGCCGCATTCCCGGCCGAAGAAACAAAGCCCTCCCTTGCCGACGCCGATGCCGAAACCGTGGCACGGGCGGCGCTTGCGGCGCTGGAAGATAAAAAAGCCAAAGATCCGGTCCTCATCCCGGTGGCGGGGCGCAGTGACATCACCGATTATCTGGTGCTGGCCACCGGCACTTCGGGCACGCACGTGCGGGCGCTGTCGGATACGGTGCAGGAGGCGCTGGCCGTCCGCGGCCTGTATCCGCTCCGTGCCGAGCGCACCGAAAAGGGGAACTGGGAAGTGGTCGATTACGGCCCGGTGATGGTTCATGTTTTTGATCGCGAAAGCCGGGAATTTTATCACCTTGACAAGCTTTACAAAACAAACGGGGCTGGCCCTTCAAAGGAGGAGACGATATGAAGTACGATTGCGCCGCCATCGAAAAAAAGTGGCAGAAAAAATGGGAAGAAGCCGGCATTTTCCACGCCGAGGATCACAGCGACAAAAAGAAATTCTACGGGCTGGTTGAGTTTCCGTACCCCTCCGGCGCCGGGATGCATGTCGGCCATATCAAGGCCTATTCCGGACTGGAGGTTGTTTCCCGCAAGCGCCGCATGGAGGGCTATAATGTCCTTTTCCCGATCGGCTTTGACGCATTCGGCCTGCCCACCGAAAATTACGCCATCAAGACCGGGATTCACCCCCGCGAGGTGACCGACCGCAACATCGCCCGCTTCAGCGAGCAGTTAAAACGCGTCGGCTTCTCCTTTGACTGGTCGCGCGTGGTGGACACCACCGATGAGAATTATTATAAATTCACGCAGTGGATTTTCCTTAAGATGTTTGAAAAGGGATTGGTTTTCCGCGATACGGCGCTGGTCAACTATTGCCCCTCCTGCAAAGTGGTGCTTTCCAACGAGGATTCGCAGGGAGGAAAGTGCGACATCTGCCACAGCGATATCGTACAGAAATCCAAGGATGTGTGGTATCTCCGGATTACGGCCTATGCAGACCGGCTTCTGGAGGGTCTTGACCGTGTGGATTATCCCGCCAACATCAAAATGCAGCAGGTGAACTGGATCGGCCGCAGTACCGGCGCATTTGTCAATTTCGCTCTTTCGGGCACCGGGGAAAAGCTCCGGGTCTATACCACCCGCCCCGATACGCTTTTCGGCGTGACTTTTATGGTCATCGCGCCCGAACATCCGGTGTTGGAAAGCTGCCGTGCGCAGATTGAAAATGCCGGAGAACTGGACGCTTACCGCGAGGCCTGCGCCAAAAAGACCGAGTTTGAGCGCACGCAGATGAACAAGGACAAGACCGGCGTGCGCGTCAGGGGTCTTTGCGCCATCCATCCGTTCACCGGAAAAGAAATTCCCATCTTCATTTCGGATTATGTGATGATGGGCTACGGCACCGGCGCGATCATGGCCGTACCCGCGCATGACGAGCGCGACTATGCCTTTGCCCGCAAATTCTCGCTTCCGATCGTAGAGGTCATCAAGGGCGGCGATATCGAAAAAGAGCCTTATGCCGGAGACGGGGAAATGGTCAATTCGGATTTCCTCAACGGTTATACCAACAAAAAAGATTCCATCGCCCGGATGATTGAGGAACTGCAAAAACGGGGCGTGGGCGAGGCCGGCGTGCAGTATAAAATGAAGGATTGGGCCTTCAACCGCCAGCGCTATTGGGGCGAGCCGATCCCAATCGTGCACTGCCCGCATTGCGGCATGGTACCCGTGCCGGAAAAGGAACTGCCGCTCCGGTTGCCGAAAATGGAGAATTTTGCGCCCGGAGAGGGCGGGGAATCGCCGTTGGCCAAAGTGGAGAGTTTTGTCCGTTGTTCGTGCCCCAGGTGCGGCGGCGCGGCGCGGCGCGAGACCGATACCATGCCGCAGTGGGCGGGTTCTTCGTGGTATTTCCTGCGCTATACCGATCCCAAAAACGACAAGGTGCTGGCCGATCCCGCCAAACTGGCCTACTGGTTGCCGGTCGATTGGTATAACGGCGGCATGGAGCATGTCACCCGTCACCTCATTTACAGCCGTTTCTGGCACAAATTCCTTTATGATATCGGCGTTGTTCCCACCGATGAACCCTATGCCAAGCGCACGGCGCAGGGGCTGATTCTCGGTCCGGACGGACAGAAAATGTCCAAATCGCGCGGAAATGTGGTCGATCCCAACGATGTGGTGGACGAATTCGGCGCGGATACCCTGCGGGTGTATATCCTTTTCATGGGCGATTACGGCAGCGCCGCGCCGTGGTCGGAGAGCAGTATGCGCGGGTGCAAGCGCTTTTTGGAGCGCGTGGCGGCTCTGCCCGAAAAGGCAAAGGGGCACGGCGTCACCCCGTCGCTGGAGGCCGCTTTCCACCGCACGGTGAAAAAGGTCTCCTCGGATATCGAGGAAATGAAGTTCAACACCGCCATTGCCGCCATGATGTCGCTCCTCAACGATATTGAAGCGGCCGGCACGCTGACCCTGGATGAGCTCTCGGTGCTTGTGCGCCTGCTTTGCCCGTTTGCCCCGCATCTGTGCGAGGAGATCTACGAAAAGATCGGCGGCAAGGGATTTTGTTCGCTTTCTCCGTGGCCGGTTTATGACGAGAGCAAGACCGTTTCGGATACCGTGGAGATCGCTCTGCAGCTCAACGGCAAGCTGCGCGGTGTAATCAAAGTTGCCAAGAACGCCACGCGAGAAGAACTGCTGGAGGCGGCCAAGGCCGATGAACGGATGGCGGCGGCGCTTGCCGGGAAAACGGTTCTCAAGGAAATTGTGGTGCCCGGCCGGATCGTCAATCTGGTCGTGCGGTGATTTTTCCAAAAAAATTCGGGTTTGCTCTTGACACACGGAAAATTTTTGTGTATAATAAAAGAGTAGTTTTTGCGATAGCGAGGGGAGGGATAAACATGGCAGAAGTCAAAGTCAAAGAGGGAGAATCCCTTGACAGCGCATTGCGTCGCTTCAAGCGTCAGTACGCCCGCTCCGGTACCCTTGCGGAACTTCGCAAGAGAGAGTATTACGAAAAGCCCAGCGTGAGACGGAAAAAGAAGTCCGAGGCCGCGCGCAAGCGTAAGTATAAGTAAAAAAATCGGCGGATGCGAAAGCGTCCGCCTTTTTTTGCTTGCCCTTAAGATACCCGGATAAAAAGGGGCTGTGCCA
>CAJJIY010000039.1 GCA_905187695.1 uncultured Eubacteriales bacterium | reverse complement strand
GCGGACTGCCGCGCACGGCGGCCGCAGACGACAGCGGAAAAGCGCCGCTCTTCCCGCTCCCCGGAAATGCCCCCGAAAGGAGGAGCGACCGCTGTGGCCTGTGAGATCAACTGGCAGAATGTCAGACTGCGCATCAGCGCGGGCGAGTTGCGCCAATTTCCGCGGGATCCATTGCCGCAGGTGGCCTTTTCCGGCCGCTCCAATGTGGGAAAGAGTTCGCTCATCAACGCCCTGCTCTCCCGGCGCTCGCTGGCGCGCGTCAGCGCCAGCCCCGGAAAGACCGTGACGGTGAATTTTTACGAGGCGGACGGCAAACTCTTTTTAGTGGACCTGCCGGGCTATGGATTTGCCCGGCGGCCGGCCGTTGAAAAGGAAAAATGGGCGGCCGTGACCGACGGCTATTTCACCAAAAATCCCAACCGGGACCGCATCGCGCTGGTATTACAGCTCATCGACCTGAAAGTGGGCCCCACCCGGGATGACGAGACCATGATCTCCTATCTCCGGGAGACCGGCCTGCCCTTTGCCGTGGTCGCCACCAAGACCGACAAGCTGAACAAAACCGACCGGGAAAGGGCGCTTGCCTCCCTGCGCGCCCATCCGCTCTTGCCGCCGGGAACCGACATTTTCCCCTTCTCCGCACTGAGCGGCGAGGGAAAGACCGAAGTGCTCCGGGCCGTGCTGGGCGTGCTCTGACCCTGCGGCAGACAAACGGCCGCTTTTCCCCGCGCCCCCTCCAAAATTTCAAAAAAGAAAGGAGCGCTTATGTTCCGATATCTACTCTCCGGCGGCAGTCTCGGCTCTTATGTCGTCAGCCTGCTCCTGACACTGCCGGTGTTGCTTTTCTCGCTCTCCGCGCACGAGGCCGCGCACGCTGCGGCGGCCTATCTCATGGGCGACCCCACCGCGCGCAACTTCGGCCGCATGACCCTGAACCCCCTGAAACACCTGAATCCGATGGGCACGCTGTGTATGCTCTTTTGCGGGTTCGGCTGGGCCAACCCCGTGCCGGTGGACTCGCGGAATTTCAGAAAGCCGCGTCTCGGCATTGCCGTGACGGCGCTGGCCGGACCGCTTGCCAATCTGCTTCTTTCGGTCGTTTCGCTGTGTTTCATGCGCTTTCTTTGCTATGGATTCCTCTGGCAGCTGAACCTGACAAACGAAACGGCGGTCAATGCCGTTTACTTTCTCACGCTTCTTTTTTACTACGGCGTTTATATGAACCTGACGCTGGCAATCTTCAACCTCCTGCCCGTGCCGCCGCTGGACGGCTCGCGCATTCTCCTGCCGCTCCTGCCGCCCCGGCTCACTTTCAGGATTGCGCGCTATGAACGGCAGATCGTGCTGGTGGTGACGCTCTTACTCCTGCTGGGTCCTCTTTCGTGGCTCATTTCGTTTGTCACGGACAAACTGCTGCTGCTCCTTTTCCGGCTCTTCGGGATGTCGGGATTCCTCATTTCGTAAAGGAGTTTTCCCCATGGAAAACATGACCTATAAATTAAGCGACTTTGAAGGGCCGCTGGACCTGCTCATTGCGCTGATCGAAAAAAACAAACTGAATATTCTGGACATTCCCATTGCTCTCATCTGCGACCAGTACCTGGAGTTCCTGGCCGAAGCCAAGGCCATGGACATGGAGATTGCCACCGAATTTCTCAACATGGCCAGCCAGCTGATGGTCTGGAAGAGCGCCATGCTCATCCCGCACGAGGAGGAGGGAGAAAAGCCGCCGCGCTTTGATCTTTCGGATATCCTGGTGCGCCACCAGCAATCCAAAGAGGCCATGCCGCTCCTGGCCGCCCTGTTTGCCAAATACGGCAACCGGATGGTCAAGGACACCGACGAGATCGCGCCCGACCGCACCTATGTCTGCGACCAGACCCTGACCGATCTGCTGGCCGGTGTGCGGCGCGTCAATGCCTATCAGGATTCGATGGAAAAGGCCAAGACCAACTTTACGCCGATGATCAGTAAGCCGATCATCCCGGTTGAGGGCAAGATTGTGCTGATCCTGGATCTGCTCGGCGCGAAAGGAACGGCCACCCTGCGCGAAATCCTGCGGGACGAGCCCACCCTGCCCGACCTCATCGCCGCCTTCATGGGCGTGCTGGAGCTGATCAAGGTGCAGAAGATCCTGATGGAAGAACCCGAACTGGACGAAAACTCGGTGGGAGACGAAAGCACCCGCTTCTTTCTGAATCCGGACGCGCCGGCCGACAAGGAGATGGATCCGGAGGCCGACTTTGCCGCCCCGGCCGAAACGGCCGCCGGCAAGGACGCCCGCCAAAAAGAAGAAGCGCTGGCAGCGGAAGAAGCCGACAGCGAGGCAGAAGAAGCGCGACTGGAAGAAGCGGCGCTTCTGGAAGAAGAAAACGACAGGAAGGAATAACAAATGGCCGCCGAAAAAGAAAAAGACACCGGGAAAGAACCCGAAAACCCGGAAGAAAAAAAACTGACCGAACTGAAACCCGGCGCGGACGAACTGGCGCCGATCAAAAATGTGGAAGCCTGCATCGAGGCCATCGTCTTTGCGGCGGGCTATCCCGTTCCCTATCAAAAGCTGTGCGATGTCATCGGCCTGGGGCTCCGGGAGATCAAACAACTGGTGGCCCGGATTGCCAAACACTATGAAAACGAGGACCGCGGCTTTCTGTTGCTGCGCCTCCCGGACGCCTGCCAGTTCTGCACCAAGGACCAGTACGGCGCCTACATCCGCGCGGCGCTGGGCATCCGCCGGGGCGGAAACCTCTCCTCTTCCTCTATGGAAGTGCTGGCCATTGTCGCCTACAATCAGCCGGTGACGCGCGCCTTTATCGACGCGGTGCGCGGCGTGGACAGCAACTATGCCGTCAGCTCGCTCATTGATAAGGAACTCATCGGCCCGAAGGGACGGCTGGACGCCCCCGGCCGGCCGATGCTCTACGGCACGACCGACAAATTCCTGCGGGTCTTCGGCCTTTCCTCGCTTTCCGAGCTCCCCAAGACCGAGATCCGCCTGCCCGAGAGCAAAGACGGCGAACAGTTGGCCATTGCGCTGGCAGACGCGGGCGCGGCCGACGAGACCGCCAACCCGGACGAGACCGGCCGGGAGGCCGCCAAAGCAGAACCCGCCAAAGAATCCTGAACCGTCCGGAGCGCCCGGTTAAGACCGGAACGCCCGGCGCGTCCCCCAAAAAATCCGCGCCCGGAAAACACCCTTGAAAGGAGGAGAAAATATGCCCACCGCGCTGATTGTGATCCTGTCGGCGCTCGCTTTTCTTCTGCTCCTTTTGCTTTTCCGCGTCCGGTTGGTCTTTACCTGCCGGGAGGAAGTGCGGGTGACGACCTGGGTGCTCTGCTTCCCGATTGTCCTTTATCCGCGGCGAAAAAAGCCGAAACTCCCGAAAGAAAAAGAAGAAAAAAAGGAAAAAAAGCGAAGAAAATCCAAGAAAAAGCGCAAAGAGGACTCCCGAAAACCAAAAAAATCCCTGCCTGAAAAGATCCGGCTCGTGCGGGCACTGCTGGCGGCGCTTTTGCGGCGCACACGGCGTTATCTGCATCTGCGCGCCGTGCGGGCGCACATTTCGGTGGCCACGGGAGACGCGGCCTCTACCGCCGTGCTCTACGGCGCGGTATCCGCGGCTCTTTCCGGACTGCTCGCGCTCCTGGATCGTGCCTTTAACCTCAAAGCGCCGCCCGGCGATGTGGCGGTCTTTCCGGACTTTACCGGGGAGAAAACCAAGGCCGATCTGAAAATCGTCCTCTCGCTTAGCGTCTTCGGCGCTCTGGCCATCCTCTTCTCGGTGGCCATCGCCTATGTCAAAGTCAAACTGGGATCCGGCAAGAAAACCGGAAAATCCCCTGCGGCGCTGCCGCAAGAAAGGAAGGAAGCCAATGGCTAACGAAAACAAACTGGAAGAGATGATTCGCGCCTCGCTGGAAAACATCCGCGCCATGGTGGACGCCAACACGGTGGTCGGCACGCCGATCTCCACCCCCGCCGGCACCACCATCATCCCGATCTCCAAGGTCTCGGTCGGCTATGCCGCGGGCGGTGCCGACTACACCGCGCGTCCCAATTTTGCGGGCGGCGGCGGAACCGGTCTGACGGTTCAGCCGGTCTGCTTCATTGCCGTCAACGCGGCGGGCGAGGCCTCGATCCTGCCGCTGGGCGGAAACGGAGAAAGCGACACGCTGGAAAAGATCACCCGGATGGTGGAATCCGCGCCCGATCTTTTCGGCAAGATCAAATCGCTCTTCGGCCGCAAAAAGAAAAAGGACGAAGAGGATGACCCGGTGGAAAAAGTGAGCCGGGAAGCCAGCCGCACGGTAGAGAAAATGCAAAACGAAGCCGATGTGGCGGTGGCCGCCGCCGAATGTGCGGCCGATGAGGCAAAAAAAGCCGCCGAATGTGCCGAAAAAGCAGCCGAAAACAGCAAAAAGGCATAAGCGCGGCCAACCCTTCCATATAATGAGGGAGAAAGACGCACCAGAAGGTTCCGTGCGGCGGGCTCCGCACGGAATCCCGCTGGGCGGGCACCGGTCAGGATCCGGCCAAAAACGCGACCCGCCGCGCGGCGTTGGATCTTTTGGCCCGTGCGTCTTTTTTACTTCATTATATAAAGGAAGGAATTGCCATGCGTTTTTGTCTGCGCCTGTGCACGCTTTTTCTGCTCCCCCTGCTGACCTTCCCCGCCCTGTCGGTGCGGCAAAGCCGCCGGGCGGCCAGCGGATCTCCGGGCTTTTCCGCGGTGCTCTCCCCCACGCTTTGCGGGGAGCAAACAAAGGAACTGCCCCGCACGCTGTCTGCGCCGCGGCAAAGTCCGCCTGCCACATCGGCCGCCTCCATGGCGCTTTTCGATCCGGCGGACGGCCTTTTTCTTTCGGAGCACGATGCCGACGCCCGCCGTCCGATGGCCAGCACCACCAAAATCATGACAGCGCTGGTAATCCTCTCGCGCTGTGACCTGGAGGAAACCGTTACGGTTCCGCCGGAGGCGGTGGGCGTGGAGGGCTCATCCGTCTACCTTTTTGCGGGAGAAAAAATGACCGTGCGCACGCTGCTTTACGCGCTGCTCCTCTCCTCTGCCAACGATGCGGCCGCGACGCTGGCTATCCATTGCGCGGGAAGCATTGAGGCCTTTGCCGGCCTGATGAATGAAAAGGCGGCCGAACTGGGGCTGGCCGACACGCATTTCAAAAACCCGCACGGACTGCCCGACCCCGACCACTACACAACCGCGCACGACCTTTGCCGTCTGGCCGCGGCCGCTCTCGGCCATCCCACCTTTGCCGAGATCGTGGCCACCCGGCGCTACAGCGCCCCGCAACAGGGCACCGACGCCACCCGGCTGTTTCTCAATCACAACCGCCTGCTTTCAAGTTATGAAGGCGCTGTCGGCGTGAAAACAGGCTTTACCAAAACGGCCGGGCGCTGTCTGGTCAGCGCCGCCAGAAAAAACGGTCTCCTGCTGGTGGCCGTGACCCTTTCGGACGGCAACGACTGGCGCGACCACGCCGCGCTTTACGACTGGGCCTTTTCGGAATATGAGGCCTTTGATCCCGGCGCGCTTTCTTTTTCGCTCCCGGTGGTCGGGGGTCAGAGTGAAAGCGTGACCGTCCGCGCCGAGGCGCCTGCGCCCCGGACGCTCGCCCGGAACCATCCCCCCGTTTCGCTCACGGTAGAAGCCCCGCGCTTTCTCTTTGCGGGGGTGGAAGCCGGAAAACCGGTCGGCTGGGTCGTTTACCGGATGGGAGAGGAAGAACTCTCCCGCGTGCCGCTCTTGCCGGCGGAAAGCGTGCCGGCGCGCCCGAAAAAACATTTCTGGCAACGGCTGTTCGGGCGCTGATGCTTCCCCCGGGGGCGCTTTGCCCGTCAATTCCCTTTCGGAGTATCAAAAATGGAAAAAGAAAGACTGCAAAAATATTTTACCGACTGCGGCGTGCTCTCCCGCCGGGCGGCCGAGGCCGCCATTTTGCGGGGAGAAGTGAACGTAAACGGTCTGCCCGCCGCGCTCGGCGACAAGATCGACCCGGAAAACGACCGGGTCTGCTTTCGCGGACAACCCGTCCTGCCGAGAACGGGCGAAAACCGCTATCTGCTGTTTTATAAACCGCGCGGCATGGTCACGACGCTTTCCGACGAAAAAGGCCGCCGCTGTGTGGGCGATGTCTGCCGCACGCTCGGCACACGGGTTTATCCGGTCGGGCGGCTGGATCTGGATTCGGAAGGACTGCTCCTACTGACCGATGACGGCGCGCTGTGTGAGCGCCTGACCCACCCCAGCCATGAAATCGCAAAGACCTACCGCGTGATGGTGGGCGAACCAGTGACGCCGGAAAGGCTCTCGGCACTGGGCCGTCCCTTCTTGCTGGACGGCTACCGCACCCGCCCGGCCGCCGTGCGGCTGCTTGCCCCCAACGAACTGGAACTGACCCTTCACGAGGGACGGAACCGGCAGATTCGCCGGATGTGCAAAGCGGTCGGTCTGCCGGTAACGCGGCTGGTGCGGGTTGGCATCGGCCGTCTTACGGTGGGCACGCTGACCCCCGGCCGTTTCCGCACGCTGAGCGCGGCGGAAGTGGCCTACTTAAAAGGAGAAGAAAATGCTGAAAGTGACTGCCGTTGAGGACAAAAACGAACAATCCGCGCTCTGCCGCCGGTGCGCGCTGCCCTATCTGCCCCGCTGTCTTTCCTACCGTGCGGACGACGGCGCCGACTTTGCGGGAATCTGCCAGTTTTATCTGGACGAAAAGGGCGGCCATCTGGTCTCTTTTGCCGCCGTTTCGCCCGAAACGGCCGGGGACGTGCTCTTTTTACTGGGGCGCACGGCGCTGAATTTTATGGACCTGTGCGGCGCCGAAAAAGCATATTTCGAGGGAGATGGCGCCGATCCCGCGCTCCTTGCCCGCATCGGTTTCAGGCCCGGGCAGGACGGGCGCCCTGCCCTTTCGCTGGTCGGCTTTTTCGAGCATCCCTGCCAACATCACACAAATTAAAGCGTAGAATCCGGTCGATGGAACCCTTTTTTTGTGAATTTTGGTAATTATTTACAAAGAAAAAACGGAAATTTTGTCAGATATTTCATCCTTGTTCCTCTTGTAAATTTTGTAAAAATATGGTAAACTATTTTTGTTAAAAAATTTACACTGGAGGATATTTTTTATGGACTCAAATTCAAAGATTCTCATCGCGGACGAAAACCCCACGGAACGCGCGCGGCTGCGTGAAGGGCTCTCAAGAGCCGGCTGGCACTTTGTGGACGAGGCATCCAACGGTGAGGAAGCGCTGATAAAGCTGACGCGGGGACAGTTTGACGCGGCGCTCATCGACATGATGCTGACAAGACTGGACGGGATCGGCGTGGTGCGCAACGCCAAAAAGGAAATGGGCGACCGCTCTCCTTTTTTCCTCATGGTCTTTCCGGTTACCAATCAGACCATGATTGCCGAGGCGGTTTCGGCGGGGGCGGATCTTTGTCTCATGAAACCCTTTGACATCGGCAGTCTTTGCGAGCATCTGCGCCGCCTGATGAAAAGCAACGGCGCGCACCGCATCGAGGGTGTGACCGACGGAATCCCCGGCGGCGACATGGAAACGCAGGTGACCAAAATCATTCATCAGATCGGCGTGCCCGCCCACATCAAGGGCTATCAGTATCTGCGCACCGCCATTCTGCTGACGGTGGAGGACAGCGACATTATCAATTCCGTGACCAAGGTGCTCTACCCTTCGGTGGCCAAAAAATATCAGACCACAACCTCCCGTGTGGAACGCGCCATCCGCCACGCCATTGAAGTGGCCTGGGACAGAGGCGATGTGGACACGCTCAACTCCTATTTCGGCTATACCATCCAGCAGGGGCGCGGGAAACCGACCAACAGCGAATTTATCGCCATGATTGCCGACAACCTCCGGCTGAAATACAAGATGCATTAAAAAGCAAAGGCGGTTCTGCCCGAAAGCAGAACCGCCTTTTTGTTTACATTATACAAATAATGTGAATCCGGTGTGAATTTATCTGTCGGATTCTTGAAAACCGAAAATTATTTACTATAATAGAATTAACCATTTTATACACGGAGGCGCCAATATGAAATTTGTCCGATTTCTTTCGTTTTTACTGGTGGCTTTGATGCTGTGCGGCCTGTTGGCTTCCTGCAAACCCGCAGAACAACCCGGAGAAGACAATCCGCCGGCCGGCGACAACACCGGAGACAAAACCGAAGACAACACCGGCAATGACGCCGATGACGGAAACTGGAAACAGACCTTTTCCTACTGGCAGGGCGGACGCGCCCCCGGCACCGGAGCGGCTGTTGAATTTGAGGGCGACTATACCCCTGTTTTCCGGATGGCGGTGGTGAGCGATGTACACCTTTGCTATAAGGAGAGCCAGGGCGATGTGGCGCAGGCGCGCCTACGCGCGCTGTTGGCCACGGCCAATACCTATACCAACACCAGCAGCAAATACAACCGGCTGGACGCTTTCATGACGGTGGGCGATGTCACGGATGACGGCGCGCCCGACCAGCTGAAGAATTTTTACAACATTGTCAGCCAGAACAAGCGCGCGGAAACGACGGTGCTCTCGGTGTTGGGCAACCATGAATGGTATTATAACAACTATAATGAGGAGCAGGTCAAGGCAAACTTCCTGGCCGTGACCGGCGGCACCGCGGTGGACACCCATCAGGTGGTGGGCGGCTATCATTTCATCGGCATCAGCCCGGATGAAAACGGCGGCCGTGCCTTTTCGCAGATCAAGGCCGACTGGCTGGCCACCGAGCTGGCCAAAGCCGCGGCGGAGGACCCCACCGGCAAAAAGCCGATCTTCGTCTATCAGCATCAGCCCATCGGCAACACGGCCTACGGCAGTGCCGGCTACGGCGGCTCCCCCCGTCTGAACGCCGTGATGAAGAAATATCCGCAGATCGTGGATTTCGGCGGTCACTCGCACTATGTGATCACCGACCCGCGCTCGATCATGCAAAAAGACTTTACCGTACTGAATACCGGCACGCTCCGCTACACCACCATGGACATTGCCGGCGCCAATATCGGCTCGGTTTTCCCGATCAACGACATCGGCGGCTATGATGTTTATGACGGTACGACCGACCCGGTGGTGGAATCGGCCTATAAAAGCGGCGCCTGGTACTATATCGTGGAGCTGGACGCCAACAACGTCATGCGCGTGATGGCCTATGACATTCTCTCGGACTGCTTTGCCACCGACCCCGTCTATATTGATTCCATCGGCGATAAATCCGCCTTTACCTATACGGCCTCCCGTGCTACCCAAAGCGAGAAACCCTATTGGGGCAAGGACGCCAAGCTGACGGTGACCAACCTGACCTCAAACGGGTTCCGGGTGAAGTTCCCGCAGGCCTATTCCAAGGATAATGTGCAGAATTACCGCTGCCGTCTTTACAAAAACGGTATTCTGGAAAAAACGATCTACCGCCTCTCGGACACCTATAAGCGCCCGGCGCCCGACTATATCATCGCGCCCTTCTCCGCGCTTTCTCCCAACACCGATTATGTAGTCCGTGTTTATCCTGTCAACTCCTTCGGCGTGGAGGGCGAACCGCTCGCCGTCAAGATCCACACCGGCGTACAGGGCGTGGGTCTGCCCTCTCCCGACATTATGAACATCGTCTTTGACGAAACGGATGACTCGGCCAAGGACAAAAATTCCGGCGAGGTGCTCCGCAAGGTCGGCCGCCCCAGCGTTCTTTATAACAGCCAGCTCGGGCTGAATGTGGCCTCCTTCAACGGCAGCTCCAACTATCAGTTCTTCGGCATTTCGGACTACTATGAATCCATGCTGGAATCTTTCTCCTTTGAGATCCTAGTGAATGTT
This sequence comes from uncultured Eubacteriales bacterium, assembly GCA_905187695.1. GTDB lineage: Bacteria > Bacillota > Clostridia > Oscillospirales > CAG-272 > Firm-07. The sequence goes on along the minus strand of CAJJIY010000039.1, from coordinate 2,321 downwards.
GCCAGCCTTCCCGAAAGCGGCTATGTCGATCTGGTTTCCAATCAGGAGATGGGCGGATTCGGCTGGGAGCTGAAGGCCGACGGCCTTTACTTCTACCTGAAGCTGCGCAACAACAAGAGCTATATCACACCGAAAGTCACCCTGAAAGCCAACGAATGGGTCCATCTGGTGGCCACCTTCAACGGCAAAAAGCTGGTGATTTATATGAACGGCCAGGAGGCGGCCAGTGCAGACGCCAAGGGACAGTTGCGTCCGCCGCACCCCTATGCGTGGTATATGTGCGTGGGCGGTGACTCCAACCGCGCCACCGGAACCGAACCGAGCTGGCCGGGCGTGGATCAGCTCTACCCCGGAGACGGCCCCGGCGACGGCGACAGCATGATGTCCGGCAAAATTGCCGTGGCCAACATCTACAGCGAGGTGCTCTCCGCCACGCAGATCCTGACGCTTTATAACCAATACCGCTGAATCCGGAAAGCCGGGCAGTCTCTGCCCGGCTTTTTTCTTTGAAAAGCAAAAATTTCTTGACAAAGCGGCGGGGCTGTGCTATACTGTTTTCAATATAAATAAAAACCCTGACCGGAAAAAAGTAACGGGTGTTTTGCCGCGCGAAGAGAGCCGCCGTTTGGTGCAAGGCGGACGGGCAAACCCCGCCAATACCTTCCGGGAGCCGCCGGGCGCACAAACCCGGCGCGGGTTGCACACCCAAAGGCAGAAAGGCCGGCCGCCCCGAAAGGGAGGCTCTTCCCCGCTCTGCCCGGTAGGCTGTGACGGCGGCGCCCGTTACGCGCGGAACCTTTTTTGTTCCATGAGTCCGCCCGCAGGCGGAAAACTGAGGTGGTAACACGGCACTGTCGTCCTCTGAGGCCTTTGGTTGGGCTTCGGAGGGCTTTGTTTTTTAGGAGAGAATCATGATCATTACGGATTTGCTGGAGCGAAATGCGGCGGCCTTCCCGGACGAGGTGGCGCTGGTAGAGATCAATCCGGAGCAAAAAGAGACCCGGCGGCTTTCCTGGCGGGAATTTGACCTGGTGGAGCCCAACCTTTCCGCGCCGCACTACCGGCGGGAGATCAGCTGGCGGGTCTTTAACGAAAAGGCCAACCGGTTGGCCGCCTGCCTTTCGGCGCGCGGCATCGGCAAGGGCGACCGCGTGGCCATTCTTCTTATGAACTGTCTGGAGTGGCTGCCGATCTATTTCGGCATTCTCAAGACCGGCGCGGTGGCCGTTCCGCTCAACTTCCGCTATACCGGCGAAGAAATTGATTATTGTCTTTCGCTCTCCAGAGCCGACGCGCTGATCTTCGGCCCGGAATTTGTGGGGCGCGTGGAGGAGATTGAAGAAAAGATCAGCCGCGGCCGGTTGCTCATCTATGTCGGGAACGACTGTCCTTATTTTGCCGAGGACTATGCGGACCTGACCATGGAATGTCCCAGCGTGTTCCGGGGGCCTTCGCTTAGCGAAGAGGATGACGCGGCCATTTATTTCTCCTCCGGCACCACCGGCTTCCCCAAGGCCATTCTGCACGCGCACAGGGCGCTCCTGCACGCGGCTCGGGTGGAGCAGATGCACCACGGGCAGACGCGGGACGATGTGTTTCTCTGTATTCCCCCGCTCTATCACACCGGGGCGAAAATGCATTGGTTCGGCAGTCTCATTTCGGGTTCGCGCGCCGTGATTCTGAAAGGCACCTCGCCCGAAACCATTCTGCGGGCGGCCAGCGCCGAGCACGCCACCATCGTGTGGCTGTTGGTGCCGTGGGCGCAGGACATTCTCTCGGCGCTGGACGCGGGAACGCTGAAGCTCTCCGATTATGACCTTTCGCGCTGGCGGCTCATGCACATCGGCGCGCAACCCGTTCCCAAGAGCCTGATACAGCGCTGGCTGACCTACTTCCCGCATCAGCAGTACGACACCAACTACGGTCTTTCGGAATCCATCGGGCCGGGCGCGGTGCATCTGGGCGTGGAAAACACCGATAAAGTGGGCGCCATCGGCAAGCCCGGTTTCGGTTGGCAGGCGCGGATCGTGGACCCTATGGGAAAGACCGTTGCCCCCGGTGAGGTGGGCGAGCTGTGTCTCTCCGGCCCCGGCGTGATGAAGTGCTACTTCGGCGACCCTGTTGCCACGGCCGAAACGCTCCGGGACGGCTGGCTTTATACCGGCGACATGGCCATGACCGACGCGGACGGCTTTATCTTCCTGGTAGACCGAAAAAAGGATGTCATCATCACGGGCGGCGAAAATCTTTATCCCGTTCAGATTGAGGATTTCCTCTCCGGGCACCCGAAGATCCGGGATGTGGATTACCGCGAGATGCCC
>CAJJIY010000038.1 GCA_905187695.1 uncultured Eubacteriales bacterium | reverse complement strand
GGGCGGAGACTTTCTCATCGGGATGTTGCCCTTCGCGGATCCGGAGGCTTTCCGGGCGAACCCCAAATGGATCAAGGGCTATTCCGACCCCACGGGTTTGCTTTATTATTTCACGACCAAGACCGATATCGCCACCATTTACGGGCTGAATGCCGGGGGATATGCCATAGACGACCCGAGCGTTGCTTTCGATCTGGCGCTTTTGGGCGGGGCGGTCCTGCCGCAGAAGAGCTATGCGCTTTATGAGGGCGACCGCGCCCTGCGTGCAGGGGATCGCTATGCCCTTACCGAGCCGGTGGTGTGGGAGACCCCCTGCGGTCCGGTGGACGCGCGCGGCCGGCTGCTGGGCGGATGTCTGGACTGCCTTTGCGATCTTTTCGGCACGCGTTTTGACGGCACGGAGGAATTTCTTTCACGCTATGCGGGAGAGGGCGTCATCTGGTATTTCGATATTTTTGATATGCGGGCCGAGGCGGTCTACCGCGCGCTCTTCAAAATGCGGGAGATGGGCTATTTTTACGGCGCGAAGGCGTTTCTTTTCGGCCGGGTGTGTTTTCCCGGCAGTTATGCGGAGATCTCCTATCCGGAAGCGGCAAGAATGGCGCTGGGCGACGCGCCGATGGTGTTCGGGGCCGATGTCGGCCATGTGCCGCCGCGCATGACGCTCATCAACGGCGCCATGGCGCATCTGACGGCCGCAGACGGGCGCGGACAACTGGAGATGTCGCTGAGTTGAGGCGCCGGGCGCGTCAGGGAAATTTTTTAATAATAATTGACAACCATTTTGACTTATGATATGATATAAGTGATTTATCATTGCTACACGACTTCAAATAAAAGACAGGAGGTATTTAATAAGAATGCTGGAGATACGGAACATCACCAAGACCTACCGCTCCAAGACCGGCGAATCGGTCAAGGCACTGGACAATGTGAGCGTTTCTTTCCCGGAATCGGGCATGGTGTTTATCCTGGGTAAATCGGGCAGCGGCAAATCCACCCTGCTCAATGTCATCGGCGGGCTGGACAGCTACGATTCGGGCGAGTTTATCATCAAGGGCAAGTCGTCCAAGGATTTCGGCGGATCGGATTTTGACGCCTACCGGAACACCTTCATCGGCTTCATCTTCCAGGAATACAACGTGCTGGATGAGTTTTCGGTCGGCGCGAATATCGCGCTGGCGCTGGAACTGCAGGGCAAAAAAGCGACCCCGGACAAGATCAACGAGATCCTCTCTCAGGTGGATCTGCTTTCCTTTGCCCACCGGAAGCCCAACGAGCTGTCCGGCGGCCAGAAACAGCGCGTGGCCATTGCCCGCGCACTGGTCAAGGAGCCGCAGATCATCATGGCCGACGAGCCGACCGGCGCGCTGGATTCCAACACCGGCAAGCAGATCTTTGACACCCTGAAGGCGCTTTCCAGGGAGAAATTGGTGCTTGTTGTTTCCCACGACCGCGATTTTGCCGAGCGCTATGCCGACCGGATCATTGAGCTTTCCGACGGCCGTATCATCTCGGATGTGACTAAGCACGAGGTGGCCTCCTCCCGTGTGAGCGAGGGCATTGACCGCGTCAGTTCCCACATTCTGAAGATCAAGGGCGGCTATCAGCTGACCGCCGCGGATGTGGAAATGATCAACGCCTATCTCAAAAACAACAAACAGGATCTCATCCTCTCCGGAGACACCCGCGTGAACGAAGAACTCCGTTCGGCCGCCGGGATCACGGAGGGTGGCGGGACCTCGGTCTTTGAATCGACCAACGACCAGACCGATTACAAGCTGCAGAAGTACGACGCCAAGCAGACCAAGTTCATCCGCTCCCGTCTGCCGATGAAGAACGCGCTCAAAATGGGCGCCTCCGGCCTCAAGCACAAGCGCTTCCGTCTGGTTCTGACCATTCTTTTGTCGCTGGTGGCCTTTTCCATGTTCGGCCTGGCCGACACCATGGGCGCCTATGACAAGATCGCGGCGGCCACCCGCTCTATGGCGGATTCGGGCATTGCCAACGCCTCGGTGGTGCTGGGCGTGCGACACACCTATCACTGGGGCGAAGAAAGCAGCAGTTATTACAGCCCCGCCGCGATGAACGACGCGGATATCAAGACCCTGTCCGAGAAAACGGGGCTTGCCTTTGTGCCCGTCTTTAACGGAACCACCTCCTCAAACAGCCGTCAGTTTCCCCTCGAGGACAATCTGAAAAAGGCCGCCTCGCTCAGCGGGGACGCTTATGAGGGTTGTCTTTACGGCTATGCCTCGCTCACGGCGGGGGATTTTGAGAACGCAGGACTAAGACTGGTCGGACGGATGCCGGCGGCCGATGATGAGATTGTCATTTCGGAATTTATTTACCGTCAGCTGAACCTGACCGGGTTTAAAAACGACGCAAAGAACGAATCGGTGGCGGCCGGAACCCTTACCATGGAGGAAAGCGGCGAAAACTCGATCATCGGCAAGCATCTTTGCCCGGACAACTCTGCCTTTACCTCCGAGAGCAAGCAGCTCAAAGTGGTGGGCGTGGTGGATACCAAATTTGAGTATGACCGCTATAAGGCTTTCCTGCCTGAGGACAAACCGACCGTGCCGAACACGGGCAAGGAGAACAACGATCTGACCGAAATGATCCTTCTCAACGAACTGCGGGACACCCTGCGTTACGGATTCCACACCATCGGCTTTGTCACGCAGAACTATATCAACACGATGGCGGAGAATATGGACAGATCGGGCGACCGGTCGCTGGGCGTTTATACCGGCAATTTCAATCTCGGATTTTATTACGCAACCCCGGGCGCGGAGGGAAGCGAGCCCGACAAAAACACCTCTTCCTACGGCGTGGGCCGTGTGGCTGATTCCGCGGCGATCGCAAAGCTGCCGGTGACCTTCTTTGACGGCGTGGCGCGCACGAAGTTGGCCGAAAACGAGTATATCGTGAGCCAGAATATGATAGAAAGTCTGTGCAACGGGCTGGGAAGTGTCGAATTTGACGACAGCACCCTCCGTTCGGCGGCCGAAACGCTTCTTGGCAGAGATCTCATTGAGGCGGCGAAGGCCGAAAATCCGGACGCCAACTGGAATGATGTCTATCGTCAGGCCGCGATCCGGAAGTATGCGGCCGAAGCGGTGGCCGCGCACAAAAGCGAGATGATCGCCCACTATGGCGCGGGATGGGCGGACGAAGGGTATGAGCAAGAACTTTACTCGGATGTGATGAACTATAACCTGTGGTCGTCCGGCTCTTTCCGGGTGAAGGACGCCGAATCGATCTACTCTGATTTTGCCCGCAAGCTGGCCCCTGCGGTGGCCTCCGCCTTTGGCGTTTCCTGTGCGGCGGACGCCCCCTATCCGTGGGTGGAAACGCTGATGGAGGCGCAGAACGGCAGCGCTTCGGGTGCGCTCAAAATGGATTTTTGGACATTCAGCCGGCTCTTTGACAGCTATCTTCTCTATAAAGATATCACCGAAAACAATCTGCTTTCGCACAGCGCATTGCGCAAGGCCATCAAGGACCTCGACGGAAACGCCCTGCCGGAGGATTTTGATTCCCGTCCGGAGGACGACCGGTATCGCATTTTTGCTTCCGCCTACAGTATGTTCATCGAAAAGCTGAACAGCGGCAGCAACCCGGCAAAATACAAAAACCCATACGGCTCCTATCTGCCCGGCGCGGCCGCAAAGATGGCCTATGTGCGCTTTTTGTCGATGGCCGGCACGCAGGAGCTTCGCCTTAAGATTACCACCTGGAAATATGACGAATACAGCGGCGAAGGACGCGAGCAGCTGGTCACGACACTGACCGGGTGCAGGGTGGTCGGGTTCTTTGAGGATCCGAACAACAACAACAGCGACCTTTGCGTGAGCGAAACGCTTTCCGCCAAAATGACCGATCTCCGCGCGCAAAGCGGCGAGCAGTCCTCCTGGGAAGAAAAAGCCGCGCACGAGGACGGCATCTGGTCCTTTGCCATTGCCGCCATGCCCAAAGATCACAGCACCGTGCGCAAGCTGGTGGAGCTTTCCTACGACGGGAGCGGCGATCTGCAGTTTTCGCTCCGCAATCAGGTGATGAATACGCTGGAGAATTTCAACAGCTTCATCGAGACCGGCGCGAAGGTATTCCTTTATATCGGCCTTGGGTTTGCCGTTTTCTCAGCCCTGCTTCTCATGAACTTCATCTCTGTCTCCATTTCCTATAAGAAGCGCGAGATCGGTATTCTGCGCGCCGTGGGCGCACGCTCCTCGGATGTGTTTAAAATCTTCTTCAGCGAATCCTTCATCATTGCCTTTATCAACTATGTGCTTTCGATCATCGGTACGGTGACGGCGATCTTCTTCCTCAACCGCTGGATGCGGGGAGAGGGCATCAATGTCACGCTCCTTAATTTCGGCGTGCGGCAGCTCCTTTTGATGTTTGCCGTCAGCCTGCTGGTTGCCGCCGTGGCATCCTTCCTTCCGGTGTGGCTCATTGCCCGCAAGAAACCGGTGGATGCCATCAAGGACAGATAATCCCGAACGGCTTTCGGAGAAGCCGGAGGACCGCCGCCTTTGCGCGGCGGTCTTTTTATTTTCAAAAAGTCTTTTCAAACGGCAAAAGATATGATATAATAAAACGGAAAGAACGGCGCACGGCGCGGAAAGGAGAGAGAATGGACGATTTTTCAAAATGGCCCCTGCTTTCCGGCGTCTCCTCTCCTGCCGATGTCAAAAAACTGCCGGAGGCCGAACTGCCGGAGCTTTGCCGCGAGATCCGGGAATATCTTGTTTTCCGGGTGGGAGAAAACGGGGGGCATCTGGCCTCTAATCTGGGCGTGACCGAACTCACGGTGGCGCTTCACCGCGTGTTTTCAACGCCGCATGACCACATCCTTTTTGATGTCGGACATCAGAGCTATGTGCACAAACTCCTGACCGGCCGGCGCGAAGCCTTTGATACGCTCCGCAGACCCGGCGGTCTTTCCGGCTTTACCCGCCGGGACGAGAGCGCCAGCGACGCATTCGGCGCGGGGCACAGCTCCACGGCCATTTCTGCGGCGCTGGGACTTTCCGAGGCCGACGCGCTTTCGGGGAGTGACGCCTATACGGTGGCGGTGGTCGGGGACGGCGCCATGACCGGCGGCCTTTCTTACGAGGCGCTCAACAACTGCCGGCGGAGTCTGCGCCTCATTCTCATTCTCAACGAAAACGAGATGTCCATCTCCAGGAATACCGGCCGGATGGCGGTGCATCTGTCGCATTTGCGCGCATCCCGGAATTACCTCCGGACCAAAGAGGTCACGCGCGGCACACTGCTGCACATTCCGCTCATCGGGCGGCCGGTGTATAAGATCCTGCGCCGCGCAAAACGCCGGATCAAGCATCTTTTTTACGAAGAAAATCTTTTTGAACACATGGGGATCCGGTATATGGGTCCGGTGGACGGCAATGACCTGCCGGGGCTCTTATCCTGTCTGGAGCACGCCAAAAAACTGGATTGCAGTGTGTTGCTGCACATTAAAACCATCAAGGGGAAGGGACTTCCGGCAGCGGAGGCGGACCCCAAACGATATCATGCGTTGCCGCCGCGCGGGTGTAAAAAAAGCGGCCGGACTTTCTCCGAAAGTTGCGGGCAGGTATTGTTGCAAATGGCCAAACGGGATGAAAAAATCTGCGCTATCACGGCGGCTATGGCTGACGGAACCGGCCTTACGCCCTTCCGGGCGGTTTATCCGCGCCGGTTTTTCGATGTCGGCATTGCCGAAGAGCACGCCGTCACCTTTGCTGCCGGTCTTTCGGCGGGCGGTATGCACCCTGTTGTGGCGGTTTATTCCACCTTCCTGCAACGCGCCTATGACGAGATTTTACATGACGCAGTGCTTCAGCGGCTCCCGCTGGTGCTCTGCGTGGACCGTGCCGGGCTGTCACCGGGAGACGGTATGACGCACCACGGTATTTACGATGTGGCGTTCCTTTCCGAAATGCCGGGGGTGCACATTTTCGCGCCCGTCACCGAAGAGGGCGTGGAGGCCGCGCTCCGGGCGGCTTTTGAAATTTCGCAAAAAGAAGGGGCGCTGGCGGCGGTCCGCTATCCGTCCGGTACGCCGGATGAGACGGTGCGAGAGGCCTTTTACCCGATGGGCGCTTCGGCGTTGGAATCTCCCCGTGTGCGGATTTTCGAGACTGGGGAAGCGCCGGCGCTGACTTTCCTGACCCATGGCCGGGAGACGGGCGCGGTTCTTTCGGCCGCCCGCGAACTTCAAAAAGAGGGCGTTTTCTCCCGCGTGCTTTTGTGCGAATATCTTGCGCCGTATGAGGCGCTGGCCCAAGAGGTGAGGCCGCTTCTGCGCGGACGGGTGCTTTTTTGCGAGGAAGAGATCCGCGCGGGCGGGTTTGGCGTTTGCCTTTCGGACGCGCTCTTTTGCCGGGGCGCGGCGCCGGAATATGAGATTCTGGCCACCGGGGACGGGCGCGTGAGCCCGCAGGCGGGGGAGAGCATTTTCGCGGCCGCCGGTGTGGACGCGGCGGGCATTGTCCGCGCGGCGCGGAAACTTTTAAAAAGAAAGAGGGGAAAAGAAGATGATCCGGATTGAAAGAGCAGCGGTAATGAATCTTGAAAACGCCATCCGCGGTGCGCGCAACCCCATGAACAGCTGGGGGCGGATGGACAGCTATTATGACGAGGCGGGGCAGTATCATCTGGGGCCGAACGATCTGGATCTGGCGCGGCGCCTGGCGCGTGCGGGGAGCGACCATCGCAAGTTTCTGCGGCAGATTTTTGTCAGTGTGGATCTGACCGCGCCGCTTTACTGGTGGAAAGAATTTGATACTTACAAGGTCGGCACGGTGGCCAATTCCTGTTCCACCATGCACAAAATTCATGCAAAAGCCCTTGAACGGGATGACTTTTCGCATGATCGGCTGGACGAAGGCGGCCTTGCGGCGCTGGATGCGCTCCTTGCCTATCTGGAATCCGAGCGGCAGAAATTTGTGGCCGATAAAGAAAACAGACAAAGCTGGCACAATCTGATTCAGCTGTTGCCCAGTTCCTATAACCAGATGCGGACCGTCACTTTGAATTATGAAAATCTCATCAACATTTATTATGCCCGGCGCACGCACAAACTGGCCGAATGGCACACGTTGTGCGATTGGATCCTGACGCTTCCCTATGCGCGGGAGCTGATCGCCGTCCGGGACGAACAGGGCGGGAAGAACTGAGGCGTTTTGTGAAAAAAGTGGAAATCTATACCGACGGTGCCTGCCGCGGCAATCCGGGGCCGGGCGGTTACGGTGCGATACTGGTTTATAACGGGCACGAGAAGGAACTTTCCGGCGGGGAGGCCAATACCACCAACAACCGCATGGAACTGTGCGGCGTAATCGCCGCGCTGTCCGCCCTCCGCGAGCCTTGCGAGGTCACGCTCACATCGGATTCCCGCTATGTGGTCGAGGCCGTCAACCAGGGCTGGGCCGAGGGATGGCGCACACGGGGATGGAGAAAAGCCGACAAATCTCCGGCGCTCAACGCCGACCTGTGGGAACAGCTGCTCCTGCTTTTGGAAAAGCACCGCGTCACTTTCCTTTGGGTGAAAGGTCACGCCGGGCATCCTTACAACGAGCGGTGCGACGCGCTGGCCACCGCTTTTGCGGACCGTTTCACGGCCGGGCAACCCCGGGGGAAAGAATAGCGCGGATTTTGAAACACCGTCCCTTTGGGGAAGGAGTTTATTCATGCCGTGCCAAAAACCGCCGGGCCCTGCGCGGCCCGGCGTTTTGCTTGTTTTTTTGAGAAATTACGAAAAAATTCGGCAACCCCCTTGACAATTCCTCCGGCTTTTGGTATCATATAGAGGTCGCAGCACGGAGAGATGGCTGAGCTGGTCTAAGGCGCACGACTGGAAATCGTGTTAGGGCTAATACCCCTACAAGAGTTCGAATCTCTTTCTCTCCGCCATGAAAAGCACGGATTTTTCCGTGCTTTTTGTGTTTTTCAAGGAAAAACAGCTTCGGGCAAGGCGGCGCTTCGTGCCGGGCGCGCACCTGCCGCACGAACCGATAAAGGCCGATAAAAAAGAAAAGGCCAAGCCTGAAAAGCGAAGGACGAAAGGAAGGCCGATCCCGAAGGGGCAGTTTCCTTTTTTTCCGGAAGGCGCCCGTTTGTCCTTTCTGAAAAGAAAGCCGCTTTTCACCGCTCTTGCCCACACCGTTTTGAATTTTTTATCAAGTTTGGCCGTGGGTCTTGACAAAAGCGCGCGAAAAGGGTAAAGTAAAAAAGGTTTCCGGCAAGAGCCGGGAAAAGGAGGCTTTCTATGAATCTGTCGGTTTATTTTTCCGAATATGTGTCCAACACATTGGCCGGGACTTCCAATCAGCTTTTTTTTGATTGCCCCGGAGAACGGACAGGTTATGCCTTTTACCGGATTTTCAAGGAAGGACGGTTTGACTATTCCTTTTTTTATACCAACACGGTGGACAGCACTTTCGGCAAGGGTGAGATCAGCCGCGCGGGCGACCTTTGCGGATCGTATGAAATTTCCGCGCTCTCGGTGGCGGTGATCAAAAACAAAGAGGCGGCGCTTTCGGGGCGGGCGGATTTTTTGCCGCTCACTTTTGACGGCGAACGCACCCGCACGGTGTTGCCCGGCGAGGCCTTTGTCAGCGATCCGGTTTCGCTCACGGTCGACCGGGACGATTATCTTTGCCTGCGGATGACCTTTTCGGGCGGACGGCTCCCCTGCCATGTGGAGAATCTGATCCCCACCTATGTGGACGAGGGAAAAGGAGCCGTTTCTTCCAAATACTTGCCGCTCCCCTCCATGGTGGGCGTCCGCCGGCCGGTGCGCCGCCGGGTGGCTTTCTGGGGCGATTCCATCACGCAGGGGATCGGCACGCCGGAGGATTCGTATCTTGGTTATGTGCCGGTGGCGGCGCGGGAACTGGGAAGCGAATATTCCTTCTGGAATCTCGGCATCGGCTACGGCCGCGCGGAAGACGCGGCAACGGACGGCGCGTGGGCGGCCAAGGTGCGGCAGTGCGATACGGCGGTGGTCTGCTTCGGGGTGAATGACATTCTCCATGTCGGGGATTTTGAACGGGCGAAAACGGCGATTTCACAGATCGCCGGCATCCTGCGGGATAAAACGGTCATTTTTCAGCTCATCCCGCCCTTTGATTACAACCGGGAAAAAGGGGAGATCTATCAGGCGCTCAACGAGCATATCAGAACGCATGTGGCGCCCCGCGTGACGGCTGTTTTTGACGAAACGCCGTTTCTTGCGGAAAAGGAAAATCCGCTGGCGGCCATCTACGGCGGGCATCCGAATCCGCAGGGGTGCCACATCTGGGGCGAGCGGCTGGCCGCTTTTCTTTCCCCCTTTTTAAAGGAGCAACGATGAACGAAGCAAAACGGAATCTGCTTTTTGGAGCGCTTGCCTGTCCTGCTTGCGGCGGCTCGCTTTCGCCGGCCGGCCACAGCCTGGTGTGTGAAAACCGACACTGTTTTGACCTTTCAAAGGAGGGCTATGTCAATTTGGCCCCCGCGCGGCAGTCCGGCGGCGGAGACGACGCCGGACTCATTGCGGCACGCACGGCTTTTTTGTCGGCGGGGCACTATGAGCCGATCGCCGCGCTTTGCGAAACCCTTCTTCACGAATACGCGCCGGGAGCGCTGACGGTGGACGCCGGTTGCGGAGAGGGCTATTACAGCAATCTGCTGGCCAGAAACCGACCCGTTCTGGGGCTGGATCTCTCCAAGCGGGGCGTGAGACACGCGGCCAGAGAAGCCGGAAAGGCGGGGCTGTCCGCGCTGTTTGCGGTGGCCGGTATTTTCCGGATGCCGGTAAAGACCGGCGCGGCGGGGGCGGCGGTCAGTCTGTTTGCCCCTATCTGCGAGGCGGAATTCTGCCGGGTGCTTGCGCCGGGCGGCGTCCTGCTCACGGTGGGCGCGGGGCCGGAACATCTAAGCGAACTGAAGGCCGTTTTGTATACCGTTCCGGCACTGAATACCCGGCGTGCCGACCTGCCGCTCCATATGGAAAAACTGCGGGAGGAGCGCCTTTCTTTCCGGATGGAGCTTCCCCACGAAGATCTGAACGCGCTGTTTGCGATGACCCCTTATTTTTACAAGACCGGGCGGGAAGGCGCCCAAAAGCTGGCCGCCTTGCCGGGGCTTCCGGTCACGGCCGATGTGTCGGTTGCGGTTTTCCGGCGCGCCGGGGGGACTGCGGACGGTCTGCCGGAGAATTTTTGAGTTTTTTTGCGAAAACCCTTGAAAAAGGCGCATAAATGTGCTATAATCATTTCATTCTGTGAAAAGCGAGGTGGAAAACATGAAGGCAGGAATTCATCCGTCCTATGAGGATGTGACCATCACCTGTGCCTGTGGCAATGTGGTGAAAACGAAGTCTACCAACGGCGGGGAAATGAAGGTTGAAATTTGCTCGAAATGTCACCCGTTCTTTACCGGCAAGCAAAAGCTGGTTGATGCGGGCGGTCGTGTTGATAAATTCAACAAGAGACTCCAGGCAAAGAAGAAGTAATCTCAACTTTCGGCGGAAACCGTTCCGCTCCGGGCAAGCCGTGCCGGTGGGCATGGCTTGCCCTTTTCCTTTTTCTGAAAGGAGGTTGTAAATGGAACAAAACGAACTGGAAAACGGCACGCGCGCGGCGCTGGTCAGCGTGGTGACGCGCGGGGAAAGCGAAGAGGCGGCCAGGGTCAGCCTGGCGGAACTGGGAAAACTCCTGGAGACCGCGGGCGGCGTGCCGGTTCTGACGCTGCTTCAGAACAAAGAAGCGCCCGACGCGCGCACTTATCTGGGCAGCGGAAAGGTGGCCGAACTGGCTTTTTACTGTCAGCGCAACGAACTGACTCTGGCGGTTTTCGACTGCGAACTTTCCCCCTCCCAGATCCGGAATCTGGAGGAGGAACTGGGCGGCTCGGTGCGGGTGATTGACCGCTCGATGCTTATTCTGGACATTTTTGCGCTCCACGCAGAGAGCCGGGAGGGCAAACTGCAGGTGGAACTGGCACAGCTCAAATATACCGCGCCGCGACTGCTGGGACGGGGCAAGGAGCTTTCCCGGCTGGGCGGCGGCATCGGCACGCGGGGACCCGGCGAATCCCAGCTGGAGACCGACCGGCGGCACCTGGAGCGGCGCGTCCGCGCCCTGGAAGCGGCGCTCTCGGAACTTTCCGAGACCCGAAAGACCAAGCGGGCGGCGCGCGATCGTTCCGGACTGGCGCGCGTGTCGATTGTGGGTTACACCAACGCGGGCAAATCCACGCTCCTCAACACGCTGACCGACGCGGGCGTTCTTTCCAAGGATCAGCTTTTCGCCACCCTTGACCCGACCACGCGCAAGTGCCTTCTGCCGGGCGGGGAAACGGTGCTGCTGACCGATACGGTGGGCTTTATCCGGAATCTGCCCCATCATCTGATTCATGCTTTCCGTTCCACGCTGGAGGAGGCGGTTCTGGCGGATCTGATCCTGATTCTCATTGACGCTTCCGATCCCGAAGCGCCGCGGCAACTGGAAGTGACGGAGCGGTTGCTTTCCGAGTTGGGCGCGGGGGACAAACCGACCCTTTATGTGTTCAACAAATGCGACCTTGGCGCGGCGCGGGAAGCGCTCCCGGCCGGCAAAGAGAACCGGGTCTTTATTTCGGCGGCCACCGGGCAGGGGATCCCGCTGCTCCTTGCGCGCATGGAGGAGACGCTCCACGCGGGGCACCGCCGCGTGACTTTCCGCTTTCCCACGGCCGGAGCGGGGCTTCTTTCGGGGCTTTACCGGGACGCAACGGTGGAAAATGTCGCATACGGTGCGGATTCTATTGAGGTAACGGCCCTGGTGGACGCCCGGGTATACGGCCCGCTTCGGGAGTATGATACCGCGCCGCGAAAAGAAGAAACCCCGGAGGAAGAAACGGATGAGTGAGGCGACCTTCCAAACGGTCAGAACGGCGGCCGAGGCCACGGTGGAAGAAAAGCGCTCGGTTTTTATCGCCGCCTGCCGACGGGTGGAGAGCGAGGCGGAAGCCGAAGCCTTTTTGCGCGAACGCCGCCGGGCACACCCCGACGCGCGCCACACGGTTCACGCTTTTCTCCTGCGGGACGGAAAATGCCGCTTTTCGGATGACGGTGAACCGCAGGGCAGTTCGGGCGCGCCGACGCTGGAGATCATCCGCCGCGCCGGCCTTTCGGATGTCTGCGTGGCCACCACCCGCTATTTCGGCGGGATTCTGCTGGGCACGGGCGGACTGCTGCGCGCCTACAGCGCGGCGGCGAAGGCGGCGC
>CAJJIY010000037.1 GCA_905187695.1 uncultured Eubacteriales bacterium | reverse complement strand
TCAGCCAGTTCCGATACACGTCCGTGATAAAGATAGCCGCCGCGGTCGAATACGACTTCGGTGATACCCTTTGCCGCAGCGCGCTCCGCAATCGTTTTGCCGACCGTTCTCGCGGCTGCTTTGTTGCTGCCGATTCCTTCAAACGCCTTTTCAAGGGTGGAAGCGGAAACCAGCGTGACGCCGGCCACATCATCAATGATCTGGGCGCTGATGTTCGCATTGGAGCGATACACTGCCAGACGCGGACGGGCCGCGGTGCCGGAGATTTTGGCTCTGACTCTCTTATGTCTCTTAAGGCGAGCCTGATTGCTGTCTTTTCTCGATACCATTTCAATCCACTCCTTTCTTTATTTACCGGCCTTACCGGCTTTACGGCGAATGTGCTCGTCGGTATATTTGACACCCTTGCCATGGTAGGGTTCCGGGGGTCTCTTGCTACGGATGACGGCGCAGATCTGGCCGACTTCCTGTTTGTCAATGCCCTTTACGATGATGGAGTTGGGGTTCGGAACCTCAAAAGTGATGCCGGCAGGCTCTGCAATGCAATAAGCCGCCTGCGGCTGACCGTTGACCAGAGAATGGCCAAGGAACAGCTGAAGGTTCTTGCCCTGCTTAATGGCCTTGTAACCGACGCCCACAATCTCCATGCTCTTCTGGAAGCCTTCCGAAACACCGACCACCATGTTGTGGAGCAGTGCGCGGGTCAGTCCGTGCAGACTCTTGGTCTCCTTTTCGTCATCAGGACGGGTGACAAGCACTTCGTTGCCCTCCACCTTGATGGTGAGAACAGGAGAAAACTTTTCTGTAAGTGTGCCGAGTTTACCTTTTGCGGTCACAACATTGCCCTCGTTCACCGTGACGGTCACGCCGGCGGGAATGATAACGGGCATTCTTCCGATTCTTGACATCTTGCTACCTCCCTTACCAGACGAAGGCGAGAACTTCGCCGCCGATCTTGAGTTCGCGGGCCTTCTTGTCGGTCATCAGGCCCTTGGAAGTGGACACGATGGCAATACCCAGACCGTTCATCACCTTGGGCATATCCTCGTAGCCGGCGTAGATACGCAGACCGGGCTTGGACACGCGGCGCAGGCCACGGATGACCTTCTGTTTGCCGGCGCTGTACTTGAGGGTGATGCGAATCATGCCCTGCTTGCCGTCCTCGATCACCTGGTAAGAGCGGATATAGCCCTCGTTGACCAGGATGTCGGCGATCGATTTCTTCATGTTGGAAGCAGGCACATCCACGGTGTCGTGCTTCGCGTTGCTCGCGTTGCGGATACGGGTGAGCATATCGGCAATCACATCAGACATTTGCATAGTATAAATCCTCCTTTATGCAAGCTTTTTTCTTGCTGCCGGCGATGCCGGCGGCCAATCGGCGGTTAAATCCAACTCCCGGTCCTGTCGGGTCGGTCTGATTTCCTGCCGAGTGCTGGGGGTTTTTCACGGCCGGCCGCCATGCGGCCCGCCGATGAAAACGGATGAGTTTTACCAGGATGCTTTCTTCACGCCGGGGATCTCGCCCTTGTAGGCAAGGTTGCGGAAGCAGATACGACAGATGCCGAACTTACGCAGATAAGCGTGCGGACGGCCGCAGATCTTGCATCTGGTGTAAGCGCGCGTGGAGAACTTGGGTTCTCTTTGCTGCTTGAGAATCATGGATTTCTTTGCCATTTTCTTCTACCTCCCGGATTATTGTGCGAAGGGAGCGCCCATCATGCGGAGCAGCTCTCTTGCCTCTGCATCGGTGTTTGCGGTGGTGACGAAGCAGATATCCATACCGCGGATCTTTTCGACCTTGTCGTACTCGATTTCCGGGAAGATCAGCTGCTCTTTGAGGCCGAGCGAGTAATTGCCGCGGCCGTCAAATGCGTTGGGGTTAATCCCCTTGAAGTCACGCACACGGGGCAGAGCGAAATTGAAAAGACGATCCATGAATTCGTACATACGGTCACCGCGCAACGTCACCTTTGCGCCGATCTTCATGCCCTGACGAAGCTTGAAGTTTGCCACTGATTTCTTGGCCACGGTGGGGACAGCCTTCTGACCGGTGATGATCGACAGATCCCGCAGGATGTTGTCGATGACTTTGGAGTTGTCCTTTGCATCGCCGGCACCGATGTTGACCACGATCTTGTCAAAGCGCGGAATCTGCATTACGCTGGAATAAGAGAACTGCTTCATGAGAGCGGGCGCAACCTGCTCTTTGTACATATCTTTCAGTCTTGCCATGTTACGCTGCCTCCTTTCACAGTTTCGCGCCGCACTTGGCGCACACGCGGATCTTTACGCCGTCTACCACCTGGCTCTTGGTGCGGACGCCTTTCTTGCACTTGGGGCAATAAAGGGCAACCTTGCTGGCGTACAGAGCGCTCTCGGCGTCAATAATGCCGCCGGCCTCGCCCTGTTTGCGGGGCTTGACATGCTTGTGAATCATGTTGACGCCCTTTACAATCACTTTGCCTTCTTCAGGCGAAACGGCGACCACTTCGCCGCTCTTGTTTTTGTCGTCACCGGAAAGTACCACAACGGTGTCGCCGGTTTTGATATGAAGCTTTTTCATTTCACCAGTTACCTCCATTAAAGTACTTCGGGAGCCAGCGACAGGATCTTGAGATAGTCCTTGTCGCGCAGTTCACGCGCCACAGGCCCGAAAATACGGGTCCCGCGAGGCGTTTTGTCGTCCTTGATGATTACCGCGGCGTTCTCGTCGAACTTGATGTAAGAACCGTCTGCCCGCTTGAGGCCGTGCACCGATCTCACAATCACAGCTTTGACGACTTCGCCCTTTTTCACCATGCCGCCGGCGGCTGCTTTCTTTACACAAGCCACCACCACATCACCAATGTTGGCGTAACGGCGGCCGGAACCGCCCAGCACGCGGATGCACATCAGCTCTTTGGCACCGGTGTTATCGGCAACCTTCATTAAAGTCTGTTGCTGAATCACTTTTCTTTCCTCCTACTGTTTCAGTATGCATCGACATACTTACTGTTAGAATTCACGAATTACTTCGCCTTTTCAATGATTTCGGTCACGCGCCATCTCTTGGTCTTGGACAAGGGACGGGTCTCCATAACCTCCACACGGTCGCCAACGCCGCACTCGTTTTTCTCATCGTGTGCGTGAATCTTCAGTGTGTGCTTCACAATTTTGCCGTAAACGGGATGCTTCACATTGTCTTCGATGGCAATGACCACGGTCTTGTCCATCTTGGAGCTGACAACGATGCCCACTCTCGTCTTTCTCAGCGTTCTTTCTTCAGTCATGACTGCTCCTCCTTATGCGTTCTTCTGGTTGAGAACGGTCATCACACGCGCAATGTCTTTCTTGACATCCACCATCTTGTGGGGGTTATCAAGCTGGTTGATGGCGTGCTGGAAGCGGAGGTTGAAAAGCTCGCCTTTGAGTTCCTTGAGCTTAGCGTTAAGCTCTTCGGCACTCATCTTCTTCAGTTCTGCTGCCTTCATTGCTTAACCCTCCCCATTTGCTTCTTTCTTGACAAATTTGGTCTTGATCGGCAGTTTGTGGCCGGCCAGACGCATAGCCTCTTTGGCAACTTCCTCGGAAATGCCGGACATCTCGAACAGCACTCTGCCCGGTTTGACCACGGCCACCCAGTACTCGGGAGAACCTTTACCGGAACCCATTCGGGTCTCGGCCGGTTTCTCGGTCACGGGCTTATCGGGGAAAATCTTGATCCAGACTTCGCCGCCACGCTTGATATAACGGGTCATAGCGATACGGGCAGCCTCGATCTGATTGCTCTTGATCCAGGCGGGCTCCAGTGCGACCAGACCGTATTCACCGTTGGTGACGGTATTGCCGCGCATGGCCTTACCTTTCATACGACCGCGCTGAACGCGGCGGTATTTAACTCTCTTCGGCATCAACATAATTAGTTCGCGCCTCCTTGCTTGGGTGCTCTGCGCTCGCCGCCCTGACGGTTGCCACCCTGACGGGGAGCTCCGTTGCCCGGACGACGATCACCGCGGGGACCGCGGAAATCACGGCGTTCACGGTTGTCGCGGGAAGCGGCGGGACGGTTGACTTCGTTCAGAACCTCGCCGCGGTAGATCCAAACCTTGATGCCGATCTTACCGTAGGTGGTGTTGGCTTCCCAGAAGCCGTACTCGATGTCGGCACGCAGGGTCTGAAGCGGGATGGTACCCTCATGATAATGCTCGGTCTTGGCGATTTCAGCACCGCCCAAACGGCCGCCGCAGCTGATCTTGATGCCCTTGGCACCCAGACGCATGGTGTTGCGGATGGCCATTTTCATCGCGCGGCGGAAAGCCACACGGTTTTCCAGCTGAGAAGCAATGTTTTCGGCCACCAGCTGTGCGTTCAGGTCGGGAGACTTGACCTCCACGACATTGAGCGCCACCGGCTTGCCCACCATTTTTTCCAGCTGAGCCTTGTATTTGTCAATCTCAGCGCCGCCCTTACCGATAACCATACCGGGCTTTGCGCAGTGAATGAACACGCGGACTCTGTGGCTGTCGCGCTCGATCTCAATCTTCGGCACGCCGGCCTTCTGGAGTTCTTTTTTCAGATACTTGCGGATCTGATAGTCGGAAACGAGCGTGTCGCCGAATTCTTTATCGCCGACGAACCATCTCGAGTCCCAGTTTTTGATAACGCCCACACGCAGGCCGTGGGGATTTACTTTCTGACCCATCTTTGCTCTTTCCTCCTTCAGTCTTTCTCTTTCACAACCAGGGTAACATGGCTGCTTCTCTTCAGGATACGGTCGGCGCTTCCCTTCGCGCGGGGCATGATGCGTTTCATCGTGGGCCCGGGGCATACGAAGCACTCGCTGACATACAGCTTAGACGAATCCATGTGGAAATTGTTTTCGGCATTGGACACCGCGCTGTTGAGCAGCTTGATGAGATACTCAGAAGCAGCTCTGGGGGTGTTCTTCAGAATGCCCATTGCGACGCCCGCGTCTTTACCGCGAATCAGGTCAAGCACATACTGGACCTTGCGGGGAGAGATGCGTGCATACTTGAGATATGCTTTTGCTTCCATTGTTCAATCCTCCCTTACTTCGCAGTGTTAGAGGTCTTGGACCCGGAGTGGCCGCGGAAAGTACGGGTGGGCGCAAACTCACCCAGCTTGTGGCCGACCATATCCTCGGTGACATACACCGGCACATGTTTTCTGCCGTCATGAACGGCGATCGTGTGGCCGACGAATTCCGGGAAGATGGTGGACGCGCGGGACCAGGTCTTGATGACCTTCTTTTCGTTCTTTTCGTTCATAGCGCAAATACGCGTGTAGAGTTTCTCCTCGACATATGGCGCTTTTTTAAGACTTCTGCTCATGTTCGATTCTCCTCCTTACTTCGCGTTTCTGCGCTTGACGATGAACTTGTCGGTTCTCGCCTTCTTGTTACGGGTCTTATAACCCAGAGCAGGCTTGCCCCAAGGAGTGACAGGAGAAGGACGGCCCACAGGAGACTTGCCTTCGCCGCCGCCGTGCGGGTGGTCGCAGGGGTTCATGACAGAACCGCGGACCGTCGGGCGGATACCCTTGTGACGGGTCTTGCCGGCCTTGCCGACCTTGACGGTGTCGTGCTCGATGTTGCCGACCTGTCCGATGCTGGCCTTGCAGTCAGGACGGACAATGCGGACCTCGCCGGAGGGCAGGCGGATCTGAGCCACGCCGTTTTCCTTGGCGATGAGCTGAGCGAACACGCCGGCCGAACGGACCAACTGAGCGCCCTTGCCGGGGTAAAGCTCGATGTTGTGGATGAGCGTACCGACCGGGATGTTGGCAATCGGCAGGGTGTTGCCGGGCTTGATGTCGGCAGTGCTGCCGGCATAGACCGTATCGCCGGTCTTGAGGCCGACGGGAGCGATGATATAGCTCTTTTCACCGGCTTCGTTCTGCAACAGCGCGATGTAAGCGCTGCGGTTCGGATCGTATTCAACGCCGATCACGGTAGCCGGAGACTCGGAAGCTCTCTTGAAATCAATGATACGGTATTTGATCTTGTTGCCGCCGCCGCGGTGACGGACGGTGATGCGGCCGTAGCTGTTGCGGCCGGCATTCTTTTTCTTGATGACGATGAGGCTCTTCTCAGGAGTGAATTTGGTCAACTCCTCGAAGGTCGGAACCGTCATCTGGCGTCTGGCCGGGGTAGTCGGCTTATACTTAATGGTAGGCATTACTCAAGACCTCCTACTCTTACTTCATACCATCGAAGAACTCGATGGTCTTGGAATCGGCCGTCAGGGTGACGATGGCTTTCTTCCAGGCGGAAGTGTAGCCGGCGTGCACACCCATTCTCTTGGGCTTCTTCTTCATGTTGATCGTATTGACATCGGCAACGCTCACCTTGAACATCTCTTCGACCGCGTGGGCAATGTCTGCCTTCGTGGCGCTTTTCTGCACGCGGAAGACATACTTCTTGCCGTCCAGCATATCCATGCTGGCCTCAGAGATGACGGGCTTAATGATGATATCTTCTACCATTTTCATTATGCATACACCTCCTCAAGCTTTGCAACGGCGTCCTTGGCGATAATGAACTTATCCGCATTCAGGACATCATAGACATTCAAAGTGTTGTACTGCGTGGTCAGCGCGCCGGGAATGTTGGCGCAGCTCTTGATGACCTTCGCATCCACCTCGGGCAGAACGACCAGAGCCTTCTTGGCGCCGAAAGCGTTCATCATGGCCACCATGGCCTTGGTGGAGTAGCCCTCGGTCTTGATGGCGTCCACCACCACGAGATCGCCGGAGGCAACCTTCGCGGACAATGCGCTCTGGAGCGCGGCTCTCTTTGTTTTCTTGTTCAGATCCACACGGTAATCGCGGGGCTTCGGGCCGAGCGCGACGCCGCCGTGCGTCCACTGAGGCGCGCGGGTGGAACCCTGACGGGCTCTGCCGGTGCCCTTTTGTCTCCAGGGCTTCTTGCCGCCGCCGGAAACCTCGGTCCGGGTCAGCGTGGACTGCGTGCCCTGTCTCTGATTGAGCAGATAGGCACGGACAGCCGCGTGGAGGACAGCGCCCTTAACTTCTGCGCCGAAGAGCACATCGGACAGATCCATGGTACCGACTTCCTTGCCGGCCATGTCAAAAACCTTTACATTTGGCATTGCTATTTCCTCCTTTCGCTTACGCCTTGACCGAATCGCGGATGAACACGATTCCGTCCTTGGCACCGGGAACGGCGCCCTTCACGGCAATAAGGTTCTTTTCCGCATCAATCTTAACGACCGTGAGATTCAGCACAGTGACCTGTTCGTTACCGTACTGACCAGCCATCTTCTTGTTTTTGAACACACGGGAAGGGCTGGAGTTTGCACCCATGGAGCCGACCTCGCGGTGAATCGGGCCGACGCCGTGCGTGGAGCACAGGGTGTGGTGATTCCATCTCTTAATGGAGCCGGTGAAGCCGCGGCCCTTGGTGATGCCGGTCACATCAATCTTGTCGCCGGCCGCAAAAGTCTCGGCCGTGACCAGGTCGCCGACATTGAGCGCGCTGCAGTCATCCAGACGGAATTCTTTGAGATGTTTCTTGGCAGGAACGCCCACCTTGGCGAAATGGCCGGCGGCGGGTTTGCCGAGTTTCTTTTCCTTGGCGTCCTTGAAGCCAAGCTGAACGGCGTCGTAGCCGTCGTTTTCAGCGGTTTTCTTCTGCGCGACAACGCAGGGGCCCGCTTCGATTACCGTAACCGGGATGACATTTCCGACTTCGTCGAAAATCTGCGTCATACCGATTTTCTTACCGATAATACCTTTTTTCATTTTATCCTCCTGTAGGTTATTGGTTGGCGTTTGGAATTCCCCCGCAGGGTTGCGCCAACATGACCGACAAAGCGCCGGCGCGAACCGGCAGTTTGCGCGAAATGGGAATGCCGCGGAAATCAGAGCTTGATCTCGATTTCAACACCGGCGGGAAGTTCGACGCTCATCAGGGCGTCCACGGTTTTCTGCGTGGGCTTGATGATGTCAATGAGTCTCTTGTGCGTGCGCATTTCAAACTGCTCACGGCTGTCCTTGTACTTGTGCACCGCGCGGAGGATCGTGACGATCTCCCGCTTCGTGGGCAGCGGCACAGGACCCGAAACGGCGGCGCCGTTTCTCTTGGCAACATCTACGATCTTCTCCGCAGCGGTATCGATGAGCGTGTGATCGTAGCTGGTCAGTCTGACTCTGATTTTTTCCTTAACAGCCATTGTTTTGCCTCCTTTTTGAATTTGCGTCCCGGTTTTGGGCGGCCTTAATATTAATGAAGACTTGCAGCACCGGTCCGCGTTTCATTTGGGGCGAGGCTTCCAAGGCACCCATCCGTGTGTTTCATCCCTTCCCTTACAAAAACCGGATTTGCCCACGCCAGCATTGCATGGGTAGTTTCCGGGGGGTTATATGCAGGGGGCAGAACGCCACACAGGGCGCACATTTCCGGCCTCTTCGCCCGATGAACGGACATACTCTGCGAAAATTCCCCGCTTTCGCGGCAACCTCTCGCTTCATCGCATATCAGACTTGTACATTTTATCATATTCTCTGCCAAAAAGCAAGCAAAAGAGAACCGTCAAAAGGGAGAATTTTCATATATAACAAAAAAATGTTTTGTTCAAAATAAACAAATTCGGATCTAAAACGCACTGTCGGAGCGCCTTTTTGAATTTAAAAAGTGCGATCCTGAGAAAAAAATGCTCCGGAACGGTCCCGCAGAGCCGCTCCGGAGCATTTTTCTTTCAGATTCCGAGAAATGCGGCGCCGATGATTCCCGCATCGTTGCCGAGTTTGGCAATCTTCAGTTCCGTCAGCGGCACCAATCCGCCTCCGTACTGTTCGGCTCTCACCATCGGTTCAATGGCGGCCAGCAGGCTTTCGCCCTCGTTGGAAATACCGCCGCCGATGGAAAGCACCTCCGGCTGAAAAATATTGACCATGTCGGTCAGACCCGTAGCCAGATAGGATAGGTATTCATCCACCACCTCGCGACCGGCCGCGTCTCCTTCGCGCATGGCCTTGAAAGCGGTTTTGCCCGAAACTTTACCGGCGGCCTCGGACAATTCCGTCAAAAGGGTCTTGCGCCCTTCCTTCCGGCAGGCCTCCATTTTCTCCTTGGTCATGCGGATAAGCGCCGTGGCCGAGCTGTAAGCCTCCCAGCAACCGCGCCGTCCGCACCCGCACTGGGCGCCGCCTTTGACAATCACGGTGTGCCCCAGTTCCGTGCCGGCATAGTTGAAGCCGGAAAACACCTTGCCGTCAATGATCACGCCACCGCCCACGCCGGTGCCCAGTGTGATCATCACGGAATTCTTGGTTCCCTTTGCGGCGCCGGCCACGGCCTCACCCCACGCGGCGGCATTGGCGTCGTTTTCGGCATGGACCGTTTTTACGCCGGTCTTTTCGCTTACCATCCGGGCAATGGGAAAATTGAGAAACGGCAGATTACAGGAATACACCACCACGCCGCGGTCATGATCCACAATGCCGGGGCTGGCGATGCCGATGGCCTCCACATCCGAAAGCCCCTGCCCGGCCACGACCTCGCGGCACAGGCGCGCAATCTCTGCGGCAATCTCCTCGCCGGTACGATTGGCCGCCTCGGTCGGGGCGCTGACTTTCCGGACGATTTCATATTCTTCATTCACAAGTCCGACGGCAATATTGGTGCCGCCGAGATCAATTCCGATACGGTACATAAAATTCCTCGTTTCTGTTTATGGTGCTATGTTCAAATTATAACGGACGGGGTGCAAAAAGTCAAGCGTTTTTTGACCGGACAAACGAAAGCACCGATTCCACATGCCCGGTGCGGGGGAAAAGGTCAACCGGGACAAGGTCGCCGGGAAGGTAACCGCGGGCGCAGAGAAAAGCCGCGTCACGCGCCAGCGTATCCGGCCCGCAAGACACATAAACAATCTTCGGCACTCTGCGCCGCGCCAGGAAATCAAGCAGCCGCGCGTCACACCCGCGGCGGGGCGGATCCAGAATGACCACATCGGGCGAAAGCGTCCCTCTCGCGGCCTCGGCCTCTTCCAGCAGACGCTCGGTATCGCCGGCATCACCGCAGTAAAATGCGGCGTTCCGGACGCCGTTTTTTTCAGCATTGGCACGGGCATTCCGGACGGCGGCAGGCTCAATCTCAATGCCCACGACCGCGCGGACGCGGTGCGAAAGCGACAGCCCGATGGTACCCGCGCCGCAGTAAAGATCCAGGAGAAGCTCCCTGCCGGTCAGGCCCGCGCAATCGCCCGCGATGCCGTACAGCAGTTCGGCCGCGTCATGATTGACCTGATAAAAAGCGGCCGGCGCAATATCAAAAGAAAGGCCGCACAGCCGATCGTGCAACACACCGGAACCGTAAAGCGTCCGATACTCCGTGCCCAACACCAGATTGGTGTTTTTTTCATTCCGGTTCAGCACAACAGTGGAAATCTCGGGATGCCTTTCCCGCAAAAAGCGCACAAAATCCGCCTCGCGCGGCAATTCCCGGCCATTGATAACAAGACAGGCCATGACCTCGCCGCTTCCCTTCCCTGCGCGCAGATACAGATGACGAACAAGGCCCCGTCCGTTTTTTTCGTCATAGGCCGTTGCCCCGCTCTCCGTAAGGAAAGAACAGACATCCCGCAGGATCTCCCCGAAGGAAGGCGGCTGAAGCACGCAACCGTCCGCCGGGATTACCCGATGAGATTTACGGGCAAAGAATCCGCCGAAAAGGGCTCCGCTTTCCTCTGCGGCAATCGGATAAAGCGCCTTGTTCCGGTAGCCAACGGTCTGCCCGGTGCTTCTCACCGGCAGAACTTTCACATCGGGGAGCCCCGCCTGACGGAAACACTGCCTGACATAATTTTCTTTGAGCTCCAGTTCTTTTTTATAAGTAAGCCCGCGGTAAACGCACCCGCCGCAGGAAAGCGGAGCCCCGCAGGCATCCGCCTCCCGAAACGGGGAGGCGGACAGGATTTCGGTCACACGCGCCACAAAATAGGACCCCGTGATCTTGATAAGAATAGCCCGGACCCGGTCTCCCGGCAACGCGCCGGCGGCAAAAATCACGCGCCCGTCCGGTGCGTGCCCCACTCCGTAACCGAGATTGCTGAGATCTTCCACCGGGAAAATCAGCTCCGCGCCTTTTGACAGAGGTTCAGACATAATACGCTTTTCGGGTTTCAAGGCAAAGGCATCCCAGCGCTTTGCCGTCCTTCACGCCGCAATCCAGAAAAATCACGCCGTCCCGTTCCTCGATTCTGCCGCTTGGGGTGGGCGTATGACCCACAAGCAGTACCCGGCCGTCCGGCAATCCGCCCTTGGGATATTCGGGTGTAAAAAAGTCCTCCGGCCGATGATCTTCGAGGTTCTTGTCAGGATCAAAACCGGCAATTCCCGCATGTACCAGCAGGTACTCGCGGCCGCAGACCTCGGCTTCCTCAAAAAGCGGCAGTTCGGAAAGATAATCAAGCACGCCCTCTTTCATATCGGCATCCAGCTCCCGGAAACCGGCAAGCGTCACGGCGCCGCCGTCTGCGGCAAAGGACTGCATCTCTTCTTTGAAAGCGGCGTCCGGCATCGCACCCTCCCGGAGCATCCGGTCAAACCCGGACAGCATCCGGAGCGCACGGAAATCGTGGTCGCCCGCAATGGCATAAACATTCTCGCACATGGAAAGCTCCACCAAAAGCGGTATCGACTCGGCGCCGTAATCCACCATATCGCCCAACACATAAAGAATGTCCTCTTTCCCAAAAGCGATCTTCTTCATCATTTCGCGGTATTTATCCAGTTCGCCGTAAAGCCCGGCCATTACATAGGTCATCTTGTTCTCCTTTCGGTTACTTCAAAAAATCCCCGCCCCTGCGGGCGGGGATTTTCGGTCGGAAAGCGTCCCTTTTACTTTTTCTCGACAAAAGCGTTCAGCTTTGCAACCAATGCGTCGGCATCGGTGCCGTGAACCGCGCAGGCATCCGCAATGGATTCGCCGCGGGCGGAAGGACAGCCAAGGCAATGCATGCCGATCTCAAAAAAGAACTGCGCGGTATCGGGTGCAAAATCGAGCACATCTCCGATGATACTTTCTTTGGTAATCTTCATCTGAAGCATCCTCCTTTAAGGCCTTTATAGAATCAACCTTTCCCTTATTATATACATTTTTTCGGCTTTTGTCAACCAAAGGCTTTACTTTTTTCAAAAAATTGATATACTATAATTGAGAAAACAGAAATGAGGCAACAGACATGAAGATACACGAAAACGAAGACAAAGAAGTGGTCAGAGCCGTGCGGGAAGGCCTGAAACGGACCGGCGGCTATTGCCCCTGCCGCCGAGAACGGACGCCGGACTATCTTTGCATGTGCCGGGAATTCCGGGAACAAATCAAAGACCCGGATTTTGAGGGCTATTGCCATTGCTATCTTTACTATAAAGAAAAGTAAAGAGTATCCTGAAGAAGACTTGCATTTTATTTTGAAATGTGCTATACTGATATCATATGTCAACTGATTTTCCGGGTCACAGCGTCCGGAAGCCACCGGAATTTCCAAAGGTCTATCCAGAAAGGATTTTTATGACGGCACTTAAAATTATCCTCTGTGCTCTCTTTGGCTATTGCGTGGGCGGGATCAATCCCTCCTATCTCATCGCAAAATGCCGCGGATTTGATATCCGTCGCCGCGGATCCGGCAACGCGGGCGCCTCCAACGCGCTGATCAGCATGGGTTCGTCCGTCGCCGTTTTTTCTGCTTTGTTTGATATTCTGAAGGCAACGGCCGTGACGATGACGGCTCCGCTTCTTTTTGCAGGTCTGCCTTTCGCGGCGGAGATCGGAGCAAGCGCCTGCATTTTGGGACACATTTATCCCGCCTATATGCAGTTCCGGGGCGGCAAAGGCCTGGCCTGTCTTGGCGGCGCAATCCTGGCCATTGACTGGCGCTTTTTCCTGATCATGCTGGCCGCCGAGCTGGTTCTGGCTCTTATTGTGAATTATATCTGCGTGGTACCAATCAGCGCCTCCTTCGTTCTGCCCGTCACCTATGGCCTGCTCGGTTCGGACGGCGCGGATGTCCTGCGGCACGCGCAGGGCGGCTGGTGGGGTGCGGCCATTCTCTCGGTTGCCTCGGTCGGGATCCTTCTCCGTCACCGCGTAAATATCCGTCGGATCCTAGCCGGAAAAGAACTGCATCTGAGTTATCTCTGGTCCAAAGACAAAGCGGCCGAGCTGGCACGGATCGGCGAAGGACCGGACGCAAAAAAAGAAGACGAATAATTCCCTTCCAAAGAAAAAAGCCGGCACCTTTCGGGTGCCGGCTTTTTTAATCAGAAAGAACGCCGGGCAAATGCCCAGCGTTCTTTTTTCTTCTCTGCCGGAATCAGATCTCGGCAAAATACTTGATGGTGCGGACCATCTGGCTGGTATAGGAGTTCTCGTTGTCGTACCAGGAAACGACCTGCACCTGATAGGTGTCGTC
>CAJJIY010000036.1 GCA_905187695.1 uncultured Eubacteriales bacterium | reverse complement strand
GCGCCCGAACGCCCGGCCGACGCGCCCGTTTTCTGCCACGGCCTGCGCGATCAGGTGGGCGTGCTGGCGGACGGACGGGTTGTGCCCTGCTGTCTGGACGCGGAGGGGCACGCAGCGCTGGGCAATCTTTTTGAGGCCTCTTTGTCGGACATCCTTGCCTCCCCTGCCGCTCTGACGCTTTATAACGGCTTTACCCTCCGCCGCGCCGTCTTGCCGCTGTGCCGCCGCTGCGGGTTTGCCGGGGGAAAATCGGATAAAAGAAAAGGGGGATTTTCCGGGTGAAAATTGCCTCCCCTGCCGGACAAAACCGCCGCAAACAACAAAAAGACCGTACCGCCGAAGCGGTACGGTCTTTTCTTTTTTGGCTCATTTTGCGGGCCGGGTCAGCGTGAAGACCGGATAAGCCGCATCTTCACCCTCGAAATGGAAGTATTTATCGCCCCACAAAAAGCCGGCGTTCTTGAAGGTAGCCTCCGCTTTGAAAGCCGCCGCGGTGATGCCATTGGCATTTTCGTAGTCCTTCCTCGGATTCCATTTGTAGTATATGTTCGTACCGTACGAACCCTGCGCATTGCCCTCGCCATCGGTGGCGCAACCGATGAGATAAAGAGCCCCTTTGCTGCTGCTGTCCAGCGTGGAGCGGCCGTAGAACGCGCCCACATAGGTGTCGCCGTGTACCGTGCCGACATTGAAGGATTGCTTTACGACCCGTTTGCCGCCATCAGCAAAGCCGCCGAAACCGCCGACATTGATGTTGCCCGTGACCGAACCGGCGTTGAAGCAACTGTAATAGATGGCGTCACAGCTCCTGCCGTCTTTGCCGACCAGACCGCCGACGCCGTTTTCGCCGGTGACCGCGCCGGTGTTGTAGCACCACTGGAGATAAGAATGATCCTCAAAGTAACCGACCAGACCGCCGGCCGAAGCGTTGTTCGTGCAGGCCTTGACAGCGCCGGTATTATAGCAATACTGGAAAGGAGACCGCTCGTTGGTCAGTCCGCTGAATTTGCCGACCAGACCGCCGACATAATAATAACCGCCCAGGATATCGCCGGTGTTGAAGTTATACGAAAAATTATTGTTGCTGACATAGTCGCCCGCTTTGAAGTTGGCGAAGATGCCGCCCGCAGTGCCGTATTGGGTAAAGGTCTCGCCTTCTCTGTCGGTCACTTTTCCCATAACGGTTACATTGCCGTTGTTGACATTGTTGCGGACAAAGGTGCCGGAGGGAGCGGAAGCGATTGTTCCGCCCATGCCGCCGGCTCCGGAGCTGTTCCGGCAGGTGCAAAGGATGTCGCCCTCGTTGGTGTTGCCGGTCATGGTGAGGCTGGTGCCCTTCATGGAGACCCGGCCGAAAAGACCGCCCGAAATGCCCTGGCCGGTGATGTCCCCGCGGTTGATGCAATTCACAATCTCCAGCCGGACGCAGGCTACGCGCTCCTGATAATCGGCAAGGCCGAAAAGACCGCCCGCGAAATCCGCGGAGTTCACGTTTGCCTCGTTGACGCAATCTTTAAAGGAAAGGGTGCAGTCGCCGTCTTTGCCGAGCTTGACCATACCGAAAAGTCCGCCGCAGGCGACATAATCATAGTAGGAGCTTGTTTTGGTCACACTGCGGTTCGGGTTGGAGGAACCGACCTCTCCCTTGACCGTGCAGCCGATCATTTCAACAGAGCCGCCGTTGGTGCCGGAGAAAGCGGCGCCGATGAGACCGCCCGCGGCGTCATAACCGTAAATTTTGCCTTCCACATGGCAATTTTCCAGTTTGATGACATGGTGGGAGACCTGTGCCGCCAGCGCGCCGGCGACCTGGGCCTTTGAACCGTTCTGCTCTTCTTCCTGGAAAAGATAAACGTTCTTGAGGGTGAGATTTTTCACCGTGCCGGGCAGATTGCTGGTGCCGATGGAAGAGAAAAGGCCGAGATTGTTCGCTTTTCCCTTGGCGTACAGGCCGTAAACCGTGTGGCCGTTGCCGTCCAGTGTGCCGCCCAGTGCGCCCAGCGCCGTCCAGTTGTGCGCCGGCGCGTTTGCGGCCCATTCGTCATAGTCCGCAATGTCGTTGAGAACGATATCCGCGCCCAGCTTGGCATAAACGGAGTTTGTGGCGCTGGCATTTGCCAGCACGGTGCCGAATTGCTTAAGCTGTTTGGCGTTCATAATGATGTAGGGATTTTCCTGTGTGCCGTCGCCGGACGAGATCGCTTCGGCGGTGCCGTCCCAGACATCGGCGGGATCATAGGTCAGTTTGGCGATTTCGGCATGGATCACATCGCCGCAGCCGCCGCAGGTGCCGGTCTTTTCACCGACCGCCTCCTTGGTGGGGCGCTTGGTCACGGCAAAAACATAGTGATGACCGGTGGCCTTGACCTCGGTGCGGGCCGTGAGGATCTTGTGGCAGACGCTACATTCGGTGCCGCCGGTATAACCGACTTCCGTGCAGGTGGGCGTCTTATCGGCGCAGGCAACCGGCGTGTGCGCGCCGGTGGCGGGGATCTTCTCACCGGGCTCTTCCAGCAGGCAGGTGCTGCATTTGCGCCCTGCGGCATAGCCGTCCTCGCCGCAGGTGGCGGCTTTGGCGGCCAGCGTTTCCCAGGTGTGACCGGTGGCGGGGATTGTATTTTCACTCACCGTTACCCCGCAGGCTTTGCAGACCACTTTTTCAAGGCCCGCCGTCAGACAACCGGCCGGCGTGGTCTCAGTCTGCGCGCTTTCTCTTTCATAAAAATGCGGAAAAACGGTTGACTTGCAAAAGGAAAAAAGGTATAATGTTGTCGAAAAATTCTTCCGCAAGTGAGGGAAATATGACTTTAGCAGAACTGAAAATCGGGCAGTCTGCCCGGATTCTCGCCGTTGGCGGCGAAGGCGCGCTCCGTTGCCGTCTCCTGGATATGGGTCTCATCCCCAAAACACGGCTGACGCTCCAGAAAATTGCGCCCATGGGCGATCCGTTGGAAATCCACATCCGCGGCTATGAACTGACGCTTCGGCGTGAAGAGGCAGAAAAAATCGAGATCCTGCCGGAGGTGGCGAAATGATTTTTGCGCTGGCCGGAAACCAGAACTGCGGCAAGACCACGCTTTTCAACGCCCTCACGGGCTCGAATCAGCATGTGGGGAATTTCCCCGGCGTGACAGTGGACCGGAAATCGGGGGAAATTAAGGGAGAAAAATCGGCCAGCGTGGTGGATCTGCCGGGCATTTATTCGCTTCGTCCCTACACACAGGAAGAAATTGTCACCCGCGATTTTCTCCTTCGCGAAAAGCCGGACGGCATTATCAATATTGTGGACGCCACCAACATTGAACGCAATCTGTATCTCACCCTCCAGTTGCTGGAACTCCGTGTGCCCACCGTATTGGCTTTGAACATGATGGACGAGGTGCGCAAAGGCGGCGGCAGTATCAATGTGCAGAAAATGAGCGAGGCGCTGGGTATTCCGGTCGTCCCCATCAGCGCGGCCAAGGGAGAAGGCGTTTCGGAACTGATCGACCGTGCCATGGAAACCGCCCGTACCCGAACGCTTCCCCAAAAGTACGATTTTTGCTGTGAGGATTCTCCGGTGCATCGCTGTATCCATGCCATTGCCCACCTGATCGAAGACCACGCGGAACGGCTGGGGATCCCCCCGCGGTTCTGTACGGCCAAACTGATTGAGGGCGACAGCGAAATGACCGACCGACTGGGATTGGACAGAAACGAACGCGAACTCATCGAGCACTGCATCCTGCAGATGGAAGAAGAATCCGGGCTTGACCGCAACGCGGCGCTGGCCGATATGCGTTATGCCTATATTGAAAGCGTGGTGGCCGCCTCTGTCACCAGGCAGCACGAAAACCGCGCTCACGCGCGTTCGATGAAACTCGACCGGGTGCTGACCGGTAAATATACGGCAATCCCGGTGTTCCTTGGCATTTTGTTTTTCACCTTTTTCATGACTTTCAATGTGATTGGCAAACTGCTTTCCGACCTCTTGGGGCTTGGCATCACGGCGCTTTCGGGCGTGGTGGACCGGGCGCTGACCGCCTACGGTCTCAATCCGGTCATCCATTCGCTCATTGTAGACGGCCTTTTCACCGGCGTGGGCAGTGTGGTCTCTTTCCTGCCCATCGTAGTGACTCTTTTCTTCTTTCTTTCCGTGCTGGAAGATACGGGCTATATGGCGCGCGTGGCTTTTGTGATGGACAAACCGCTCCGTAAAATCGGGCTTTCCGGACGGAGTTTTGTGCCGATGCTGATGGGCTTTGGCTGCTCGGTACCGGCAGTGATGGCCACCCGTACCGTCTCCTCCGACCGCGACCGGAAAATGACCATTCTGCTTACCCCCTATATGAGCTGCTCGGCCAAAATTGCCATTTACGCGGTGTTTACCAAGGCGTTCTTTCCCCGATATGCCGCGTTTGTTATGATGGGGCTGTATCTTTTCGGCGTGGTGCTGGCCGTGCTGGTGGCGCTTATTCTGAAAAAAACGGCCTTCCGGGGACAGCCGGTGCCCTTTGTGATGGAACTGCCCAACTATCGCCTGCCCTCCGCCAAAAGCGTGGCGCTCCTTCTTTGGGAAAAGGCCAAAGATTTTCTCTCCAGAGCCTTTACCGTCATTTTGCTGGCAACGGTGGCCATCTGGTTCTTGCAGAGCTTTGACGCGCGGCTCAACTTTGTCACCGACAGCACGCAAAGTCTGCTTGCCTATATCGGGCGCTTTATCTCGGTCCTTTTCCGGCCGCTCGGCTTTGAGGACTGGCGCGTGACCACAGCGCTCATTTCGGGCTTTACCGCCAAGGAAGCGGTGGTCTCTTCACTTTCCGTGCTGATCGGAACCAGCGCCGATGCGCTGGAGGCGGCGCTCCCGGCGCTCTTTACCCCCCTCTCGGCGTTGAGCTTTCTCATTTTCACCCTGCTTTATACCCCCTGCGTGGCCACGATTTCAACCATCCGCAAGGAATTCAACTCCCGTTTTGCCACGCTTTTTGTGGTGTTGGCACAATGCGGTGTGGCCTATCTCATGAGTTTTCTGATCTACAATATCGGGAGACTGTTCTCATGAAACCGCTGGATTATGTTCTGTTGGCGGTGCTGGCGCTCATCATCGGCGCGGCCGTTTATTTCACAATCCGCAACCGCCGCCACGGTCACGGCTGCGGCGACTCCTGCGGGGGGGACTGTGAAAATTGCCCGATGCGCCCCAAAAAGAACCCGAAAAGCCCGGATGACCGAAAGTCCTGACCGCTGTGTTTTCTTTACGGCGTCCGTGATGCAAAAAAACCGCACAGTACACGGGGTACTGTGCGGTTTTTTCACATTTCTGTGAAAGCGCGGTTGGGAACCGAATCCGGGTCTTCCACCAGCGGCGCGGGTTCCTTACCGTCGATTTTCTTTTTTTCGTCTTTCTTATTCTTTTTGGACATAAACTCACCCCTTTCCGGGGGTATTTTGCCCGGCGGCCGGATTATTTATGTAAGAGGCGGCGTTTTTCTGAAATCCGGGGTAAACCCTTTATCGGCCGCGCCCTTTTGTTGAGAGAACCCCTGAAATCCAAGGGTCTCGCAAAGGGACAGGACCTTTGTATATTCAAAAGTGGTCACACGGCGGTGCAGTTCGCGCGGGGCGTCTGCCGGGGCAAAATCCGGCGTATACTGGCGCATGAGCGAAAGCAGGATCTCATCCCGCGCCGGAAAGAGTTCTGCAAGGCGCATGAGCACCGCAAAACTGTCTGCCCGGTGGCCTGGGAGCACCAGATGCCGTACCACCGTGCCGCGGCGGAGCATACCCTCGGAGTCAAAGAGCGGTTTTCCGGTCTGCCGCGCCATTTCGGCCACGGCGCTTGCGGCCGCCCCGGGATAATCGGCCGCCCCCGAAAAAGCGGCGGAGAGCGCCGGGTCGGCATACTTGAAATCGGGCAGATAGATGTCCACCAGCCCCGCGAGTTGCCGGAGCGTTTCCACCCGCTCATAGCCGCCGGTGTTGTAAACGACCGGCAACGGGTAGCGTTTTTTGACTTCCGGGAGCACCCGGCACAGCGCCCTTACATAGGGCGTGGGGCTGACCAGATTGAAGTTGTGCACCCCCGCGCGGTAAAGTTCCCCAAAAAGAGAAAGCAGTTCCGCATCTGTGAGCGGCGGGCGGGAAGCCCCCCGGCTGATGTCGCGGTTCTGGCAAAAAATGCACCGGAGCGTACAGCCCTCAAAAAAAATCGTCCCCGACCCGCGCGTGCCCGAAATCGGCGGTTCTTCATAAAAATGCGGCGCGGCGCGCGCCACAAAAACGCCCTCGGGCAGGCGGCAAAAACCGGTTTTCCCCGCCGCGCGGTCCGCGCCGCACCGCCGGGGGCAAAGTTCACAGGCGGACATGGTTCTCCTTTCGGTAAAAACACAAAAAACAAACGCAGGGTGTGCGCGGAAAAGCGCAGAAGATTCCTGATCCCGGACATTGAAAAAGGAAGGCTCGGCAAAACGGCACGCGCCCGCTCACCCCGGATACCCGGCCGTTTGCCGGGCTGACCGCGTTTTTATTGTAGCACATCCGCAAAAAAAGCGCAAGAGGCGGTGAAAATTTCGCTTTTCCGGATAGACAAGGAGCGGGTTTTGTGTTAGAATAATAAGGAAGAAAGCGGAAAACCGGAACGCGGGCGGTGCAAGTGCAAAAACGGCGCACGAACCGGCGGCCGCAGGCAAAAATCACGACGGCAAGTCACCGGCATGAAACCGGCGGGCGCGCCGGAAAAGAGGCAATCTTTATGGCAACAAAATTTCCCCCTTTTGAAAAGGCCGAGATCCTTTGCGTGGGCACCGAACTGCTCATGGGCGACATTGTCAACACCAACGCCGCTTTTCTTTCGCGCGAGCTTTTAAAACTGGGGGTGGGCGTTTACCGTCAGTCGGTGGTGGGCGACAATGCCGCGCGGCTGGCCGCCGACCTGCGGGACGCCCTCTCCCGCACCGGGTTGGTCCTCCTGACCGGCGGACTGGGCCCGACCTTTGACGACCTGACCAAAGAGACCGCCGCGGCTGTGTTCGGCCGGCGGATGGTCCTGCATGAGGAAAGCCTTGCGCGCATCCGCGCTTATTTTGCCGCGACCGGGCGGGAGATGACCGAAAACAACGAAAAACAGGCATGGATGCCCGAGGGAGCCGCCGTTTTTCAAAACAATTACGGCACGGCGCCCGGCCTTGCGCTGACCGATGAGGAAGGCCGCACCGCCG
This sequence comes from uncultured Eubacteriales bacterium, assembly GCA_905187695.1. Lineage (GTDB taxonomy): Bacteria > Bacillota > Clostridia > Oscillospirales > CAG-272 > Firm-07. Next base: position 6,554 of record CAJJIY010000036.1, on the reverse strand, counting down.
TTTTGTTGCCGGGCCCCCCGCGGGAGGCCGAGCCGATGTTCCGGGAAGAGGTGGTTCCCTTCCTTCGCCCCCGCGCGCCGTTTGTCCTTTTTTCGCGCAATCTCCACTTTATCGGGGTGGGCGAATCGGCGCTGGAGGCCATGCTCCCGGCCGACATCCGGGAGAGCGCAAACCCCACGGTCGCGCCCTACTGCACGCCGGGGGATGTGCGCCTGCGCGTTTCGGCCAAGGCGGAAACCGAGGAAGCGGCGCGCGCGCTGTGCGACGGCATGATTGAAAAGCTGCGCCCCCTGCCCTTCTTCGGCAGTTGTTGCGGGATGGATCTGAAGGGGCCGGAGGAAGCATTGCTCTCGCTCCTTCTTGAAAAAGGAAAGACCGTTTCGGCGGCGGAATCCTGCACCGGCGGGCTTATTTTAAAGCGCCTGACCGATCTGCCCGGCGCTTCGGCGGCGGTGGCCGGCGGCGCTGTGACCTATCAGACCCGCGAAAAGACCGGGATCCTGGGCGTGGATCCCGCCCTCATAAAAAAGCACACGGTGGTGAGCGAACCGGTGGCTCTCGCCATGGCGCAGGGCGCTCTCCGGAAATTCGGAACCGACCTTTCCATTGCCACCACCGGTTATGCCGGACCCGGCGGCGGGACCGAAAAGGAGCCGGTAGGCACGGTCTATGTGGCGGTCTGCGACCGGGAAAGCGCACACTGTATGCGTCTTTCGCTCTCTTCCGCCCGCGAACGGAGCTATATCCGGGAGGTGGCCGCCACCCGCGCGCTCTTTTTCGCCTTTGACTTTTTAAGGGCGCGGGAACAAAATTGTTAATTTATTGTCAATAGACTGTGTTTTTTCCAAAATGCCCTTGACAAAGTATTGAAACTATATTAAAATAACCTTCGTGAAAAGCGGAAGAAAGGATGATATATTATGGCAACATTTCGCAAGATCGGCGTGCTGACCTCCGGCGGAGATGCGCCGGGCATGAACGCCATTATCCGTGCCGTGGTGCGCAAAGCCACCGAGGAAGGCATGGAGGCCGTGGGGATTTTGGGCGGCTTTTCCGGCCTCATCCACAAGAACCTCATCCCCCTGACAGCCCGTTCGGTCTCCAACATTATCTCCAACAGCGGCACGATGCTCTATTCCGACCGGTGCCCCGAATTCAAGACAGAAGAGGGAATGCAAAAGGCCATTGCCACCTGCCGGGAGGCACAGATCGACGCGATCGTGGCCGTGGGCGGCGACGGCACCTTCCGGGGTGCCACCGACCTGACCAACCGCGGAGTCCCCACGGTGGGCATTCCCGGCACGATCGACAACGATATCACCGCGACCGATTATACCATCGGCTTTGATTCGGCCATGACCACCACCCTCTCCATGATCGACTGCCTGCGCAACACCTGTGAATCCCACGCGCGCTGCGATGTCATTGAGGTGATGGGGCGCGACTGCGGCCAGATTGCGCTTTATACCGCGCTGGCTTCCGGCGCTGTGGCGGCCGTTATTCCGGAGCTGCCCTTTGACGAGAACGAGCTGCTCTCCCGCATCCACTATCTGCGCAGCTGCGGCAAGCGCAGTTTCCTGGTGGTGGTGAGCGAGGGCGTGTTCACACCCGACGGCGGCAAATACAGCGAGGTGCTGGCCAAGAAGATTCAGGAAAAGACCGGCGTGGAGACCAAGTTTGCCCGCTTTGCCCATGTGGTGCGCGGCGGCATCCCCACCCTGCGCGACCGTCTGACGGCCACGAAAATGGGCGTGAAGGCCGTGGAACTGCTGCTGGCCGGCAGAAGCAACGCCGTGATCTGCGAGATCGACGGCGCCATTGTGGACACCGACATCAACTATGCGCTCATTGCCGACCGCAACTATAAAAACAAGCTGAAGCCCGGCGACCTTGACCACTTCACCGCCGAGCAGGTGGAGGCCATGAAAGCACTGGCCAAGAAACGCCACAACGAGTTGCTTGAAGTGAGCAAGATCATCAAAGACACCAGCAGATAAAGCAAAGATAGAAAATTCACCCATCGGACGAAAACGAAAGGAAACAGCATGAAAAAGATTACCATTATCGGCGCAGGAAATGTCGGCGCGACCATTGCCTATACTTTGGCGGTGGACGGCGTGGCCAACGAAATCGTCATCATTGATGTCAAAGAAGAAAAGGCCAAGGGCGAAGTCATGGACATCAACCAGGGCGGCCTCTACTTTGAAGATGTCAATCTGCACGCGGGCGACTATGTGGACGCGGCCGATTCCGACATTGTCATCATCACTTCCGGCCTGGCACGCAAACCGGGTCAGAGCCGCCTGGATCTGGCGCAGGCCAATGTCAACATTCTCTGCAGCATCGCGCCGCAGATTACCCGTTATGCGCCCAACGCGGTCTACCTCATCGTAAGTAACCCGGTGGACATCATGACCTATGTCTTCCATAAAGTGACCAATATTCCCGAAAGCCGCATTCTCGGTTCCGGCACCAGCCTTGACACCGCGCGGCTCCGTTACCGCATCGGCAAGGATTTCGGCATCAGCCTGCAGAATGTGCACGCCTATGTCTTCGGCGAGCACGGCGATTCCTCCTTCATTCCGTGGTCGCAGGCTGAAATCTGCACCGTGGGTCTGGACAAATATTACGAAGAGGTCGGTGACAAGACCAGCGGCACGGCGCTCTTCAACAAGGATCGCATTGAGGAATATGTCCGCACCTCCGGCGCGACCATCATCTCCCGCAAGGGCGCAACCTACTATGCCGTGGCGCTCTCGGCCGTGCAGATCTGCAAGCACATCTTCAGCAGCACCTACACCGGCATTACCGTCTCGACCATGATGCACGGCGAATACGGCCTTGACGACATCTGCCTCTCCGTGCTGACCGCCGTCGGCCCCGGCGGCGTCCGCGCACACCTGCACGCCGACCTCAGCGAAGAGGAGATTCAGAAACTGCACCACAGCGCCGATTGCCTGCGCGCCGTGATGAATCAGATCAAATTCTGAGAAAAAACGCGAAAACGCCCCCCTTCCGGGGGCGTTTTTTGCTTTGTGAAAGATTGCACACAGAATATTTCAAAAATACGCTTTTTTAACGCAATTTTTCAGTCCTTGTTCAGAAAAGGAACACACAGCGCTGGTATGATGAAAAAGAAAGGGGGAAAGCGATATGCCCGATATTCTCTATACCTTCTCCCGCATCGAGCAAAAATATCTCCTGACCGAAGAAACCGCCGCGGCGCTTCTTGCGGCGTTTTCGGATGATCTTTGCCCGGACGAATGGGGAGAGAGCCGCATCTACAGTTTCTATTTTGATACGGCAAACGACCGGCTCATCCGCGATTCCCTGTCCGGCGCGCCCTTCAAGGAAAAACTGCGTTTACGCGCCTACGGAAAAATACCCGAAACCAACGACCGGGTTTATCTGGAGATCAAGCGAAAATACGAGGGGGTGGTCACCAAACGCCGCGCGGGTCTCACACCCGGCGCGGCGGCGGATCTCCTTCGGAACGGGAAAATGCCCGCCGACACACAGCTGTTCCGGGAAATGGATTATTTCCGGCGCGTGTACGGCCCGCTTTCTCCCGCCATGCTCATTTCCTGCCGGCGCACGGCCTTTTTTGCCCGGAACACCCCCTCGCTCCGCCTCACTTTCGACCGCGAAATGATCGGGATCCCCTATGAAAAAGAGGCGCGTATCGGGGGGATCCCGCCGGACGGGGCAAATCTTTTCCGACCCGGCGGCCCCGAAATCGCGCTGGCAGAGCCGGGAACGGTTCTGCTGGAAATCAAATGTTCCGGCGGTCTGCCGTTGCCGATCTGCCGCTTTCTTTCACAAAACGCCGTTTACCCGCAACCTTTTTCCAAATACGGCCGTGCCTATCGCGCTCTCCGGAGCCGCCGGGCAGACGCCGGACGCTTTGCTTTTGAAGAACGAAAGGAGTTTTCTTATGTCTGAACTGTTCACTTCCGTCCTTTCCGCCGACGCAGACTTTTCCGCTTTTTTTCTCTGTTGCGGGGTGGCGCTGCTCTGCGGCGTGCCGATCGCGGCGGCCATGACTTTCCGCACGAAGTCCAGCCGCAGCTTTCTCAGTTCCCTGCTGCTCCTGCCCCCGGCGGTCTGCGCCGTCATCTTTGTGGTCAACGGCAATGTCGGCACCGGCGTGGCCGTGATGGGTGCGTTTTCTCTCATCCGTTTCCGCTCGGTGGCGGGAAGCGCGCGGGAGATCACGGCGCTCTTCCTTTCGATGGCGGCGGGACTGACGGCGGCGGCCGGTTATCTTCTGCCGGCGTTTCTCTTCTCTCTCCTTTCCGGCCTTTGCCTTTTCCTTTCCGGTTTTCTGCCCGCAGGCTCGTCGGCCGAGAAAGAACTGCGCGTGACCGTGCCGGAATCGCTCTCTTTTGACGGCGCTTTTGACGATCTGTTCGCGGCCTATACCGACAAGGCGGAGTTGACGGATGTCCGGACCAGCGGCATGGGCACGCTCTATAAACTGCGTTACCGGGTGCGCCTGAAGAAAACCGTGGCGGCCAAGGATTTTCTGGATGCTCTGCGCACGCGCAACGCCAACCTGGAGATTGCGCTTTCCGCCGTGCCCGAAAAGGAGGAGCTGTGATGAAAAAAAGCAAAAAAGCCGCCAAACGGGTGCTGTCTTTTGCGCTGACGGTTACACTCTTTGCAGGATGTGCAATCCTCCTTTCCGGGTGCAAAAAGAAGAAAACGGTCGCCACGGATCCGGCCGATATTCTCAAAGAAGCCGCCGTGGAAACGGCCGACCTTTCCGGAATGGATTTTACCTTTTCAAGCCGGGACAAAGACGGCTCTTATGACGAAAAAACCGCCACACGGGTGGTGTTTTCCGAGAAAGCGGTGGCCGTGAACGGGGCGGGAGCCGGTGCCGAAGGCACGGCGCTGACCATTGACGCCGCGGGCACCTATCTTCTCTGCGGCGCGTGCACGGCGGGCTCGGTGACGGTCTCGGCCGCGGACACCGACAAAATTCAGCTGGTGCTCTGCGGTCTTACGCTCCGAAATCCAAACGGCCCCGCTTTGTTTATCGACAGCGCCGACAAAGTATTTCTCACGCTGGCCGCCGGATCGGTCAACGATCTCTCGGACGGTGCGGATTATCACGGACTTTCGGACGGCGCCGAGAGCCTGCCGGACGCGGCCGTTTTCTCCCGTTGTGACCTGACGGTAAACGGTGAGGGCAGCCTGACCGTGACCGGCGCTTACCGGCACGGCGTCGTCTCCAAAGACGACCTTTGCGTGACCGGCGGCGCACTGACCGTAACGTCTGTAAATGTCGGGCTTTGCGGGCATGACGCGCTGAAGATCGGAGGCGGAACACTCACCGTCACGGCCGGAAGCGACGCCCTGCGCGCAGACAACAACGAAAAGGAAAATAAAGGATATTTCTATCTTTCGGGCGGCACCCTGACGCTCACGGCGGCAGGAGATGGCGTGACCGCCGCCACGGTGCTGAAAATGGAGGGCGGCTCGCTCACCGTTACGGCAGGCGGCGGCGCAGGAACCGGCCGGAACAGCGCCAACCGGGGCAACCGGAACCAAGATTCCGTCGGCGCGGGTACCGCCTCTGAAAAGGGGCTGAAAGCCGGCCTTCGTCTGCTGATCTCGGGCGGCACGCTTCGGGTCTCGGCCGCGGATGACGCGCTTCACACAAACGGTGTGGCAGAGATTTCGGGCGGCACCCTGACACTCCAAAGCGGCAACGACGGTATTCACGCCGACAGCGCCCTTTGCGTTTCTGCCGGTGAGATCACCGTCAGCGACAGCTGTGAGGGGCTTGAGAGCGCACTGGTGATCCTCTCCGGCGGCTTTATCCGGGTGCGCGCCTCGGATGACGGCGTGAATGCGGCCACCAAAGGCGAACAAAACCGCCCCGGCGCGGGCGGAAGCAGCCGGTTGCTCATTTCAGGCGGCACTCTCCTTGTGGACGCCGACGGAGACGGGCTGGATTCCAACGGCACGATTGAGATTTCCGGCGGACTGACGCTGGTGGCCGGGCCGACTTCAAACGGCAATTCGGCCTTTGACCATGACGGCGCCGCAACCGTCACGGGCGGCGTGCTGATCGCACTGGGCAGTTCGGGCATGGCAGAAGGCTTTGACAGCGCCGAAAACCAGGGTGCAATGCTGGTAAGTTTTCCGACTCAGCAAGCCGGAACGCCCTTCTCACTGCTCTCCCCGGACGGCCGGGTGATCTGCTCTTTCACACCGGGGAAGGCCTACTCCTCGGCCGTGGTGACCGCGCCGGGCATTGAAAAAGGGAAAACCTACACCCTGGCGGCCGGCGGAACGGTGGCCGGGACCGACGAAAACGGTTATGCCGCCGACACCACCCTCTCCGGCGGAAACACGCTTGCCACCGTTAAAATGAGCAGTCTGCTCTACAGTTCTTCGGCCGGAGGCGGAACGACCCGCCCGGGCGGGAACGGGGGCGGTTTCGGCGGCGGAGGCTATCCTCCCGGCGGAAAACGGCAATAAGCCTCTTTTCCCAAAACAATTTTCGGTCAAAATCCTGAAAAGCGCGTGCCTGCGGGCACGCG
>CAJJIY010000035.1 GCA_905187695.1 uncultured Eubacteriales bacterium | reverse complement strand
CGCCGGATCTCCTCCGGCGCGACCGCACGGTAGAGCGAGACCGCTTCGTCCGCTTCAAGGAGCGGCACATGCAGACCGAAAGCGGCCGACAGCACCGTCGGATCGGTGTGCATATCGTACATGGCTTCCATGGTGTGTCCCATCAGGCCCAGCCGCGCGCCGTGAAGGGCATGAAGTACCCCCGCAATGTCGCACCATTCCCGGATCTCCGCTTTTGCCTTTTCATCGCCGTAAAGCCGGCCGATGACGGTGTCGGCCACCGGATGTCCCAACCGTGCGGCCACGCCGATAAACTCCGGCACGGCGCAGATGTTGTCGTTTTCCAGCTGGAGCCGTGTGGAGCCGTTTGTGTAATCCAAACACGCACGGGGTTGGAGCGCCACCGGAATGACCGGGGCCAAGTTCTTTCTGACCACCGGCGCGAAAAGCGAGGAGGTGGCATAGGTCACCATGTTGACAAAAATCAGATCCACGCCCGCGCCGGCAAAAAGCGCGGCGGCTTTTTCGCTTTCTTCGTGCGTTGTGACCAATCCGGCGTCCACCGTTTCCACACCGTTTTCGGCCAGTATCTTTAAAAAGTCGGCGTGATAGGTTTTCAGCCGGTCGAACAGCCCCGGAAACTGTGCGTCATAGGGGCGGTGCGCCACGGCAAAGGTTCCCACGCGGGCTTTTTCCGTTTGGATTCTTGGAATCATCTTTTTTCTCCTTTTTGGTTTTTCTCTCTTGATTTTAGTCCGGACGGCGGTTATAATCAATGGAGAGGATCGCCTTGTTTTTGTGTAAAATAAACTTTTCGGAGGAAAAAATGGTACTTGCCGAAATTTCACCGTTTGTCCGTTTCGCACGGTTGTACACGCCGGGGGCGGAGGGCGTTTCACCCCGCGTCTGCCGGGATGCCCGTCTCTTTTTCACGCAGGAGGGAGCAGGGGAGATCCGGGCGGAAAAAACGGTTTTCCGGATGGGGAAAAACGCATTGCTTCTTTTACCGCCCGGTACGGAATATGCCTTCGGGCCGGATGGCCGGGCCACTTACCTTGTTTTGAATTTTGATTATACCCGCGCGGCTATGGCGCAGAGCACGCCGGTCCCGCCGCTGGCGCCGGAAGATTATGCGCCCTCTGCCCGGCTGGATCCGGTCGGTTTTGAAGACGCGCCCGCTTTTTCGCGCCCGCTGTATTTTTCGTTTTTTCCGGGAGCGGCCGACGGACTTTCCCGCGTTCTCACCGAGTATACGCTGTCCATGGAGCGCCACGCGGAAGCGGGCGGAGCCTATCTTGCGGCGCTTCTTTTCGAGCTGGACCGGAGGTGCCGCCTTGGCGCGTCGGGTGGGGCGCGGAGCATGATTGCCGATCTGCTTTCCTACATCGGGGAAAACTGCCATCGTCCGCTGACCAACGGGGAACTCGGCCGCCGTTTCGGTTTTCATCCCAATTACATCGCCCGCTTGGTGCGCACGGCCACGGGTATGCCGCTTCACCGCTATGTGTGCGAGGTGCGTGTGCGCCGCGCGGCCGCGCTTCTTCTGGAAAGCCGGCTGTCCGTTTCCGAGGTGGCCGCGGCGTGCGGCTTTTGCGATGTCTATTATTTTTCCCGGATTTTTCGGAAAATGATGGGTTGCCCGCCGGGTGCCTACCGGCGCGGCGCGCCCCTCGCCGGAGAGCGGGAAAAGACTTTGCGGGAATAAAATCAGCTTTTTTTACAAAAACAGTGGACAAATGAACAAAAATATTGTATAATTGGTAAGACGATACCGCGCAATCCGGAATACCTACACGCCAAAGTGTACCTTGAATCGGATCGCGCGGCTTTTAAAACCCCCTTTTCAGGGAAAGGAGCAAGAGAATTTATGAAGATCGGGAAGATCGTGGAACTGTTGGACGCCGAGGTGCTTTCGGGCGAGGATATGATGAACACCCATGTCTATTCTGCCTGCGGCAGCGATATGATGAGCGATGTGCTGGCCTTTGTCAAGGAGCAGGCCGTACTGCTCACGGGGCTTGTCAATCTGCAGGTGGTCCGCACGGCCGAAATGATGGACATGAAGTGCATTGTCTTTGTGCGGGGGAAAAAGCCCACGCCCGATATCCTTGCCTATGCCGCCGATTGCAGAATCGCGGTCCTGCGCACCGAGGAGCGGATGTATGTCGCCTGCGGCCGGCTGTACGAAAACGGTCTTCGCGGCGGGAGCGTGGCCGAGACATGAGTCAGCCTGTCATTTTCCATTTTGATATTGACGGCACCGATTTCACCTCGGCGGGGCAGGCGTCCGTGCAGATTAAAAAGCACCTGCGCCAACTGGATTTCGACCCGGATACCATCCGCCGTGTGTCGATTGCCATGTACGAGGGCGAGATTAATATGGTGATTCACGCCAGCGGCGGCGCGGCCGATGTGACGGTTTCTGACCGGAGCGTTGAGGTGGTCCTCTCCGACCATGGCCCCGGCATCCCGGATGTGGAACTGGCCATGCAGGAAGGGTATTCCACCGCCAAGGAAAGCATCCGGGCGCTGGGGTTCGGCGCGGGCATGGGCCTGCCCAATATGAAGCGTTATTCCGATGAAATGAAGATCGATACCACGCCGGGGGTCGGCACCACCGTGCGCCTTTCTTTTCATGTAAAGGCGTGACGCTCCCGCGCGGCGGGCAGATTTCCGAATTCAAATAAGACGGCGAAGGGGAAACGAGTATGAAGGCCGAAAAGCATTCCGTAACACTGCGCCCCGAACTTTGCAAGGGCTGTACGCACTGCATCAAGCGTTGCCCGACCGAGGCCATCCGCGTCCGGGGCGGCAAAGCTGTCATTAAGAGCGAGCGCTGTGTGGACTGCGGAGAATGTATCCGCACCTGTCCCTATCAGGCAAAAAAAGCCCTTTACGACAAACTGGAGGAGTTTGCCGGTTACAAATATAAAATTGCTCTGCCCGCGCCGGCGCTTTACGGGCAGTTTGATAAACTGGAAGATATCGATTATGTGGTCAGCGGCCTTTACCGGTGCGGGTTTGACGGTGTTTTCGAGGTGGCGCGGGCTGCCGAACTGGTTTCGGAATATACCCGCCGGTATATGCGCCAGGAAAATATCAGAAAGCCGGTCATCAGCTCGGCCTGTCCGGTGGTGGTGCGTCTTATCAGCCTGCGCTTTCCGGGGCTTTTACCGAACATTCTGCCGATTCTGCCGCCGGTCGAACTGGCGGCGCGTATGGCCAAAGAGGAGGCGCTCCGGCTCCATCCGGAACTGCGCCCGGAGGAAATCTGCGCCCTTTTCATCTCCCCCTGCCCGGCCAAGGTTTCCTATGCGCGCACGCCGCTGGGAACCGGAAAAAGCGCCGTGGACGGCGTACTTTCGGTGCGTGACATTTATTTTGCCCTGAGCGGGGAAATGAAAAAGATCGAAAAGCCGGAGGTCTCCTCCGAGTCGGGGCTGATTGGCATCAGCTGGGCCGGCACGGGCGGGGAGTCCAGCGCGCTCATGAACGACAGTTATCTGGCGGCTGACGGCATTGAAGAAGTCATCCATGTGCTGGACGAGATCGAAAAGGAAACTTTCGTCGGGCTGGAATTTGTCGAGCTCAATTCCTGCCGGGGCGGTTGCGTCGGCGGCGCGCTGACGGTGGAAAATCCGTTTATCGCCAAGGCAAGACTGCAGAATCTGCGGCGCTATCTGCCGGTCTCGCTCAACCGGCCGGAAGAAAAAGAGCCGCCCGAGCGCATCTATTTTGACCGTGCCGTTGACTATTCGCCGGTCATGCGGCTGGACCCCGACCGGGGCAAAGCCATGCAGATGATGAGCCGGATGCAGGAGCTGGGCAAAAAACTCTGCGACCTGGACTGCGGTTCGTGCGGCGCGCCGACCTGTCAGGCGCTGTCCGAGGATATCGTGCGGGGCGAGGCCACGCTCTCGGATTGTGTTATTTACCTGCGTGAATGTTACAAAGCGGAAAAGGAGAAAAAAAGTGACGGTTGAGGAATATGCCCGCAAAACGGGCCTTGAAGTTCTGGCAATGCCCGCACCCGGGCGCGAGGTCACCGGCGGGTACTGCGGCGACCTGCTCAGTTTTGTTATGGGCAGAGCCCGGGCAGGGGATGCGTGGATGACCATTATGAGCAACATCAATGTGCCGGCCGTAGCCGTGCTTTCCGGCGTTGCTTGCGTGGTCCTTTGCGAAAATGTGGCCGTGGATGCGACCGTGACGAACAAAGCAAAAGAGGAGGGCGTCAATCTTTTGCGTGCGGAAAAAAGCGCCTTCGAGATGGCGGCCGGGCTTTCCCGTCTGCTTTGAGACCGTTTTTTCGCACAACGAAAAAGAAGGGAGGGGCACGGCCATGGAAAAGGCGTTTGTCTGCTCACTGCATCTGCATTCCTGTCTTTCGCCTTGCGGCGACGAGCTGATGACCCCGCAAAACATAGCCGGCATGGCCGCGCTTTGCGGGGTTGAAATTGCGGCGCTGACCGACCACAATACCGCCGGGAATTGTCCCGCTTTTTTTGCGGCCTGCCGGGAACAGGGGATCGTTCCGGTGGCGGGGGTAGAAGTGACCACGGCCGAGGAAATTCATCTGCTTTGCCTTTTTCCGACGCTCGCGGCCGCCATGGATTTTGATGTTTTTTTGCGGGCGCATCGCCCGGATTTCCCAAACCGCCCGGATATTTTCGGCGAACAGACCTATATAAATGAAAACGGAGAAGCGGCGGGCGAGGAGCCCTTCTTACTTCTTACGGCCACCGATCTTGATCTTTCGTCGGCTGCCGCGGCCTGTCGGGAGCGGGGCGGCGTGGCGCTTCCGGCGCACATAGACCGGGAATCCGGCGGGCTTCTTTCCATTCTCGGCGATTTCCCGCCCGAACCTCTTTTTACCGCTTTCGAACTCCGGGACGGCGAAAATCTTGCGGCGCTGCGTGCCCGCCATCCGACGCTGAGAGAACTTTTTCCGCTTTTTTCTTCCGATGCCCACACGCTGGAAGCCATGACCGCCTCCGCGCAGACGCTTTGGCTGTCCGGCGATTTTGAAGGCGAAGAAGCAAGAGAAACGCGCGTCCGCGCGGCGCTTTTTGCGCGGCTTTCGGGAGAAAAAACGAAATAAATAACACAATGATCCGGCCTTCCGACGGGATTTAACATATTTTTTTAAAAGTTTTCTTAAAAATCTTTCCAAAGTCTATAGACAAATTGCGAGAAATATTGTATAATTACTTTTGGCTGTTTATTTAATTTGCCAAATGGCGTTTTTGCGCCGGTTTTGGCAGATCGCAAGCAACTTCAAGGAGGAGAACATGAAAAAGAAACTGACCAGTGTCGCTTTTCACGGCACAAAAGAGCAGGAGGATAAACTGCGCGCCGTCATCGCCGATTACCGCGATGTGCCGGGGTGCATGATGCCCATCCTTCAGCAGACGCAGGAGATCTACGGCTATCTGCCCATGGAAGCCATGAAGCTGATTGCCGCCGAGACCGATACCTCGGTGGAGGAGATCTTCGGCATCGCGTCCTTTTACTCGCAGTTCAAACTGAACCCCAACGGCAAATATGCCATCTCGGTCTGCCTTGGCACGGCCTGCTATGTCAAAGGCTCCGGTCAGATCATGGAACGGCTGGAACGGGAACTCGGCATGAGCGCCGGCGGCACTTCTCCGGACGGAAACTATTCGCTGGAAGCCACCCGCTGCATCGGCGCGTGCGGCCTGGCGCCGGTTCTCACGGTCAACGGCGATGTGTACGGCCGTCTCACGGCCGAGGATGTGCCCGGCATTCTTGCCAAATATAAAGACTGAAAAGGGCGTGCGGCACCGTGAAGGAACTGTCGCTCAATATCCTTGATATTGCCGAAAATTCGCTTTCGGCGGGGGCGACCCGTGTGGAGATCACGCTCGCCGAAAAGCCGGACGGCTGGCTGACGCTCACGGTCCGGGATAACGGAAAAGGCATGGAAAAGGAAACGCTCACGCGCCTTTGCGACCCCTTTTTTACCACGCGCACAACCCGGCGGGTCGGCATGGGCGTGCCGCTGTTGCGGCTGGCCGCCGAACAGACCGGCGGGACGCTCCGGATCGAATCCGAAACCGGGGAAAACCACGGCACGGTCGTGACGGCCAATTTTCAGACCCGTCATATCGACTGCACGCCCGTCGGCGACACGGCCGCCACACTGGTCACGCTGGTGCAGGGGCATCCGGCGGTGGATTTCTGTTTCTTACACGAAACGCCGCGGGGCGCCGTATTCCTTGACACTGCCGAGATCCGGGCGGTGCTGGGGGCGGATATCCCGCTTTCCGATCCGCAGATTTTAGCCTTTATCGGCGCGGAACTGACGCGCCAGTACAACGAAATGAAATAAAACAATCGGAGGATAGATAAATGAAAGCACTTTCCATCAAAGAGCTGACCGAGATCCGCGACCGGATGAAGAACCAGGTCACGGTGCGGGAAGGCGGCAACCGTTTCCGCGTGGTGGTCGGCATGGCAACCTGCGGCATCGCGGCCGGCGCGCGTCCTGTCCTTGCTTCTTTTGTCGAAAATGTTGAAAAAAGCGGCCTGTCCGGCGAGGTTGTCGTCAGCCAGACCGGGTGCATCGGCATTTGCCAGTACGAGCCTGTCGTCGAGGTCTTCGAGGCCGGTAAGGAAAAAGTCACCTATGTGAAAATGACCGCGCAAAAGGCGGCCGAAGTGGTGAAAAAGCACCTTGTAGGCGGACAGATCGTTGAAGAATATACCATTGACACCGGCCGGTGATACCGGGAAAACGAGGAAAGGATAAGAATAAAATGATTCGTACCCATGTTCTGATCTGCGGCGGCACCGGTTGTACCTCTTCCGGTAGCACGGCGCTCAAAACGGCACTGGAAAAAGAACTGGCCGAGAGGGGCCTGACCGAAGAAATCAAGATCGTTGTCACCGGCTGTTTCGGCCTTTGCGCCCTTGGCCCTGTGATGATCGTCTATCCGGACGGCACCTTCTACAGCCAGGTAAAACCGGAGGACATTCCCGAGATTGTGGAGGAGCACCTCCTCAAAGGCCGCCCGGTCGTGCGGCTGGAATATCACGAGAAGAGCGGCGACCATCATGCCGTGACCTCGCTTTCGGAGACTGTGTTTTACAAAAAACAGCACCGTGTGGCGCTGCGCAACTGCGGCGTGATCAATCCGGAAGATATCAATGAATACATCGGTGTGGACGGCTATCAGGCGCTGGCCAAGGTGCTGACCGAAATGACCCCGGATGAGGTCATCGAGACCGTGCTGGCCTCCGGGCTTCGCGGCCGCGGCGGCGCAGGCTTCCCCACCGGACTGAAATGGAAATTCGCTTCGGGCAACCGGGGAAATGTGCAGAAATATGTCTGCTGCAACGCCGATGAGGGCGACCCGGGCGCTTTCATGGATCGTTCCGTGCTGGAAGGCGACCCGCACTCGGTGCTGGAAGCCATGGCCATTGCCGGCTATGCCATCGGCGCGGATCAGGGCTATATTTATGTGCGTGCCGAGTACCCCATCGCCATTCACCGCCTCCAGATCGCCATCGATCAGGCGCGTGAACTGGGGCTGCTGGGCGAACATATTTTCGGCACCGATTTCAATTTTGATATTCAGCTTCGTTTCGGCGCCGGCGCGTTTGTGTGCGGCGAGGAAACGGCGCTGATGACCTCGATCGAGGGCAAGCGCGGCGAGCCTCGGCCCCGTCCGCCTTTCCCGGCAATCAAGGGTCTTTTCGGCAAACCGACCATCCTCAACAATGTCGAAACGCTGGCCAACATTGCCCAGATCATTCTCAAGGGGCCGGAATGGTTTGCTTCCATGGGCACCGAGAATTCCAAGGGCACCAAGGTCTTTGCACTGGGTGGCAAGATCACCAACACCGGCCTTATCGAGATCCCCATGGGTACCACCCTACGGGAGATCATCGAGGACATCGGCGGCGGCATTCCGAACGGCAAGAAATTCAAAGCGGCGCAGACCGGCGGCCCTTCCGGCGGATGTATTCCGGCCTCTCTCATCGATACGCCGATTGACTATGACAACCTCAAGGCCATCGGCTCGATGATGGGTTCCGGCGGCCTGATCGTCATGGACGAGGACACCTGCATGGTGGATATCGCCCGCTTCTTCCTGGAGTTTACGGTGGATGAGTCCTGCGGCAAGTGCACGCCCTGCCGCGTGGGTACGCGCCGTCTGCTGGAGATTTTACATAAGATTATCGACGGAAAAGGCGAAATGGAAGACCTGGACCGGCTGGAAGAGTTGGCCCAGTATATCAAGTCGGCTTCTCTGTGCGGCCTTGGACAGACCGCGCCGAACCCCGTTCTTTCCACCCTGCACTATTTCCGGGATGAGTACATCGCCCACATTGTGGATAAGCGCTGTCCCGCCGGCGTATGCAAACACCTCCTGCGCTATAAGATTCTGGAGGACAAGTGCATTGGTTGCGGATTGTGCGCCAGACAGTGCCCGGCCGACGCGATCTCGCGTACCGACCATGTGGCGCCCGGCAAGAAACTGGCCGCAATGGCCATCAATCCCGAAAAGTGCCTGAAGTGCGGCGCTTGTCTGGGTGCCTGCAAGTTCAAGGCGATCATCAAGGAATGAGAAAGGGAAGCTGAGCATGGAAACTGTAAATATCAAGATCAACGGCATGGAAATCGCCGCGCCCAAAGGCAGCACGGTGCTGGAAGCCGCGCGCAAGGCGGGCATTGACATTCCCACGCTTTGTTATCTGAAAGAGACCAACGAGATCGGCGCCTGCCGCATCTGCCTTGTGGAGGTGCGTGAAGTGGGGCGCCAGGGACTTTCTCCCGCCCGCATGGTCACGGCCTGCGTGTATCCGATCACGGAAGGGATGGAAGTCGTCACCAATTCGCCCCGCATCACGGCCTCCCGCCGGATGAATCTGGAGCTCCTTCTTTCCAATCACAACAAAAACTGCCTGTCCTGCATCCGTTCCACCACCTGCGAGCTTCAGCGGCTCTGCCAGGAATACGGCGTTGATGAGGATCATTTCGGCGGCGAAAAGACCGAGAGCGTTGTAGACGATTCTTCTCCTGCCATCATCCGCGACAACAGTAAGTGCATCCTTTGCCGCCGTTGCGTGGCGGCCTGCCGGAATGTGCAGGGAATCGGCGTGATCGGCGCCAACCACCGCGGGTTTGACACCGCCATCGGTTGCGCCATGGACGGGAAACTGGCCGACACCTCCTGCATCAACTGCGGGCAGTGCGTGGTGGCCTGCCCGACCGGTGCGCTGCACGAGCGCGATGATACAGACAAGGTATTTGAGGCGCTGGCCGATCCCAAGAAAAAGGTCTATATCTGCGCCGCGCCCTCCGTGCGTGCGCAGATCGGCGAGTGCTTCGGTTACGAGCCCGGCACCGATTGCGAGGGCAAGATGGTGGCGGCACTCCGCCGGCTCGGCTTTGACGGTGTGTTCGATATGAATGTGACAGCCGACCTGACCATTGTGGAGGAGGCCACCGAGCTTCTTTCCCGCGTGGAAAAGGGCGGGCCGCTCCCGCTCATCACCTCCTGCTCACCCGGCTGGATCAAATATTGCGAGCATTATTTCCCGGAAATGACCGAGAATCTTTCCACTTGCAAATCGCCTCAGCAGATGTTCGGCGCGCTCATGAAGACCTATTTCGCCAAGAAAGAGGGCATTGATCCCGCCGACATCGTGATGGTTTCGGCCATCCCCTGTACCGCCAAGAAGTTCGAGGTCGGCAGACCCGATCAGAGCGCGGCGGGTGTGCCGGATGTGGATATCGCCGTGACGACCCGCGAGGTCGGCCGCATGATCAAGCGCGCGGGCATCAATTTCCGCGCCCTGCCGGATGAAAAATTCGATGCGCCGTTCTCCAAGGGTTCGGGTGCCGGTGTGATCTTCGGCGCGACCGGCGGCGTGATGGAAGCCGCTTTGCGCTTCGCGGCCGAGGTCATTCTCGGTAAGAAGCTGGAGCAGGTGGAATTTCCTGAAGTACGCGGCACCGAGGGCATCAAGTTTGCCTCTTATCGTCTGGGCGAAATGACCGTCAATGTGGCGGTGGCCTCCGGCACGAAAAACGCAAAGGAATTGCTCCGCCGTGTGGAATCGGGCGAGGTCGATGTGCAGTTCATCGAGATCATGGCCTGTCCCGGCGGCTGTGTCAACGGCGGCGGTCAGCCTTATCAGCCGGCTTCCGTGCGGGATACGGTTGATTTGCGCGCAGTCCGTGCGGCCGTGCTTTATCACGCCGACGAAGCGAAGGACCTGCGCAAATCGCAGGACAGCTCCGAAGTCAAGGCGCTCTATGACGAGTTCCTCGGCACGCCCGGCGGCCACAAGGCACACGAAATTCTGCACACCAGTTATATTAAAAGAGGGCTGTAAAAAGCCTTTGGGGTTGCCGCCACGCGGCAACCCCGCTTTTGTTTTTTATCGGTCGTATTCGGGATTGATGGCATAGAAATTCCGGGCGTCCAGCTGATCCTGCGCGATCCGCAGCGCGTCTCCGAAACGCTGATAGTGCACGATCTCTCTTGCCCGCAGATATTTGATGGGGTCGCGTACATCCGGGTCGTCCACCAGGCGCAGGATGTTGTCATAGGTGGTTCGCGCCTTTTGCTCTGCGGCCAGATCTTCATTCAGGTCGGTCAGCAGATCGCCTTTCACGCCGACATATTTCATGTCAAAGGGCACGCCGGAGGCGGCCGCCGGGTAGACCCCCACCGTGTGATCCACAAAATAATCGGCAAAGGGCGTCCCCGCGATCTCGTCCGGGGAAAGATTGCGGGTCAGCTGATGAAGAATGGCCGCGACAATTTCAAGGTGTGCCAGCTCTTCCGTGCCGACATCGGTCAGAATACCGGTCACTTGGTTGAAGGGGCAGGAATAGCGCTGATGCAGATATCGCATGGAAGCGCCGAGCTCACCGTCCGGGCCGCCGAGCTGTGAAATAATAATGCCGGCGGTTTTGGCGTTGGGTTCTTTGATTTTTACAGGATATTGCAGTTTTTTCTCATAGATCCACATAGCGTCCTCCTTCAGTTGCCGTCATTCTGCCAGGGCCACGGGCCGTTCGTCCACTCCCAGGCGCCACCGTCCGTCCCGGCTTCGGAAAAGGTGGCGGGCGGCGCGCCCAGCGTGCGCAGAGCTTCTGTCAGTTCGGCCTTTTCCCGCCGCAGATTCGAAAGATAAGCCAGCGCCCGTGCGCTTTCGGGATAGGCGTCCAGATAAAGAACCGTGTCATAGATGGCAAAAGAAACAGCCGTCAGCCGTTCTTCCAGCGCGTCTTTGTTTTCGTTTTCCATCAGCGAGCCTCCTTTACCACACTGCGCCCCCGGAAAGGGAAATAAAGATCCGTAAAAATGGTGCCGACCGACAGGGCTTTTTGGGGCTCAAACAGCCGCATGAAGGGTTGCTCCGGCGCGTACACCATTCCCAGCGGCGGGCCGCTGCGCACGGGATCCGTGCTGTTTGCGCCGGGGGTGTTTGTCAGATCCTCCGTGAGATCGTTCATACGGGCAGACGGATCACTTGAGCGGCTTCCTTCGGCGTTGGCCGTGCCCTCTGAGCGGAGATTCCCGCCGGAACGCTCTGCCATGACAGCGACGCTTTCCCGCGACGGCAACTCTTCCGCTGCCGTGACCGGCACGGATTGGACGGCTTCGAGCGTGCCTGCCACCTGGTCGGCCGTTCCGGCTCTTTTACCGGCAGCATTTTCTTTTTTTCCGCTTGCCGATGTACGCAGAAAGCGCCCATCCGGATCAACCGGCGGCCGTGGCGGACTCATACTCTTCTTTCCGATATACATAAGATTCCTCCTTTTTGTTTTGGCGTGGGCCGTCGCAAAACCGGCGGCCGCGGCCTCATTAGGCAGGTTATGCAAAAAAAGCCGGAAAAGATTGTATTCTGGCTCTTTTTGCGATGGAAAAAGACGAATTTCTCTTGCCATGTGGCTTTAAATGTGTTATAATAAAGTAAATCAGATTTACAGCACCGGTCTTTCCGGAAAGCAAATGCCAGTCAAGGAGGGGAAAAATTTGTCTATCGGGGAAAAAATCCGCCGCCTTCGCCTCTCCAAAATGATGACGCAGGCAGATCTTGCCGGCGACCAGGTCACGCGGAATATGCTTTGCAGTATCGAGCGCGGCGCGGCTCTGCCTTCTCTTCCGACCGCAATTTATCTGGCGGAAAGATTGAATGTCCCGGTCGGCTATCTGCTCTCGGAGAAAAGTGAGGAAAATCTCTCTTACCGGAAAATGACCGCCATGCCGGAGGTGCGCCGTGCGCTTCAGGCGGGAGATGCCGCCGGATGCCTGTCGATTTTGCATAACGCTTTCGGCGGGGAGTGTGATGACGAAATTGCGCTTATCCGCGCCGAGTGCGAGTATCGGGTGGCAAGGGAGGCTCTGGATAACGGTCATCTGCGGGTGGCGGCGGCACGGCTGGACCGTTCGCTGTCGGCCGGAGAAAAAACGCTTTACGAAACCGGGTTTTTGCGTGCGCGTGCGGCCGTTTGCTTCCGTTATCTCACCGAGTTGACCCCCACGCTGGCTTCCGATATTCTGGAAGAGGGTGAAATTTCCGCGGCGAGGGAGGAAGGGGATGACTTCTGCGCATATTTTCTGGCGACCGAAGCCTTCCACTCGGCGGATGACCGGATGTTCAACACCCTGAGCGCCCGGCTTTCCGGGACTCTGTATGCCCAAAAGCTTTCGGCCATGACAAAAATGAAAAACGGCGACTTTGCTTCTGCCAGAGCGGTTTTTGAAAAATTGCTTTCCGACGAGTCGCTTTGCGCCGGCGTGCTGATGTATGAAATTTTTAAAGATCTGGAGATTTGTTGCCGCGGCATGGATGATTATAAGAGCGCTTATGAGTATTCGGCTTCGGCCATCGGGCTTATGGAGCACATGCTGGAGGGGTCTGAGTCATGAAACGGATCTTACCGCTTCTTTTACTGTTTTGCTTTTTCTTTTGCGGATGTGCCCGCCGCAATGATGCCTTTGTGCCGGCTTATCAAGAGCCCGCCAAGGAGGTGTCTGACAATCCGGGAACCGGCAAAACAGAAGAACCGGATGTGAATGACGGCCAAGACCTTCCGTCCGGGAATCTTCCGTCTGCGGCGGATAGCGCCGTGTATTATTTGCCTGGCGGAGAGGTCTGCCATTTGTTTGCGGACTGTTCCTACTTGCGCGGAAAGAAAAATGTGCGGAAAGGAACGCGCGAAGAAGCGACTGCGGCCGGGATTGGGCGGATCTGCAGCCGTTGCCAAAAACGGCTGGAACGAGGAGATGAAGATGGTGAAAGCAACGGATAAAAAAGAAAAAAATCGGCTGATTGCCGGAAATAAAAAGGCCTATCACGATTATTTCGTGGATGAAAAACTGGAGGCTGGCGTTGAACTTTTCGGTACCGAGGTCAAATCGGTACGCGCCGGGAATGTCAACCTTAAGGATTCTTATTGTTCCTTTAAAAACGGGGAAATTTTTGCACTGGGTGTGCACATCAGTCCCTATGAAAAGGGGAATGTATTCAATAAAGAGCCGCTTCGCCCCAAAAAACTGCTTCTTCACAAGCGGGAAATTCTGCGCCTTTCCGGGCGTGCGGCCGAAGACGGCGTATCCATCATTCCGTTGTCCCTGTATTTTTCCGGTTCGCGGGTCAAAATGGAGATTGGCCTTTGCCGCGGCAAAAAACTCTATGACAAACGGGAAGATCTGGCCAGAGCCGCCGACCGGCGGGATATGGAACGGGCGTTCAAGGGCGGAAATCGCTACGAGTGACAAAATCCGCTTGACAAAAAAGCGGTTTTGCGCTATACTGACAGTGGCCACCTTCAAGGAGGCACACTGTTTCAATGGGTCCGTAAAGGTTTCGACGGGGATTTTCAAGCAGGATCAGCGTGGCGTGCCGAGCAATCACGATAAAGGCTCACCTTAAAATTAAACGCTAACGATAACGTAGCACTGGCTGCCTAACGGCAGTGCCGCGGCGTTTTCACGCCGCCCGTCTCCTTGCGGAGGACCACGGCCGCAAAGGAGGCGTCATGCAGTGGTGAACATGAACCGGGGGTTCGCGGTTGGACCGGTCATGCATAAAAGCGCTACCTGCGGGCGGAGGCTGTCTGTGGCCGCCGCACAAAGGGAATTTTAAATTACAGACTGCCCACGGAGAAGGTCCTGCCGCGAGATTTTCGGACAGGGGTTCGATTCCCCTCGGATCCACCATCTTTGTTGTACGAAAAAGCTACAACAGACAAAAGCACAAGATATTGCATATCTTGTGCTTTTTTGTTACTATATCTTGTGTTTTTGTCGTTGGACAAAATCTT
>CAJJIY010000034.1 GCA_905187695.1 uncultured Eubacteriales bacterium | reverse complement strand
GCGGCGCTTTCGGCGGCCGGCACGCTCTCTTATCTGCCTTTCACCGAGTGCGAACTTGCGCTTTCCTATCCCGATTATCAGCGGCTCCGGAGTGAACTGCCGCGCTGGGGAGCGCGGGAACGGGGCACGGCATTTGCCGACGGCGTGACGCTCACGCTTGGCGTGCCGGCTGCGGTTTTTGCCGATTTTGCCCGGCGCGTGGCCGACCTCACGGCCGGAAAAACACAGCCAAGGGCGCTTTTTACCCGCCCGGATGTCGAAAATCTCTGAAAAATCGCAAAAAAACGCAAAAATTGCGCCGAAAAAAAGAGTTTTTCTTTTTTCCGGCGTATATTTTATATTGTTAACAAAAGGAAAGGCGGAATGGTGATGTCGGATTTGCATACGGAACTGGAAAAACGGGAAGAACGGTTTCTTTCTCCCTTTGCTACACGCTCGGCGGCCACCCGCGGGCGCAAAAAGCCCCTTGCGCGCTGCCCTTTGCGCACCGAATTCCAGCGCGACCGCGACCGCATCATTCACAGCCAGTCCTTCCGGCGGCTCATGTACAAAACGCAGGTGTTTCTGGCGCCGGCGGGCGACCATTACCGCACGCGCCTTACGCACACGCTGGAGGTCACGCAGATTGCCCGCACGATTGCGCGTGCGCTTTTTTTGAATGAGGATCTTACCGAGGCCATCGGCCTTGCGCACGATCTGGGGCACACCCCCTTCGGCCATGCCGGGGAGCGGGTGATGCGGGAACTCTTTTCGGCGGATTTTTCACACAACGCCCAAGGGGTCCGGGTGGCCGAATGTCTGGAGCACGACGGCGCGGGGCTCAACCTCACGGCCGAGGTGCTGGACGGAATCCTTTGTCATTCAGGCCCCGGCCAACCGATGACGCCGGAGGGGGAGGTTGTCCGGCTGGCAGACCGGATCGCCTATATCAATCACGACATTGACGACGCCATTCGCGCGGGCATCCTTTCGCAGGCCGAATTGCCGCAGGCGCTTTGCCGGGTGCTGGGCGAGAGCCACGGAGAACGGATCTCCGCCATGGTCTCTTCGGTGGTGCGCCAGAGCGAGGGTCGGCCGCATATTGAAATGGAACCGGAGATTCTGGCGGCCACAAACGAATTGCGGCAGTTCCTTTTTGACCGGGTCTATGTGGACAGCGAGGCCAAAAAGGAAGAGTCCAAGGCGCAGTCCATGCTGGCACAGCTTTTCGGCCATTTCATGAAGCATCCGGAGGCGCTCCCGCGCCAATACGGACGCAATGTGGAAAAGGAAGGCGCGGCGCGGTGCGTGTGCGATTATCTTTCCTGCATGACCGACCGCTTTGCCATTGAATTGTATCGTGAAATCTTTATCCCGGAGGTGTGGCGCGTCAAATGATTCCAAAGGAAGTGGTGGAAGAGATCCGGGATCGTTGTGATATCGAAGAGGTGGTGGGACAGTATGTTTCCCTTAAGCGTGCGGGTTCAAACCGCAACGGCCTTTGCCCCTTTCACAGCGAAAAAACGCCCTCCTTCACGGTGTTTCCGGCCACCCGCAGTTTTTACTGCTTCGGGTGCGGCGCCGGGGGAGATGTGATCACTTTCATTCAGAAAATCGAAAATCTTGATTATGTGGACGCGCTGGAATTTCTAGCGGCGCGCGTGGGGATCTCCATCCCCAACGATGTCACGGCCGTGAGAGGGCCGCAGATCTCCAGACGGCGGATCTATGACATGAATCTTGTGGCCGCGCGGTTCTTCCGGGATTGTCTTTTTGATCCCGCGCTGGGGCGGGAGGGGCTGCTTTATCTTTCCGAGGCGCGCGCCCTTTCCCCGGCTGTCATCAAACATTTCGGGCTGGGCTTTGCCCCCAACGATTCCACGCTCCTCACGCGCCATATGCGTGCGGCCGGGTTTACCGAAGAGGAACTGACGGCCGGATTTTTATCAAAGCGTTCCTCGAATACGGGCGGGCTCTTTGACCTTTTCCGCAACCGCGTGATGTTTCCGGTCATTGACACGGCGGGGAACATTGTGGCTTTCGGCGGGCGGGTCATGGACGATTCCAAGCCCAAATACCTCAACTCCTCCGATACGCCCGGTTTTAAAAAGAGCCGCGTGCTCTTCGGGCTGAATTTTGCCCGGCAGGCCTGCGCCGAAGAGATGATCCTGTGCGAGGGATATATGGATACCATCGCCATCCAGGCGGCGGGGTTTGAAAACGCGGTGGCCACGCTGGGCACGGCCATCACGCCCGAACACGCCCGCCTTCTGGCGCGGTACACCCAAAAGGTGGTGCTCAATTACGACAGCGACGAGGCGGGGCAAAGGGCGGCCGACAAAGCCATAAAGCTCCTCGGAGAAGTAGGCCTTCCGGTGCGGGTGCTGAAGCTTTCCGGCGCCAAGGACGCGGACGAATACATCCGGAAATTCGGCGCAAAGGCCTTTGCCCAGACGCTCAAGGAAAGCCGGACGGCCTTTGATTTCCGCATGGAAAGCGCGCTCTCGCACTTTGATCTTTCCGCAACCGACGGCAAGATCCGCGCCGCGCGCGCCATGGCCGAACTCATTGCCGGCACCTCCTCCGGCGTGGAGCGTGAGCTCTATACCCATAAGGCGGCCGAGCGGCTGGGCGTTTCGCCCGAAAGTCTGGGCAACGACATTGCGCGGGTGCGCAAGAAACGGGAGACAGAATGGAAGAAAAAAGAAAGCCGCGAATTGCAGCTTTCTGTCCGGAACTTTGGCGACCGCGTGAATCCGGACGCCGCCAAAGACCCCGGTACGGCGGCGGCGGAAGCCACGCTTTTAGGGTTGATTCTGCTCTTTCCGGAGCACCGTCATGCGCTGGCCACGGGGGAAGTGCCGCTCACCGAGGCGGATTTTTTCACCACATTCGGTCGCCGGGTCTTCCGTGCCGTCATGGAAGGGGAAAAAAGCCCGGGCGGATTTTCCTTTTCGGCGCTGGGGGAGCAGTTTTCCCCGGATGAGATGGGGAGATTGGTCGCCTATGAACAGGAACGGCAGAATCTGACCGAAAACGGCCGGGAGCTCCTTTCGGATGTGGCCGAAAAACTGCGCGTGTCGCGCGAAAAAAGAGAAGCCAAAAACGCCGGCGACTGGCAAAGTGAGATCCTGCGCCGCCGCAGCGAGATCAGTAAACAGAAAAACGAGGAAGAAAAAGCATGAAAGAAACCGAAAAGAAAGACCTGTTGACCGAAGAACCCGAGACCGAATCCGCAGGCAAGGAAAAAGAAGAAAAAAAGGTGGACGTCAACGAGCTCATTGAAAAGGGCAAGAAGGGCAATCTGTCCAGCACCGATCTGGACGAGGCCATGGAGAGCATGGACTATGACATGGACAGCCTGGAGCGCCTGTACGCCGCCTTTGAGGACAACGGCGTGTCGCTTCCGGACGGAATCTCCAGCAATGAAATGAGCGAGATTGAGCACGAGGTGGAACGCTTCGGCGCCGGCGAGAACATGGAAAAAATGCTGGAGCAGGAGGGCGTTTCGATTGACGACCCCGTGCGGATGTATCTCAAGGAGATCGGTAAAGTGCCGCTTCTTTCCAACGAGCGCGAAAAGGAACTGGCCGGACTGATGGCGCAGGGCGACAAAAAGGCCAAGGACGAACTGGTGGAGGCTAACCTGCGGTTGGTGGTCAGTATTGCCAAGCGCTATGTGGGCAAGGGAATGTTCTTCCTTGATCTCATTCAGGAGGGCAACCTCGGACTTATGAAGGCGGTGGACAAATTCGATTATACCAAGGGATATAAATTTTCCACCTACGCCACCTGGTGGATCCGGCAGGCTATTACCCGTGCGATCGCCGACCAGGCGCGCACCATTCGCATTCCGGTACATATGGTGGAGACCATTCACAAAGTGGCGCGGTATCAGCGCCAGATGATGCAGGAGCTGGGACGGGAACCCACGGCGGCCGAGATCGGCGAAAAGATGGGCATGAGCGCCGAAAAGGTGCGCGAGATCATGAAAGTGGCGCAGGATCCGGTGTCTCTGGAGACCCCGATCGGCGAGGAAGAGGACAGCCACCTGGGCGATTTTATTCCGGATGAGGACACGCCCGCGCCTTCGGAGGCGGCTTCCACCACGATCCTGCGCGAAGTGATCGAACAGCAGCTCAACACCCTGACCGCCCGCGAAGCGCATGTTATCAAACTCCGCTTCGGCCTTTACGACGGCCGGATGCGGACGCTGGAAGAGGTCGGCCGGGAGTTCAACATCACCCGCGAGCGGATCCGTCAGATCGAGTCCAAAGCACTGCGCAAACTCCGTCATCCCAGCCGTGCCAGACACCTGAAAGGTTTTCTTGAATAATCCTTTACAATTATTGTATCTTTTGCACAAGGGGGGGGCGCCGCTTGCGGGCAGAATCACGGTTTTACTGTCCGGTGTGGAGAATCTTTTTGCTTCCTTTTGTGAAAAGTGACCGCGAAAAATGAACGATTTGTTTTCGCGGCACGCACGTCCCCGGAAAAGCGACTTGACAGCCGGGGAAAAAAAGTGTAAAATATATTCCATGTATTTGGTTCCCGCGCGCGTAGCGCGTGCGAACACGGGAGGTTCTGCTATGATAAAGAAACTCATCTGCCTTTTGCTGTGCCTGCTTATGGTGTTGCCGGTGCTTGCTTCCTGCAAGAAGAAAGACTCCATCGACGAAATCACCAACGAAGCTTCACGCTATACCACCACGCTCAATCTGTGGATGATCACCGAGGAGGGGACCGACGCCGCGCAGGTGGCGGCGGTGAATGCGGCCATCAACAAGCTCACCAAGGCCAAGTATAAGACCCAGATCAACCTCAAGTATCTGACGGCGGCCGAATACTACACCAAGGTGGAAGAGGCGTTCAAAGCGCACGAGGCCTTCCTGGAGGAAAACGGCGGCAAGGTGGTGGCTCGCCAGACCAACGAGACCTATGTCAACGAATTCGGTATTCCGGAGCTGAAATATCCGACGGCTCCTGATTTTGAGGTGGATATTCTTTTCCTGGGCAGCCACCAAAAGTTCGTTGAATATATTGAAAATGGGTGGCTCAGCGACCTGACAAACGACATGGGCGAGTCGGCGCTGAAACTCTCTTACTATATGAACCCCACCATGCTGAAAGCGGCTTCCTACGGCGGCAAGGTCTATGCCGTGCCGAACAACCACACGGTCGGCGAATACACCTATCTGCTGGTGGACAAACAGCTGGCGAGCGAATACGGCGATCTTTCCAAGAGTTCGATTTACGACTCGGATTTTGAAAATTTCCTTTCCTATGTCAAGCGCACCTACGGTTCGGGCGCCGATCCGGTCTATCCGATCTACAGCGCCGACGGCAAGGTGGATGTGAATGACACGCACTACTGGAGCTACCGTCTGGGCGGCAGTTACGAACAGCTTCCCGATACTTTTTCCATCTTCGGCGCCAATACGCACAATGCGGACCGCACGACCAAACTGGAAAACAAGAACCTCCTGTCCGACAGCACTTATATGCGCCGCCTGGCCGCCAAGACGCTGTATGAAAACACGGACGGCTATATCACCACCGATGCCGGGGCCAAGGCCGCTGTGCGGCTGGTGCGTGGCGGTTACGGACTGCGGGACGGTTTTGACACCGAAAAATACGATGTGCTGGTGGTTGAAAACCCGACCCTGACCGATGAGGAAGTGTTCTCCTCCATGTTTGCGGTCGGTTCGCACACCACCAACCTTCAGCGTTCGCTGGAGATCATCACCTATCTGAATACCGACGCCGGGGTCCGCAACCTTTTCCAGTACGGCATTGAGAATGTCAATTACTCGCTGGAGACCACCAAGGTCGGTGAGAAGGAATACACCTATGCGCAGGCGCTGCCGGAAAATGCCTACCGTATGGATATCAACAAGACCGGCAACCGCTTTATCGGCTATCCGAATTCCGCGGACAGCGTGCTGTATGCGGAAGAAGGCCAGAAGCAGAACCTTGACCTCACGGTCTATCCCACTTTCGGGCTGTATTTCAGCAAGAATTATACCCCGGATCTCAAGAGCATGACGCTTGTGGCGGCGGTCTCGGAGAAAGTGGGTGCTTATCTCTCCTCGCGCACTTCGGCGGGTGAGATCCTCTCGGTCTACGCAATGGCCAGCGCCCGGTCTCAGGATCCGGCGGCCATGGCGGAATACCTGCTCTTGCTGACCGGCCCCGTGACCTATCAATGGGAAAACGCCGCGCAGACGGTGGGTGCGGCGGATCTGGCGGCGGCCATGACATCCCTGCAGAAAGAGGCCGTGGACGCGGCGGCCGGCGCGCTTCAGTCCCCCTATGCCTTGTATACGCTTTTCTGCGCGCTGGAAGGCATCAAAGGGGCAACGGAAGCAACCAATTGATTTTTTCCCGCCGTTGCGGGGAACAGCGACTCCCAACAAGAGGGCCGGGCGATCCGTCCGGCCCTCTTGTTTGACAAAGGATCTTTTGGAGGATGAAGATGGAGATCTTTATATCGGTACTGAGCTATCTGGCGCTGGTGACGGCGGCGGTTTCCACTCAAATGAAGCGGATGCGCGGCGTGCTTTTGTTTCAGGCCGTTTCAAACATCAGCATGGGGGTAAGTTTGCTTTTGTCGGATGGCCTGACCGGGTGCTTTTCCTGCCTGTTGGCCACTGTACATACGCTTTTTAACTACTGTTTCCGCCGCCGGGGGAAAAACATCCCGTTCTTCAGCCTTTTCATTTTCTGCCCGCTTTATGTGGCGGCGGCGGTCTTTACTTTCGCGGGGCCCATCAGTCTGCTCCCGCTGGCGGGCACCCTGCTTTTCGCGGCGGCAATCTTTACGGGCGTTTTCCTTTACCGTGTGCTGATGATTCTCAACACGGTGCTCTGGGGCGTTTATGCCTTGCTTCTTTCCAACTACAGCGCTCTTATTACCTATGCGGTGCTGTTGTTCCTGCTTCTTTTCTCGATTGCCAGATCCGAGTATCAAAAAAAGAAAGCCGCGCCGCCCGATGAGACTGCCCAAACGGAAGGCGACGGAAAAAATCTGTCGGACGCGCAAAAATAAAGTCTTGACCATTCCGCGCGGAATTATTATAATGTAGACAGAACGATTCCGGTCCCGGGCCGGAGCAAAGAAGGTTTTATCATGAAATGCAATGGGGGTAAATTCGGACTTTTCTGCGGTGGATTCCTCTTCGGAACGGCAGGCCTCAAGGTGCTGGCCAGCCGGGGCGCAAATAAAAGGGCGGAGCCGGATGACCGGCTCCGTTTTTTCAAGAGGACAAACCGATGAAATGCAACATTTTACATGAATGCCGCGGCCGGATGCGGTGCATCTGCGTCTGCCGCGTATGACGCTGTGCCAGGCGGATCACCTGGCAAAAACGCTGTCCGCCGTGCCGGAGATCGACCGGGTGGAGGTCTTTGACCGGACGCGGGATGTCATTCTTTATTATACCGACCGCGAGGCGGCCGTCCGTGCGCTGGCGCGTTTTTCCTTTGCCGGCATGACGCAGAAGGAACCCGCGCCCTCCTCCCATGCGCTGACGCGGGATTTTGAGGAAAAGCTGACCTTTTCGCTTCTTTCGCGGGCGGCTGAACCTGATTGGCACGGCGCTCTCGGTGCTTTCGGTGTGCCCGGTTTTCCTTTCGTTTCTTTTCGGCGAGCGGGATCTGATCCAGGTCGCGGCCGTTTGTTTGCTTTTCCTTTTTGCCGGCGCGGGGTGTTTTTGCTTTGTCTTTGCCGGCACGGTCAAACATTCCTTTGACCGGCTTCTCAAAGAGGAGGATTACGCGCCCGAAACCCGGGAAAAGGACCGGCTGACCGGCACGGTCAGCACGGTGTACTGGCTCCTTGTCACGGCCATCTATCTCTTTTTTACCTTTGCGCCGGATTCGTCGTTGCATCCCGGCAACAGTTGGTTCATCTGGCCGGTAGCCGCCGTAATCTATGCGGCCGTCTGTGCGATTCTGAAAGGGATCCGCGGGGAGTGACGGCCGGAACCGGCGAGGGCACTGCCCCTTGGACTGGTTTTAAGGAGGGTCGCTCCCGGCGGGCACAGAAAGCGTTTTGCCGCAGCCGGGTTTGGCGGCCGACCGTACAAAATCGGAAATTCTGACATTTTTTGCAATCCCGCGCCTTGACAGGGTGCGGGATTCGTGCTATACTGAAATGAGCCGCAGAGCGGCGGAAAGAAGGACACTTTATGGAAAAACCGTTTTTAACGCGACCGTCCCACCGGACCATGGGACTTTCGGTGTCTTTTCTGACGCTTTTCCTTAGTTTTATTACGCTGATTTTCCTGCTGGGTTTTGCGGATGTCGCGCCCATCGGCCCTGCGGGAACTTCTGTGGGTCTTTCGCACCTCAACGGCGCGGTGCGCGATCGGATCGGCTGTCATGAAATTTTCAAAACGCTGACGGATCTGCTGGGGTTTCTTCTGATCGCCGTTTTTGCGCTGTTCTTTTTTATACTGGCCGTGCGGCAGTTCTTCCTGCGGGGGAAAAAATTCTCCGGTGTGGACGCGGATCTTTATCTGCTGTTTTTTTACTGCGTCATGCTGGGCGCTCTTTATGTGATTTTTGAGCTTTGCGTGGTCAACTTCCGCCCGGTGATGACAGGGGACAAGCCGGAGCCCTCTTTTCCTTCCTCGCACACGCTGTTGGCGCTTTCGGTGCTGGGTGTGACGGTCTTCCAGATCCGCGCGCGGGTCAAGCGTCCGTTTCTTCGCCGCGCAGGTGTGGCGCTTTCGGTGCTTCTGGCCGTTTTGATGACCGTTTTGCGGCTTCTTTCGGGGGTTCACTGGTTTACCGATATTTTGGGCGGGGTGCTCCTTGGCTCGGCGCTCCCGATACTTTACGCGCTGGCGGTTTCGCTTTTTGACGCCGCAAAAGAGGCAAGGGAGGTGCCGCCCGGCACCTGAGGGACGGAACCTTTGCCTTTCATTTGGGGTCGGCGCCCGACCCTGAGAAGAGGATGGGTTCCGGTAACATACAAAAAGGAGGGAACACGCAATGAGACAGCAAGCAGATTCCCGCCCGGTAAGAAGCGGGTTTCAGGCGGCTCTCAGAGTCATTTGCGAAGGCGGCTACGACACGGTCGCTTTTGACCTTTTTGACACGCTGGTTCTGCGCCCGTTCTTTGTGCCCTCGCAGATCTTCCGGTTTCTTGCGGTGCGGGATCAGGCTTTTCACCGGGCAAACGGCCTTTCGGATTTTGTGGAAAAGCGGCGTTTCGCGGAAATGGCCTGCCGGGAAAACTGGCTTCGTCCGGCCTTGAGGAATGTCGCCTTTCGGAGATCTATGTGGCATTCGGATGGCTTTACGGCCAGCCGCCCCCCGTCCGTGACGGACCGTTTGTGCGAACTGGAAGAAGAGGCCGAACTGGAATTCTGCCGTCCGCGGGAGAGCGGCGTTGCGCTTTTCCGGGCGGCTCTTTCGGCCGGGCGCCGGGTGATTGTCATAACCGACAGCTGTCTGGAGAGCGCGTCTCTTGAAAAGCTCCTGCAAAAATGCGGGATCAAGGGCTATGAGGCGGTCTATTCTTCGGCCGATTGCCGGCGGCTCAAACGCACCGGCACGCTGTTTACCTGGGTCAGGCGGCACCGGCCGGGGACAAAGATCCTGCATATCGGAGACAATCGGGAAACGGATGTTGAAATGGCCAAAAGAATGGGGCTTGCCGCGGTGCATATACCGGGCGCCCGCGAGAACCTGACGGGGCCCTTTGCGGACGAACCCGATCTGAAGATCCCCGCATTGGCCACTTTTTGCGCTTCCGCTTCGCTTCTTGCCTGTTGTACCGTCGGAATCCTTGCGATCAATTTCGGGGAGATTACCGGAAACACGGACTATTTTTACCGGGACAATCCCTGTTATGCCGGCGCAGCGGTCTTCGGCCCGCTGGCGCTGTTTGTTTCGCTTTCGCTTCTTTCGGCCTGCCGGAAGGGGAATTATAACCGGATCTGCCTGACCGGTCCCGGCAAATTTTTCTTTGCCGATGCTTTCCGGCTGGTGGCCGGTGTGCTGTGCGCCAAGGGGAAGGAACCCGAGATTTTTACCGAGTTAAAACCCCGGACGGACGGCCGCATCATCGGGCGGACGGTTGCCCTTTGCGCGGCGGGAATGTGCCCGCCCGCTCCGGATTCGGTCACGCACGACGCGCTGGCCCTGGTCGATCTGCCGGGCTCGCTTTACCGCTCCGGCGCTTTCGTATTTCTGCGCGATTATGTAAACACTTTCGGGGCGTACCGCTTCCTTTTCCGCAACACCCCCCATGCCGCCAGTCCTTTTGCGTATTTTTGTCGCGCCGGGGAGAACCGGGACGGCGTTTTCTCGGTGTCGGAAATGATGAAAACCAAGATTCCTACCGAATAAAAAAGAGCCGCCCGAGGGCGGCTCTTTTGGTTTGGTGGGAGAGTCAGGCGCGGGCGCGACCCAAACGCATGGCGTCCGCAAAGTTGAGCGGCGTGTTGCGCAGGTAGGGGCGGACGCGGTCAAAGACCGCGCGGCCGGGCTCGGCCGTGAGGCAGGTGTCGGAAAGATCGATGAATCCGCAACCGCTCGCGCGCGTCAGTGCGCGCAGCCGTTCGGCACACTCTTTTTCTTCTTCGCTTTCTCCCGCGCGGGAAAGGACGCACACGCGGGCGGAGCTTTCTTTGCGCAGTGTGTGGAGCACCCACTGATATTCACCGATGAAAGCGTCGGCGTCTTCGTCTTTGCCAGGTTCAAGGCAGAGAAAGACCTTGCCGGGTCTGGCCGAAAGCACACAGTCCGGGAGCAGCGCCTCGGCGGTGGAAACGGAGAGATCCTTCACACCGCGGAAGTAAACCGGCTCGTCCGTGCAGGCGTCCTGCGCGTATTCGGGCAGCGTGGGGTCCAGGAAGAGAGAGCCGCCGAAGAAAAGCGCGCCGCCGGGCAGGGCGTGCGTATTCATCTGACGGTACACCCCGGCCGCTTTTTTCATTTCGGCGCTCGGTTGAGCAATCGGGCGATAAGCGGCCATGGATTTTTCTTTTTCCAGTTCGGCGGCTTTTTTGTCATATCCGCGATTTACAAAGTAGACCGCCAGATTGACCGAGACCACGGCCAGATTGAGGAAATAGGCCACCAGCACATAGCCGGTGTTGCCGGAGACAAATTTGGCCGCGATGCCGGCGATATACCCCGCGATGATGAGCAGGATGAACCACAGGCTCATGGAGCGGGCGGTTTTGGCCTTGATATTCTTCACAACTGACATCGGCCAGGAAAAGCCGAAGCAGACAAGCATGACGGTTTCCAGTATTTCTTGCATCGTTTTATTCTCCTTTTTTTCTTTTCATGTCCATTATATCATTGACAAATCATTTTGTCCAATATATAATTTATATTGAATTGATAACAAATAAAGCATATATTTGGAGGAGAATCCCAAAATGGAACTGACGCAACTGCGATATTTTATGGAAGTGGCCGAAAGCCAGCACATGACTCGCAGCGCCGAAAAACTGCACGTGGCTCAGCCGGCGCTTTCGCGCACCATCAAGCGCCTGGAGGAAGAACTTTCGGTGCCGCTTTTTGCCGCGCGGGGGCGGAACATTGTGCTGACGGAATACGGGCGCTATCTGAAAGAAAAGCTGGCGCCGGCGCTTTCCTCGCTCGAGGCTTTGCCGGAGGATCTGCGCACCATGGCGCGGCTGGAGGAGGACACCATCCACATGAATGTGCTGGCCGCCACCACGGTGGTGACCAATGTCATCATTGAATATAAAAAGAGCCATGAAAATGTGCACTTTCAGATGAGACAGCAAAGCGAGAGCGAGCTTTATGACATCGGCGTGACCACACGGCTGCCCGGCGCGGTCGCGCACAGGGACGACGAGTGCTCCTTTTCGGTTTCCGAACGGATTTTTCTGGCACTGCCCGCCGCGCATCCGCGCGCGGACGAGGAGACCCTTGCGCTTCATGAGATGGCGGGGGAGGGCTTTATCAGTCTGATGGGCTCGCGCCAGCTTCGTTTTATCTGCGACCATTTCTGCCATCAGGCCGGCTTTGAGCCGAAGGTGATCTTTGAGAGCGACAGCCCGGCGGTGGTGCAGAATATGATTGCGGCCAATATGGGCGTGGGATTCTGGCCGGAGTTTTCATGGGGACGGCTGAAAAGCGACCGGGTGCGGCTGGTGCCGATCGAGGGGCCGGATTGTCGCCGGGAAATTGTGGTGGATTACCGTCAGAACAAGGCCGACTGCGCCCGCGTGCGGGATTTCTTTGGCTTTTTGCGGGATTATTGCATGGAAAGAAGCCGCAAAGAAAGGGAAAGAACAAGATGACGGTGTAAAGACCGGCGGCGCGCGGGGCGGTTTTGCTTTCTCTTTTTGCACCTGTCCGAAAAAGCGGGGCGGGCGGTTTTGCTTTCTCTTCTTTTTATCTGTTCAAAAAAACGGGGGCTTCCATACCGGAAGCCCCCGTTTTACTTATTTTTCCTGTGCCTCCAGGCGGGCGGCCAGGTTCTTTTTGATTTCGGCGATAAATTCGCGGGAGTTGACGGCGCGGGTGGGTGTGCCCGGCGTCACCAGACCGACCAGATCCTTGGTCATCACGCCGGCAAGGAGCGTATCAAAGCACGCGTTCTCCAGTGCGTCGGCATAGCGCGAAAGCGCCGGGAGGCCGTCCAGTTCGCCGCGCTTGCGCAGGGCGCCCGACCAGGCAAAGATGGTGGCAATGGGGTTGGTGGAGGTCTCCTCGCCCTTCAGATAGCGGTAATAGTGGCGGGTGACGGTGCCGTGCGCGGCTTCGTATTCAAACTTGCCGTCCGGAGAGACCAGCACCGAGGTCATCATGGCCAGCGAACCGAAGGCGGTGGAGATCATGTCGCTCATCACATCGCCGTCGTAGTTTTTCAGCGCCCAGATGAAACCGCCGCGGCTCCGGATGACCCGCGCCACCGCGTCGTCAATGAGGGTGTAAAAATAGGTAATGCCGGCCTTTTCAAAGGCCTCTTTATACTCGTTTTCGTAAATCTCCTCGAAAATGAGTTTGAAGGTCTGGTCATACTGTTTGGAGATGGTGTCCTTGGTGGAGAACCACAGATCCTCTTTTTTGGAGAGTGCAAAGCTGAAACAGGAATGCGCAAAGGCGCGGATGGAATCGTCTTTGTTGAAGGAGCCCTGAAGCACACCGGGGCACTCGAAATCGTAAACGGTTTCACGGAAAGTTTCGCGGCCGCTTTCATCGGTGAAGAGCAGCTCGGCCTTGCCTTTGCCGGGTACGCGGTATTCGGTGGCTTTGTAGATGTCACCGAAAGCGTGACGTGCAACCGTAATCGGCTTTTCCCAGTTGCGCACGGCGGGACGGATGCTGTCAATGAGAATCGGCGTGCGGAACACCGTGCCGTCCAGCATGGCGCGGATGGTGCCGTTCGGGCTTTTCCACATCTGGGAAAGGCCGTATTCGGCCACACGCTGGCGGTTCGGGGTGATGGTGGCGCACTTGACGGCCACGCCGTATTTGCGGTTGGCCTTGGCGGCCTCCAGGGTCACGGCGTCCTTGGTACGCTCGCGCTCCGGCAGACCCAGATCGTAGTACTCGGTTTTCAGATCCACAAAGGGCAGGATCAACTCGTCCTTGATCATGCGCCAGAGTACGCGGGTCATTTCGTCGCCGTCCATTTCGACCAACGGGGTGGACATTTTGATTTTTTCCATTTTTCAATACCTCCGAAAAGATGGAACGATATTTTGTCGGCCGCTTTCGCCGCCGGACAAGTCAGTCTTTTTGGTGCGCGGCGTAGTAGTTCATCAGACATCCGCGCAAGAGAATTTCGCGTTCGTTATCGGTCAGCGGCGTCAGCAGGAGGGTCAGCTCGGTCTTTTCGCCGTTTTTCCGGAGCACGGTGGCGGGGAAGGACTCTTCTTTGCTTGCCAGTCTTTCCCGGACATCCGGCACGAACAAAAGATCGCCGGGTTCGTAGTCGAACGGGGTTTTTTCGGGAAGCGTGAAGGGGAGAATGCCCCAGTTGATGCAGTTGGAGCGGTAGCGCTTGGTGGCGTATTCATAGGCGATGTTGGCACAGCCGCCGAGCACGCGCTGGCAGGAGGCCGCCTGCTCTCTGGCCGAGCCGTCGCCGGGGCGGCAGGCAAATACCGCCGAACCGAAAGAGACCTCGTTGGCCTTGGATTCGGGCAGACCGAGCGCGGCAAGCGCGGCCGAAAGCTCCGGCAAAACGCAACCCGTCCGGCGGCTTTCTTCCACTGCGGCTACGGCCTTGGCCCTTCCGACGTAGTCCGGGCAACGGCGGGAAAGCGCAAATTCGGACAGCCGCAGGGGGTTGGAGCGATAAGAAGAGGTCTCGCCGGAGGGAATCAATTCGTCGGTGGTGGTCACCGGGTCGTGAATGACGGCGCAAAGCGACAGGAGCAGATGCTCTGAAAGCGGATATTGCCGCGGCCAGTCGGTGATGTTGGGGCCAAGGATCAGTTCCGCTTCGGGGTGCGGATGTCCCCA
>CAJJIY010000033.1 GCA_905187695.1 uncultured Eubacteriales bacterium | reverse complement strand
TGCCCGTTGCCACGGGGCGCGGGCTGGGGCGCAGGAGAACATCCGGCGCACTGTCACGAAAGTGGAGCGCTATCATCACCGGAGGACGGGGCCGCGCCGGCCCTGTCGGCCCAGGATACGGGAGTTGCCCGCAGCGTCACTTTCAGGACGCGGCGGGTTTTTCTTTGCCGGGGGAGGCCCGGCGGGAAGGAAAAAAACGGGCGGCATACCGCCTGAAGGAGGAAACGGATGATGCAAATGTGGAAAAAGTGGATCGCGGTGGCGCTGGCCGCCGTGCTCGCGCTGGGCCTGTTGGGCTGCCAGCAGGACGGCGCGGACGACAACGTGCTGACCGTGGCGATGGAGTGCAGCTACGCGCCGTATAACTGGACGCAGCCGGACGACAGCAACGGCGCCGTGCCGATCAAGGACAGCGCGGACTACGCCTACGGCTACGACGTGATGATGGCCAAGTACCTGGCCGAGCAGATGGGCATGGAGCTGGAGATCGTCCGGCTCGACTGGGATTCGCTCGTGCCGGCGGTGCAGTCCGGCACGGTGGACTGCGTCATCGCGGGCCAGTCGATCACGGCCAAGCGGCTCCAGCAGGTGGACTTCACGACCCCGTATTACTACGCGTCGATCGTCGGCCTCGTGAAGGCGGACGGCCCGTACGCCGAGGCCGCGGGCATTTCCGACCTGGCGGGCGCCACGTGCACCTCGCAGCAGGCCACCGTGTGGTATGACACGTGCCTGCCGCAGATCGAGGACGCGGATATTCTGCCTGCGATGGAGTCCGCGCCGGCAATGCTGGTCGCGCTCGAATCCGGCCGGTGCGACCTGGTCGTGACCGACATGCCGACGGCGATGGCGGCCTGCGTGGCGTATCCGGACATGAAGCTGCTCGACTTCACCGGCACGGACGACGACTTTGCCGTGTCGGAAGAGGAGGTCAACATCGGCATCTCCGTGCAGAAGGGCAACGAGACGCTGCTGAACGCGCTCAACGAGGCGCTTGCCACGCTGACCACGGACGACTTTACCGCCATGATGAACGAGGCGATTTCGGTGCAGCCGCTCAGCGAGGGCTGATTTGCCGCGATTTGAGGAAAGGGGGCTCCGGCGGGAATGGGGAACAGACCGTCCTTTTGGGTGACCATCGCGCAACTCTGGAGCGAATACGGCCCGTCGTTTTTGCGCGGGGCGGGCATGACGATGCTCATCGCCGTCATCTCGACGGCGATCGGCTGCGTGATCGGCTTTTGCGTGGGGCTCGTGCAGACGATCCCCGCCGACCGGAAGGAGCAGCCGGTGCGCTATGCGCTCATGCGCGCGGTGCGCCTGGTGCTTGGCGCGTATGTGGAGGTGTTCCGCGGCACGCCGATGATGGTGCAGGCCATGTTCATCTACTACGGGCTGGCCATGCTGTGGGGCATCTATCTGCCCATGCTGCCGGCGGCGCTGCTGGTCGTGTCGGTCAACACCGGCGCGTATATGGCCGAGACCGTGCGCGGCGGCATCCTGTCCATCGACCCGGGCCAGACCGAGGGCGCCAAGGCGATCGGCATGACGCACGTGCAGACGATGCTCTACGTCGTGCTGCCGCAGGCGCTGCGCAACATCATGCCGCAGATCGGCAACAACCTGATCATCAACATCAAGGACACGTGCGTGCTGTCGGTCATCGGCACGGTGGAGCTGTTCTTCACGACCAACGGCGTGGCCGGCGCGGAATACACGTATTTCGAGGCGTTTACGATCACGATGGCGATCTACTTCGTGCTCACGTTCACGTGCTCGCGCATCCTGCGCTTCTTTGAAAACCGCATGGACGGCAGCGACACCTACGACCTCGCCACGACCGACACGCTGGCACACACCAGCGGCATGTACAGCTTCCATCGGCAGCGGCGCGCCGCCGGGGCGGACCAGAGCACGCGGGAGGGCAGATGACATGGAAGGACAGATCCTGGAGATTTCGCACCTGGGCAAGTCGTTCGGCAACAACCGCGTGCTGACGGACATCGACTTTTCCGTGTCGCGCGGGGACGTGACGTGCATCATCGGCGCGTCCGGCTCCGGCAAGAGCACGCTGCTGCGCTGCATCAACCTGCTCGAGCGGCCGAGCGAGGGGCACATCTACTACCACGGCGAGGACATCCTGCGCCGCGGCATGGACGCCGCGGCCTACCGCGCGCGCGTGGGCATGGTGTTCCAGAGCTTCAACCTGTTCAACAACATGAACGTGCTCGACAACTGCATGGTCGGCATGCGCCGCGTGCAGAAGCGGCCGGTGCCCTCTTTCGGACAGCGCCTTTCCCACGGCGCACAGTTCCCGGAGCGCGGGCCGGCAGAGAGCCGGGTCTTCCCCGCGGGGAAAGTGCGTGAAAAGTCCGGCGGGAGAAAGGAAAGGCAGTTCCGCCGCCCGGAGCAGAGCGTCCCTGTCCCGGAATCCCAGGCGCACCATTCCGCCGTCCCATTTCAGGTGGATGCGGACGGTTTTGCCCGCTTTCGCCGCCCGACTGAGAAGCCGGGCATATCCGGTCGAAAAAACCGTTTGCGTCAGCCGCTTTTCGGCCAGTACGCCGGCCGATTCCGGCGGGGTATAGCCAAGAATGAGAATGTCGGCGCGCGGGGAAAGCGCGCGCACGGCCAGCGCCTCCTGCAGGGTGGCCACGGCAAAATGACGGCATCCGGCGCGTGCAAAGGCCGGAACCGAAAGGGAAAGCCCGTGACCGTAGGCGTTTGCCTTCACCACGGCAATGACGCGGGCGGATGGATTGTTTTGGTGCGCCAGCGCCCGGAGAAGACCGAAATTCCGGGTCAGCGCATGGGTGTCAACCGTGGCGGTCACCCGCGCGGCAGGGCAGGGAAAGGACATATGTCACCTCATTCCGGCGGCGCACCGCCTTTTTCGTGTCCTTCCTTTGCCGGTTTCCCGGCTTTTGGGCCAGCTGCTGTTACCTTAGTATAGCACAATTTTTGTCCGTTTTCAAGCGGCATGGCGCATTTGGGCGCAAATTTGTGCATAAGATCAAAGGAAGGGGAGGAGATAGTATGCGGAAAATGGTGTTTTTCTTGTTGGTATGTCTGCTTTTGTTTTCGGGTTGTGCCGGCCGGCGGGATTTTCTGGAGCGGTTTGCCGCCGGGTATTGCGCGCAATTGGAAGGAACGCTTTACGATACGCCTTTTTCGGCCGAGGTCTCGTACCGCCCCGGCGAACCGTATCCGTATACGCTCTCATTCTATGCGCCCGAGACGCTTTCGGGCACGGTTTTGCGCCGCGCGCAGGACGGCACGCTCACTTTGTCTTCCGGGGAGCTGGAACTGCCGGTGCCCGAGGAGGCCTCGGCGGGGTTTTCCTCTCTTTTTAATCTTTTGCCGGTGTCGGGGCGCAGTGTCCGCGTGGAACGGACCAAAGAGGGCTATACCCGGGTGAAGGGAGAGGGCTTTTCGCTTTTGCTTCGTTCGGACGGCACGCCGATCTCGGCCGAAAACGGCGCGGCGAGCGCAAAAATCATTTCTTTTTCCGAAAATTAGTTTTTCTTCTTGACAAAGAAGTGGAAGTATGCTATATTAGTACCATATTCCAAGGAAATGCTCGGGATCGTCGAAAACCGGGCGTGGAGGAAGCTCTGGAGAATCTCGAAAAGAGTGCCGAAGGTGCAAGACGGTTTTGCCGTCGAATCTCTCAGGCCAAAGGACAGAGCAGGCATGGCTGTTTTATATGTCTGTTTTTTCTTTCATTTTCAGGGCTGCCTTCCCGGGCAGTCCTTTTTTGCTGGAGGAAATATGGACATTTTACTGAAGATTGTACAGACCGTCAACGCTTATCTGACCGACTATGTGCTGATCGCACTGCTGGTGGGCATCGGTCTTCTCTTTACCATCCGTACCCGGTTTGTGCAGGTGCGTTGTTTTGGCGAGGGGATGAGAGCCGTGTTCGGCAAGATTTCTCTGCGCGGCGGCAAACAGCGCGGCGGCATCAGTTCCTTTCAGGCACTGGCCGTGGCCGTGGCCGCACAGGTCGGCACCGGCAACATTGTGGGCGCGTGCGGCGCCATTCTGATCGGCGGCCCCGGCGCGATCTTCTGGATGTGGGTCATTGCCTTTTTCGGTATGGCCACCATTTATGCCGAGGCGGTGCTGGCGCAAAAGACCCGCGTGACCGATGCGGACGGCAATGTGCGCGGCGGCCCGGTCTATTACATACGGACGGCCTTTTCCGGTCGTTTCGGAAAATTTCTCGCGGGCTTTTTTGCGGTGGCCTGCATTGTGGCGCTCGGCTTTTTCGGCACCATGGTACAGTCCAATTCCATGGCGGAATCCATCAGCAACGCGGTGGGCAGTCCGCGCTATGAAACCGCCATTCGTGTGGCGGTGGGCGTTGCGGTGGCGGCGCTCTCGGCTTTCATTTTCCTGGGCGGACTGCATCGTCTGGCCGCCGCTACCGAAAAGATTGTGCCGGTGATGGCGGTGCTTTACCTCACGGGCGGGCTTGTTTTGATTCTTATCCGGATCCGCTACATCCCCGAAACGGTCGGCATGATCTTTAAATATGCCTTCCGGCCGGAGGCCATCATCGGCGGCGGCTTGGGCATGGCGCTTAAAAAAGCGGTCAGCCAGGGTGCCAAGCGCGGGCTCTTTTCCAACGAGGCCGGCATGGGCTCCACCCCGCACGCCCACGCGCTGGCTAAGGTCAAAGAACCGCACGAACAGGGCGTGGTGGCCATGATCGGCGTGTTTATCGATACCTTTGTGGTGCTGACCATGACCGCGCTGGTTGTGATTTCCGCGCTGTATGCCGGAAACGGCATTCTTTCGGGCGGCACGGCCGAGGGTGTGATGAAAACCAATATGGCACAGCTGGCTTTCGGGCGCGTGTTCGGCGGCCCGTTCGGCGGCATTTTCGTGGCGATCTGCCTTTTCTTCTTTGCATTCTCCACTATTTTAGGGTGGAACCTGTTCGGCAAACTCAATATCGGCTATCTTTTCCCGCGCCACCGCAAACTGGCCGAGAAGGTCTATGCGCTCATCGCCGTGGCCTTTGTGTTCCTTGGTTCGATCCTTTCAAACGATCTGGTGTGGGAATTGACCGACTTTTTCAACTACCTCATGGTCATCCCCAATGTGATCGCGCTGGTGGCGCTTTCCTCGTTGGTGGTATCGCTGACCAAAAAGAAAAAGCAAAAAGGGCAGGAAACCTCCGCCCCTGCCGAAGCCGAAAAAGAGACCGTATAAAAAGAAAAACGGGCGTTTGCCCGTTTTTCTTTTTGCTTTTCTCAGATATCCAGCAACCGGAAAATTCTTTTGTTCAGGATCATGGAGATAAGATCCAGCACCCAGACGATGGTGAAGCCGAACACCAGGCGGATGATGCCCGCAACGATCTTGCCCTCGGAGAAGCGGGTGAGAGCCCCGCAGATCCAGGAAGTGAAGGGAAAGATGGCCAGGAGCACACTGACGATATAACCCAGACCGAAGTAATCTTTTTTCTTTGCCATGATGAAATTTCCTTTCTTACATCGAGATATCTTATTTTATCATGAAAAAGGTCTCTTGTCAATCACAAAATGATATGCCGGCATAAAAAATGGCAGAACCCGTTTCCGGGTTCTGCTTTTTTGTGGGATTATTCTTTTTCTTTTTTCTCCGTCAGCTTTCCAAGGGTATAGCCGGAAAGCAGGGTTTTGAGATCAATGCCGGTGGATTCCTTCATGCCTTCCACAATCTGGTTGGCACTGCTCATCACATCCCGCACCACTTTGGTGGAGTTCCCCTCGCCGTACATCACAATCTTATCGGTGCGAGAGAGCGGTTCGGCCGCATTTTTCACCACTTCCGGCAGGGCGGCCAGGTACATTTCCAGCACCGAGGCTTCGCCCATTTTCTTTTGGGCTTCGGCCTTCTTTTCAATGGCTTCGGCTTCGGCCAGGCCCTTGGCGCGGATACCTTCCGCTTCCTGCTCCATAGCGTAGCGGGCGGCCTCTGCCTCCGCTTTCCTGGCTTCGGCGGCCTTAAGCGCTTCATATTGCTTGGCTTCGGCGTCGCGCTGGCGGCGGATGAGGTCGGCCTCGGCCTCTTTCTCGGACTGATACTTCATGGCGTCCGCCTGCTTGCGGATGTTGGCGTCCAGTTCGCGTTCCTTGATGGCAATGTCTTTGTCGGCCAGTTCCGCCTCTTTTTCGCGGCGGGCGATATCGGCCTCGGTCTTGGTGACTTCAATGATCTTTCGCTGCGTCTCCTGCTGGATGGAATAGGCCGCGTCCGCCTCTGCTTTTTTGGTGTCGGCGCGCACTTTCATGTCGGCCTGCTGGACAGCCAGCTCGGCATTCTGCTCGGCGATTTTCTTTTCGGCCTCCACCTTCACGGCATTGGCTTCCTGCTGAGCATTGGAGGTGGCAATGGCGATGTCGCGCTGGGCGTTCGCCTTGGCGATCTGGGCGTTCTTGCGGATCTGCTCCACATTGTCGATACCCATGTTCTCAATGGTTCCGGCGGCGTCCTTGAAGTTCTGAATGTTGAAGTTGACCACTTCAATACCCAGCTTCTGCATATCCGGCACCACATTTTCGGTGATTTTTTTGGCCACGCCCTGGCGGTCCTGCACCATTTCCTTCAGACCCACGGAACCGACGATCTCACGCATATTGCCTTCCAGCACCTGCGTCACCAGTCCGATCAGCTCCGCGCGGCTCATTCCCAGCAGCGCTTCGGCCGCCCGTTTGAGATATTCGGGGTCGGAAGAAATCTTGATGTTGGCCACGCCGTCCACCGTGACATTGATAAATTCGTTGGTCGGCACGGCTTCGCTGGTCTTGACGTCCACCTGCATCACGCGCAGAGAAAGGCGGTCCACCCGCTCAAAGAAAGGCACACGCCAACCGGCCTTGCCGATGAGAATCCGCTTTTTTCCCAGACCGGAGATGATGTAAGCGGTATCCGGCGGAGCCTTCAGGTAGCCGCCCACGCCGACCAGAATCAGCAAAAGCGCCACCGCGCCGATAATAGCAAAAACAACGGGCATGAAAAGATCCTCCTTAATTTTTGGTAATTTTATTATATCAGATTTTGGGAAAAAGTCAATGACAAAGAACATTATTTTGCACGATATTTTATCTGAGTATTGAAACGGGGCGAAAAATGTGATACAATAAGGCGCGGTCAAGTTTCCTTGAAAGGAGAACTCATGGAACCTATCATTGAGATTGAGCATCTTTATAAATCTTTCGGAGAAGTTCACGCGGTGTCGGATCTTTCTTTTCATGTGGAGAGGGGAGAGCTTTTTGCCTTTCTCGGGGTCAACGGCGCCGGAAAATCCACCACCATCTCCATCCTGTGCGGCCAGCTCGGAAAGGACAGCGGTGAGGTGCGGGTCTGCGGTGAAAGTGTGGAAAACAAAAACCGGAAAACCGCCCGCGCACTGGGCGTGGTGTTTCAGAATTCGGTGCTGGATGCGCCGCTTTCGGTGCGGGATAACCTGCTCAGCCGCGCGGCGCTTTACGGCATTTTCGGAAAAGAGGCCGAGGAGCGGATCGCGGAACTTTCAAAACTGCTGGATTTCGCGCCGCTGTTGTCCCGTCCGGTCGGAAAGCTGTCGGGCGGACAGCGTCGGCGGATCGACATTGCGCGGGCGCTCCTTCACCGCCCGAAAATTCTCATTCTGGACGAGCCGACCACCGGCCTTGACCCGCAGACCCGCAAACTCCTGTGGGATGTGGTGCGCGCTCTGCGTGAAAAAGAGGGTCTCACGGTGTTCCTCACCACGCACTATATGGAGGAGGCGGCCGACGCCGATGATGTCGTGATTCTTGACAGCGGCAAGATCGCGGCAAAAGGAACGCCCCTTTCCCTGAAAAACACCTATACGGGGGATTTTATCACCCTGTACGGGGCCGATCCCGACAAGATCCGGGCACTGGGATGCCCCACCGAGGAGATCCCCGGCGCACTGCGGATTGCTGTGCCGGATACGGCGGCGGCCACGGCGCTCATTGTGGCGCATCCGGCGCTTTTTACCGACTATGAAATTACCAAAGGAAAAATGGACGATGTGTTTTTGGCCGTCACCGGCAAAAAACTTTCGGGAGGTGGGGAACAATGAGAGAAATCTGCTACCTGACCCGGCGGAATATGAAGCTGTTTTTCAAGGATAAAGGTATGTTCTTTTCCTCGCTCATCACGCCGGTCATTCTGCTGGTGCTCTACAGCACCTTTCTTTCCGGGATTTATCGGGACAGCTTTGAAAGCTCGCTCCCGGCCGGCTTTTCCGTTGACAGGGCGCTCATCAACGCCACGGTCGGCGGCCAGCTCATTTCTTCCTTGCTGGCGGTCAGCTGTGTGACGGTGGCCTTTTGTTCCAATCTCCTCATGATTCAGGATAAGACCAGCGGCGCCATCCGGGATTTTACGGTCTCGCCGGTGCGCCGCTCGGCATTGGCCATCGCTTATTTTGCCGCGTCCGCACTGGTCACGCTGATCGTCAACTTCACGGCGCTGGCGGTATCTTTGATTTATCTGGCCGCCACCGGGTGGTTCCTTTCAGTCGGTGATGTCTTTTTGCTGTTGCTGGATGTGCTGCTTCTCACGCTCTTCGGCACGGCGCTTTCCTCCTGCGTGAATTTCCCGCTTTCCACCAACGGGCAGGCCTCGGC
Organism: uncultured Eubacteriales bacterium; assembly: GCA_905187695.1. Classification (GTDB taxonomy): domain Bacteria; phylum Bacillota; class Clostridia; order Oscillospirales; family CAG-272; genus Firm-07. The sequence goes on along the minus strand of CAJJIY010000033.1, from coordinate 5,822 downwards.
CGTCGGCACCATCGTCAGCGCCGGATACGGCTTCATCTGCGGCGCATATATGCCGATCTCCAGTTTTTCCACCGGTCTTCAGCGGGCGCTTTCCTTCCTGCCGGGCACGTATGGTACCAGTCTTCTTCGCAACCACGCGCTGGCCGGCGTATACCGCCAAATGAGTGAAATCGGCTTTCCGGACGAAGTGATATCGGGTATTAAAACTTCGATTGACTGCAACATTTCCTTTTTTGGTCATTCGGTTGATATCGGTGTCATGTATCTGATTCTGGTGCTTTCCATTATTTTCTTGGTGGGTCTTTATGTCATCCTCAACCGCTTTTGTCATTTCAAAAAATCATAAAAGGAGAACAGTATGCTTTCTATTCGACATTTGACCAAAGAATACGGCAACAAAAAGGCCGTGGACGATCTCTGCCTTGAGATTGCCGCCGGCGAGATCTACGGCTTTATCGGCCACAACGGGGCGGGAAAAACCACCACGCTGAAGGCAGTGGCCGGTATTCTGAAATTTGACGGGGGAGAGATCCGGGTGGACGGCATTGATATCGTGGCCGATCCCGTGGGTGCCAAGCGGAAAATGGCCTACATTCCCGACAACCCCGATCTTTACGAGTTCATGACGGGCGAAAAATTTCTGCAGTTCATTGCCGACATTTTCGGCATCAGCGCCGCCGACCGGGCACAGCGCATTTCGCATTATGCCGGGCTTTTCGGCCTCACGGCCGATCTCGGCGCGCCGATCGCCACCTATTCGCACGGCATGAAGCAGAAATTGGCCATCATTTCGGCCTTCCTTCACCAGCCGAAGCTGATCCTGCTGGATGAGCCCTTTGTGGGCTTGGATCCGAAGGCCGCCTTCCTTCTCAAGGGGCTCATGCGGGAGTTTTGTCAGGCCGGCGGCGCCATTTTCTTCTCCACCCATGTGCTGGAAGTGGCCGAAAAGCTCTGCGACAAAGTGGCCATTATCAAGGGCGGCCGCCTCATCCGTTCGGGCACCATGGAAGAGGTGCGCGGGGACGATAGCCTGGAGGAGGTATTCCTTGAACTGGAGGACGAGTCATGCTGAAGGTTCTTCTGCGCCGGCAGATGACCGAGATCTTCCGGAGTTATTTTTACGATGCCAAAAAGAACCGCAGGCGTTCTCCCACGCAGACGGTGCTGTTCCTGTTGTTGTTTACGGTGCTGATAGGGCTGGTCTGCTTCCAGTTCGGCGGGATGGCGTGGCTGCTGGGCTCTGCTTCCGCGGCGGCCGGGGCCGGGTTCTTTTATTTCCTCATTTTTTCGTTGCTGGCGGTGGTGCTCGGCACCTTCGGCAGTGTTTTCAACACTTACAGCGGCCTTTATCTTTCCAAGGATAACGATCTGCTCCTTTCGTTGCCGATCCCGGTGTCTGTCATCATGATCTCCCGGTTGCTCGGCGTTTATCTGATGGGCGTCCTGTATGCGGCCGCGGTCATGGCGCCCGCCATTTTGATGTATCAGATCACCGGCGGCTTTTCGTTGTCGGCGCTTCTGGGTTCGCTTTGGCTTTTCATATTGGTCACGCTTCTGGTTTTCATCCTTTCCTGCGGGCTGGGATATCTGGTGGCATTGCTCTCCAGAAGGCTGAAAAACAAGAGCTTTTTTGTGGTGCTTTTGTCGCTTCTTTTTATCGGGATCTATTTTTTCGCGGTTTCCAAAATGCAGACTTTTCTCCTGAAGCTGGCCGAACAGACCGGTGAGATTGCCGCGAAAGTCAAGGCGTCCGCCTACCCGCTCTATCTTTTCGGGCGCGTGGGAGAAGGGGATCTTCTGGCGGCGTTGCTTTACACGCTGGTCGTCTGCGCGTTGCTCTTTCTCACGCTGTGGCTCATTTCCCGCAGTTTCCTTGCCATTGCCACCACGCCGCAGGCACACGCCCGTGCCGGAGCCGTGAAAAGGGAAGACCGTGCCGGCAGTGTGCCGGGCGCGCTTTTCAGAAAGGAAGTGGGGCGCTTCCTCGGAAGCCCCATTTATATCCTCAACTGCGGCCTCGGCGTGCTCCTTTTACCGATCGCGGGCGTTTTTTTGCTCATCAGGGGGTCTGCCCTGGCCGCGGGATGGGAGAGCATCATGGGAGAGGGCGCGGGCGGTCTTCAGGCGTTGGCGTGCGCGGCCGTCTGTATGATGGCCACCATGATCGATACGGCCGCGCCGTCGGTCTCGCTGGAGGGCAAGAACCTCTGGCTGGTACAGTCTTTGCCGGTCCGGCCCTTCGCGGTGCTTCGCGCCAAGCTCCGCCTTCAGCTTGTGCTGTCCGCCGTTCCGGCGCTGTTTGTCGCGGTCGTTTCCGCGGCCGTGTTCCCCGGATCGATCCCGGAGCGGTTGCTCTCGGTGGTGCTCTCGCTCCTTTGCGTCACGCTTTTCGCGCTTTTTGATCTGTGGGTCGGGCTTTTGCGTGCCAATCTTACCTATACCAATGAGATCGTGCCCATCAAACAGAGCATGGCCGTGTTCCTTGCGCTTTTCGGCGGCTGGGGTTATGCGCTTTTACTGGCGGGCGGCTATTTCCTCTTGGCGCGGTTTATTTCGCAAACACTCTATCTGTGCCTTTTCTCCCTGTTCACCGCCGGGCTTTCCTTTGTCCTTTACCGGTGGCTGAAAACAAAAGGCGCCATTCACTTTTCCAACCTTTAAAAAAAGAAAAAACGTGCGTGTCCGCACGGTAAAAAAGCCCGCGGCGTTCGCCGCGGGCTTTTTCCGTCTGACAAAAAACATCCGCTTGCCGCGTGTTTGAAGGATCCGATGGCTTGTGCGCCTGTGCAAAAAACGGGGGGATATTGATGATTCTTTTGATCGGTCGTCACGGCGTTTGCGCCGGCGGCTCAGCGAAAGCAGGAGCCGCCGAGAAATTCACGCAGGATAGAGGAGCCGGGGATGGCCGATTCGTCCTCAAGAGGGACAAAATAGGAAAGATATTCGCACAGCCGCTCGGCCGCCAGGCGTTGCGGGTGCCCCTGCGGAACCGCCATCAGCGCGGGGAGCGCCTGCTTGCGGATGACGCACAGCTCATACCAAAGGAAGGAATTGAACACAAAATCCGCGCCCTCCTGGGTGGGATAGATCCATTTGAACTCGCCCGCGCGCACCGACTGCCACATGGTCAGCGTGTTTTCCGCCGGACTGTTGCGGAACTTCATGTCGCGGATGAGCCGCCGGAGGAGCCGCAGATCGGTGGTGCTCAGCGGGGTGTGGCAGTCCAGGTTCAGCTGTGCCTGCGGCGCGATATAGATTTTGTATTTCTGATGCCGCGAGATGGATTCGGTCAGCCTTTCGTTCAGGGCGTGGATGCCCTCGATCATGATGGGGCTTTGCGCGTCGGCGCGCACGGTGGGGCCTTCCTCGCGGCGGCGGGTCTGAAAATTGAAATAGGGGAGCGTCACCGGGTCGCCCGCAATGAGGGCAAACATATCGCGGTTAAAGCGCTCGGTGTCCAGACAGCAAAGGTCCTCCAGGTCCAGGTGCGCCTCGTCCCGCCCCTGAATCCGGCAGATCTCCTCTTTTTCGCGGTAATAATTGTCCAGCGAGATCATCACCGGGGTCATGCCGCGTGAAAGGAGCTCCACGCGGAGACGGTGGCAGAAGGTGGTTTTGCCGCTGGAGCTGGGGCCCGCAATGGCCACCAGCCGGATATTGGCGGCGTTTTTCCCGCCCCCCGCGATCTGCTCGCCCAGTTGAGCCAGCTGATCCGTGTGCCGCGCCTCGCACATCAGAATAAAGTCGGTGGGGTTGGTCCGGGCGGCGCGGTTGATGCCCGGCACACCGGAAAGCCCCGTGCGCCCGGCAAAGCGCGTGGCCTCGTAAAGCGAGCGGGCATAGGTGTTCTCCTCGGTAAAGTCCGGCATCCCGCCCGAGAGCTCATAGCGGGGATATTGCAGGATCAGCCCCGGTGAAAAGGGCATGAGGCGATAGGAAGAAAGGCATCCCGTGCCCGGCGCCATCAGGGTGTGCAGATCGTCGGTATAGCCGTCACAGCGATAAAGGTGCAGTCGGTTTTCCGGCCGCATGGCAAGCAGTTCAAGCTGGTCGTCCCGGCCGGCCGCCCGGAAGAAATTTTCCGCCTCCTCCCGCGTCATGCTGACGCGCTCAATCGGCAGATTGGCCGCCACCAACCTTTCCATTTCGGCGCGCAGGGCGGGTACGGCGTCAAACATATTAAAGTCGGGCGTGAGCGCCTCGCAATAGACCGCGCGCGACACATGATAGGAAAACTGCACCCGTACCCCGGGGTAAAGCCGGTGAAAGGCCACCAACAGCAAAAAGCGCAGGGTCGCTTCATAGGCTTTGCAGGCCTCCTTGTTCTTCACGCCCAGCAAATAGACCGAGCGGCCGTCGTCCCGCGCCGAGAGACGATAGCCCAATTCCTTCACGCCGCGCGAAAGGCGGCACAGGATATATTTTTTCTGTTCGGTGGGGGAGAGCAGGTCATACACCCGGTCGCCGGGGTTGAAACGGACGCGCCGTCCGCTGAGCTTGATTTCCATCGTTTGCCGCCTTTCTTTTTGGGTTTTGTTCATTGATTATACCATAAAACCGGGCATTTTGCAAGAGGCCGCGCGGATTCCCTCACGCTTTCTCTTGACAGTATGCCCTTTGGTGTGGTAATATATTAAATATTATAACGAAGAAGTGTCCGGCCGGTGACGGCGCGGTGAGAAAAGGACAAAAAAAGATGAGAATTGTGGTAAAAGTGGGGTCCTCGACCCTGACGCATACAAACGGGCATTTGCGCATCCGCACGGCCGAAACGCTGTGCCGCGCGCTGTGCGATCTTAAAAACAGCGGCAACGAGGTGGTGCTGGTCTCCTCCGGCGCCATCAGCATGGGGGTGGGCAAGCTGGGGCTTTCCGCGCGCCCCCACGATATGCCGGGCAAGCAGGCGGCCGCGGCCGTCGGACAGTGCGAGCTGATGTATGCCTATGACAAGCTTTTCACCGAATACGCGCAGTGTGTGGCGCAGATTCTGCTCACCGGCGAGGATCTGCAGCACGCCGACCGGTGCGAAAACTTCCGCAACACCGTCACGCGCCTTCTTTCGCTCTCGGTATTGCCCATCATCAACGAGAATGATACGGTTTCCACCGATGAGATTGCCGTGGGCGACAACGACAGCCTCGCGGCGATCGTGGCGGCCAATCTGTCGGCCGATCTGCTGGTGCTCCTTTCGGATATCGACGGGCTCTATACCGCCGATCCGCACAAGGACGCCGGGGCGCGCTTTGTCCCCGTGGTAGAGGAGATCACGCCCGAAATCCGGCAAATGGCCGGCGGCGCGGGCAGTGCGATGGGCACGGGCGGGATGCAGACCAAGCTCCGCGCGGCCGAGATTGCCACCGCCGCCGGATGCGACATGATCATTATGAACGGGGAGGATCCGCGCAGGCTTTATGACTTGCAGACCGACCGCGCGCCGGGCACCCGGTTCCTTGCCGCCCGGCCGGAAAAAGGAGAAAAGAAATGAGAACGACTGCAGCGATCATCGACGCGGCCGTGGCCGCGAAAGCCGGCTTTTTTGCCGATGAAAAAAAGAAAAACGAGGCGCTTTTCAGTATGGCCGACTGCCTGTGCGCGGCCGAAAAGGAGATCCTTGAGGCCAACCGCGCCGACGTGACGGCCGCGCAAGGGAAAATCTCCGCCGTGATGATCGACCGCCTCACCCTCACGCCGGCGCGGATTGCGGACATGGCCGAGGGCATCCGCGCCGTGGCCGCTCTGCCCGACCCGGTGGGTCAGGTGCTCTCCGAGGTGAAAAGACCCAACGGATTGCTCATCCGGAAGGTGCGCGTGCCGCTGGGCGT